>NZ_JBIARH010000011.1:0-215120 GCF_042889785.1 Streptomyces sp. NPDC002476 | reverse complement strand
ACATCCCGCTTCGCGGGACGTTCCCGGAAACCAGCGCGAACCCCTATGAATCAGACCCGTCAGGGTTGACGAAACAGATAGGGGCACCCCCCCGGGCGCAGCGTGCTCCTCTTGTTGTTCGGCGTTCACGTGTTGAGGCTCACCGGACTACTACAGAAACCCTCTTCTTTTTTCCTAAGTAAGGAAAGTCTGCGTCACCGCGTCACCAGACGGCCCGAAACGGCCTCTGACCTGCTGAAACAGCGGTGACGCAGAGCGGTTTCGTCTGCGTCATCCTGCGTCACCTGCGTCACCACGCGCGTCACCGATGACGTACGCCTGCGTCACCAATGACGCACTCCGACACCTCTGCGTCACCACAAAACCGCAGCTCAGACCCTATAAGTGACGCAGATGACGCGGTGACGCAGAAACGCGCGCCTCGGACAGGTGCCGCCGCACGGGGCTACGGTCGCTTCCCCACCCCTTGCGCCAGGTACCCCCTTGGAAGGTCGTACCGCAGTCGCCGTACGACGGGAGCTCTCGCCCGTCGAGGCGCCCGGAGGTCGCCCGCCGTAGGCGGTCCGCCTTGCCCTTCCCTGATGAACGCGCCTCTGAGCGCCCCTGCTAGACCTAGCAGCAGCGGTTGCTAGGTCTAGCAGGGCCGCTAGCAGCCAGCAGCGCCCTGACCAGGGAACTAGCGCCTAGCAGGGCCTCGGAGAACGCCGACCGTTCGGCCCTCCCCTGGCATTCCCGGAGGGACGACACCTTTCGCTAGAACCAAGTCGCAGCATCGCGCCCCGCGACACCAGGAGGCCCGGGGCCAGGACGGGTCTCGTCGCGGACAATGCTGCTGAGCCTTGATGAGTCACGACTCAGAGCAATACGAGCCCGACGCTCTCAGCGTGGCAGCGACCGCAGCACGGGGGCCGTGCGGTCATCAAAGCCGTGCTCCGCAAGGCGCGCGGGCCGCTGAGCGAGCCAGCCGGACACCTCGTCAGGATCGGCAGTGGTTCGCACGTGCCTGAAGCCCTGCTGGAGGTAGTACCGGTGCAGCCTGACATTCGATGTCCAAGCATCGAGCCGCAGCCACCGCGCCCCCTGTCGGGCAGCACGGTCCCCTGCCCAGTCAAGAAGTCGGCCACCCAGTCCGCGCCCCCCGTAGCGGCGATCGACGGTGAGCTTGTGAACGTACAGGGCGGGCTCTTCCCGCTCTTCCGGCGTCCAGAGGTCCCAAATCTCAGGGTCGATGTTGTGATCAAGCGTTACGGTCGCTACCGCTTCGCCCTCTTCGCGTTCCTTGACGAGAAAGACTTCTCCGGCGTTCACGCTCGCCGCAACGTGTTCTGCCGGGAACGGGGTGGACCACTGATCGGTGCCCAGTGACGTGAGCCAGGCCGCTGTATCTACCCGGAAACGAACCAGTCGGGGCACATCCTCCGGCTTCGCGGGCAGGACGATCATTCGCCCCCCTCCTCTGGTGCGGTTCGCTCGTACACCACGACGTGGCGGTCTCCTGGCAGAATGCAAGAGGTCACCTGAACAGGGCGGCCGTTGCGGTCATGACCGGTGGTGATCAGTTCGGCAATCGGAGTGCCGGCACGGAGGTTGAGGCGTTCCGCCTCTTCGGGCTTCGGCATCCTGACGTAGATCTCATCCAGTGCTTCCACCAGCCTGAAGCCCAGCTCTGCAAGCACCTGGTTGGTTCCGCGTTCCACGCTTCCCTCAGTCATCCACTCGGACCCTTCGACGAGGTCCAGGGCAACGTAAGAATCGTCGGTGGCAAAGGGCTCTTGACCGTCGACGTAACTCGTCCTTCGACGCACGGCCACGAGTTCCCCTTCCGCAAGCTGGAGCCGCCTACGGATGGGTTCACTGGGTAGGCACGTCTCCACCTCGATCGTTTGACTCCCGTCCCGTCCCTCCGATTCCAGGAGGTTCGTGAAGATGTCGACGGTCGGAGGCTTCCGGCGAAACTCGCTCTGAGGCCGGTAGACCAGGGGGCGCCACGTGCGAACGAATACCCCGGCACCCTGGCGACCCTCGACCAACCCATCCCCCTTGAGCAGGGCGACCACTCGGGCGATGGCTTGTGCACTGATGACGTACTGCTCGGCAAGCTCCCGGGTACTCGGCAGCTTGCTGCCCGGCGGGAACTCGCCTGCATCGATGCGAGCCCGCAGGTCAGATGCGATCTCGTGAATGCGCGGTGCGGTGGCGGCGCGGCTGTGGCTTGGCATGGGAACAGCTTAACGGCACTTCTCATGAGAAGCCGTTGACGGGCGGCGTGAAGTCCGTCTACCTTCAGTGCATCACTTCTCATGAGAAGTGATGCAGGAAATCCTACGCCCCTGCCCAGGGGCACCGCCATGCCTAAAACGGGCTTGGTACACGCAGGGAGCGGCGCCCAAACCGCCAAGTCAAGCCGCCGCTCCCCGACCCGAAAGGGGTACAACCATGATGCCTGGAATCGTCGCGGAACGGCGTGCCGAACAGGTCACGACCGGGGTCGTTCCTTCGGTCCCCGACATGACGGGCAGTGAGCGGACGGTGGCGCTGTACGCGTCGGACATGCCGACGCGTCGCCGTTACGGCACGAAGGACCAGGTCCGTGAGTGGATCGTGCAGGGTGCTTCGCGGCTCGGCGCTGAGGAGTTGCGCCGTCGTGCGGAGCTGTACAACGGGCATTTCATGCTGGCCGTGGGCGGCCTGGTCACGTCGGATGTGCAGGCCCGGCACGAGGAGCGTTTCCCCGACGGTCGGCGTCTTCGGATCGCTGAGCAGGCGACGGCTACGAGCAAGTGCTTCGACGGCATGAGCAAGACTGCGATCGCCCGGAACACGGCCGCGCAGGTCGACGGCGAGTGCGCGTGCGGCGGGACCGGCCTGGTCGAGATCATCGTTGACTGGGACCCCGGCGCCTCGTACAGCCAGCACTGCATGGTCCACCGTGCCGCCATGGCCGGGGCGGGCGTCCGATGAATTCTTTGGGCCCGATCGGCGCGCTGTATGCCCGCGTGGCGGTCCCGGCCGCTCCCGCCGTGCCTTTGGTGCGGCGGGAGCGGCGCCGGGACGGTGAGGAGTTCCCCACCGTCCCCGTGGCGGGCCTGGAACTGGACGTGAACGAGGTGGCCGCCGCGCTCTTCGAGGCCGCGGCTGACGAACTCGCCGTGCCGGTCCCGAGCACCGACACCCTGTATGCGGCCTTGCAGGCCGCCGTCACCGAACTCGGTCGGGCCAGGATCGCGGAGGTCCGCGAGACCTTCGAGGGCCTGCCCTCGGACGAGTTCCACGAGGTCGTGGACTGCCGGAGGTTCGCCTACCGGCTGGCCCTGTCGTTCTGGTACGCCGGGGCCCGCTCCCGGCCGCTGACGGTGGGGGAAGCGGCCGTGGCCCTGTACCTGTCGCCCGCCCACCGCCACCATCAGACGGACGCGCTCACCGCGCGGCGGGCGCCGTTGCTGGTTTCCCGGGCGATCAGGCAGGGTGCCGCCCTGGTCCCCCTCGAAACCCTCGTGCGACTCGGCCGGGCCATGACGGACGAGTTCACCACCCCTGTGACGCGGGGAGTCACGCAGGTCAGCCCCGACGCCCCCGGGTCGTCGCAGCCGGGCGTCACGGCCGTCACGCCGGGCCGTGACTGGCTCTGCCGGCAGGCGCTGCCGGACCGCCGCCGTCGCCGGTTCTGCTTCGACCTCATGCGCGCCGACACCCACCAGCCGTCCCCGCTCCTGGTCCGGCTGGACGGTGGCGGGCACGTTCTCGGGGCGACCCCGCCGCCCGGACCGGGCGGCACGTGGACACGCACCCTGCGGGCGGAGTGGTAGCCGTGCCCTTCCAACGGGTGGAAACCGTGAACGCCCCCGGTGGGCGAGGCGGACGTTCACGGTTTCCACCTCGCGTTCACCGACCCCGGTGGCATGTTCACCCCGTGCACCGGCCAGGCCCTCACTCCGTCCGCCCCGGCCGGTCGGGCGCCTGTTAGCCCGACTTGCCCACGCCCACCACACGGCCACCCGTGCGGTCACCCGATCGCTTGAACAGTTGGGGGGTGACCTGCGCGTACACCGTTCCCGCGCGGACACCCACGCGGTCACCCCGCACCGTCCGGCTGTGGAAGGGCCGCCGCGTGAACACCCCATCGGCCCGGTGAACACCGACCCGGTCGCCGTGAACATCCGGAGCCGCCGCGTGAACACCGACCCGCCGCCCGTGAACACCGACCCCGCACCTGCCCTCGATCAACCGACCCGATCCGAGCAGTACGAGATGGAAGGACTGGCGGCATGAACACGCCCCCACCCAAGTTGACCGACCCCCGATCGATCCTCCGCGCCGGACTCCCGGACCGCTACCTCACCCCCGAAGACATCGCCGTACTGCTCGCCGTTCCGATCGAAACCGTCTACCGCTGGCGCAAGCACCGCATCGGCCCGCCCGGCTTCCGCGTCGGCCGCCACGTCCGCTACGACCCCGCCGCCGTCCGCGACTGGATCGATCAGCAGACCGCCCACGACGCGGCATGAACCGCGCACCGCGCGGCACGAACCCGACTCGCGCGCGGCACCGCGCGGTAAAGCCCTCCCCCTCTACCCCGGGCCTGATCCACCGCCCGAACCGGCCGCCGACAGCGGCCCCACCCGGCGCCCGCCGGTAGAGGGGGCCCTTTACCCCGGTAGAGGGGGAGGTAGCGGCCTCTGACCTGCGAGGTAAGGCCGGTAAAGGGGGTCTGGACCCCCACGCCAAGACCCGCCTACCGAGGCGAAACGCCCAGGGAGGCGGCCCCCGTCGCCCCAGGGAGTCAGGGAGAACTCCCTAACCGCCTCCCTGGGGTGCCTCCCTGCCGGTGACCAGCACAAACCCTCATCCAGGGAGGCAGGGAGGCGCATCCCTCAACCACTCCGAAACCCCCTCCACAGCCATTTCCGCGGCACCCCCCTTGCCTCCCTCCCTGACAAGGGCACGCACCACGAACCGAAAGGACACAGCCCCACATGGCTGGCCACATCCAAGACCGCTGGTACAAGACCGAGACCGACGCCAACGGCAAGGAGAGCCGGGTCAAGACCAACCGTCACGGCACCGGCATGCGCTACCGCGCCCGCTACATCGGCCCCGACGGAACCGAGAAGTCCAAGAGCTTCCCTGACCGTCAGAAGCGCCTCGCCGAACAGTGGCTCACCCACATCGAGGCCGACATGTCCCGAGGCGAGTACATCGACCCCAAGACCAGCCGCACCACCTTCCAGCAGTACGCGGAACGGTGGATCGCCGCCCAGACGACCGACCCTGTGACCCGCTCGGCCGTCGAGATGCGGCTACGGCTCCACGCCTTCCCGCACATTGGCTCGCGGCCCCTCGGGGCGTTCCAGCCGGAGCACATCCGGGAGTGGACGCGGGCGCTGGAAAACACCGTGGCCGGTGCCACGTACCGGCGGGAGATCTTCAAGAACGTGTCCGCCGTCTTCACCGCGGCCGTGGACGACCGGGTGATCCAGCGGAACCCCTGCCGTGCGGCATCGGTCAAGGCGCCCAAGCCCGCGCCCGGCAGGGTACGGCCGTGGGACTCCGGGCGCGTCTTCGCTGTGCGGTCGGCCCTCCCCGAGCGCTTCCGCGCGATGGTCGACGTCGGTGGCGGGTGCGGTCTTCGACAGGGCGAGATCTTCGGCCTGCCGGCAGACGAAGTGGGGTTCGCCACAGGATGGCTGCACGTCGGGTTTCAGGTGAAGCTCGTGGACGGCCACCGGGTCTTCGCCCCGCCGAAGGGCGGCAAGGTACGTGACGTACCTCTCCCCCAGTACGTCGGCCGTGCGCTCACGGCCCACATGGCGGTCTTCCCCTCGGCGAACGTCACCCTCCCGTGGCTCAAGCCGGACGGACCGAAGGTGACCAAACGCCTGATCTTCACCAGCCACGATGGTGGGGCGTGCCGCCGGAACGACTTCAACTCCCACGCCTGGAAACCCGCTCTCGTGGCCGCTGGCGTCCTCCCCGTCCCCTTGCATGGCGAGCGGGCCAGGGCCTCCCGTGAAGACGGCATGCACGCGCTGAGGCACTTCTACGCCTCCGTGCTGCTGGACGCCGGGGAGAACATCAGGGCCCTGAGCCAGTACCTGGGGCACGGCGACCCGGGGTTCACTCTCCGGACGTACACGCACCTGATGCCGAGCAGCGAGAGCCGCACCCGGCTTGCCGTTGATGACATGTACGAGGCCGCCGGTCGGACGGATGACGGCCCACAGACGGCCCACGCCGCATGAGCGATGCCCCCACCTTCGGGAAACCCGCAGGTGGGGGCATCTTTAGCCCATGATCCGGCTTAGTTCTTCTGGATCTGGTCGAAGCTGAGCTCGACCGGGGTCTCGCGGCCGAAGATCTCGACGAGACCCTTGACCTTCTTCGAGTCGGCGTTGATCTCGTTGATCGTCGCCTGGAGCGTGGCGAACGGGCCGTCGGTGACGGTGACCGAGTCGCCCACCTCGAAGTCGAGCACCTGCACCTCGACCTTGCGGGCCGGCGCCGGCTTGCCCTCGGCCTCCGCGGCCTCGCGGGCGGCCTTCTCCTCCGCCTCCGGGGCGAGCATCTTGACGATCTCGTCCAGGGTCAGCGGGTACGGGTCGTAGGCGTTGCCCACGAAGCCGGTGACACCGGGGGTGTTGCGTACGACGCCCCAGGACTCGTTCGTCAGGTCCATGCGGACCAGGACGTAGCCCGGGAGCTTGTTCTGGCGGACGTTCTTGCGCTCGCCGTTCTTGATCTGGACGATCTCTTCCTCGGGCACCTCGGCCTGGTAGATGAAGTCCTCGACGTTCAGCGAGACGGCGCGCTGCTCCAGGTTGGCCTTCACGCGCTTCTCGTAACCGGCGTACGTGTGGATGACGTACCACTCGCCGGGCAGGCCGCGGAGTTCCTCGCGCAGGGCTGCGACGGGGTCGACCGGAGCGGCCTCCTCGGCATCGCTCTCGTCGTCGTCGGAATCCGCGTCGGCTGCGGCGTCGTCCTCGATGTGCAGGGCGGCCTGCTCGGCAGGCTCCCCTGCGGCGGCGTCGGCAGCTTCGGCCTGGTCCGGCTCCTCGGCATCCGCCGCCTCGACGATGTCGAGCTCGTCCTCGGCGGACTCGAAGGCGCCCGCCGTCGGCTCGACGGCGTCGTTCAGGTTCGGGTCAGACACGGTGGCTGCTTCTTCCTGGCTACATATGGGTGGAACATGCGAAAGGGGCGCCCATGAGGCGCCCTCCGCGGGATCAGCCGAAGACGTACTTGATGACCCGCTGGAATCCGAAGTCAATCACGGTCACGAGGCCGATCATGACGACGACGAATGCGATCACCACAGTGGTGTACGTCGTCAACTGGGAACGAGTCGGCCAGACGACCTTGCGCAACTCGGCGATGATCTGGCGGTAGAACAGCGCGAGGCGCCCCAGGGGGCCCTTCTTTCCGCGCTTGCCGCCCTTCCGGGTCTTCTTCTTCGACTCGGGTACTTCATCCTCGGCATCAGGCATGTCGATGGAGCCCACGGCGTCCGTCACGCTTCTCACCTGATTCCGGGTCGTGGCCGTGCCGCGCCCGGTGGAGCCGCACGGCGGTGCATTGAAGTACGTACATGCGCACACTTCCTGGCGAAGAAGTGTGTAGCAGGGCCGGAGGGACTTGAACCCCCAACCGCTGGTTTTGGAGACCAGTGCTCTACCAATTGAGCTACGACCCTTTGTGGTTTCCACCAACCTACCGCATCTTCCCGGGTGCTCCGGGAGGGGAAGCGATTCGGCCGGTGAAGGCCAACGACAGGTGAGTGTACGTGTTCGGCGGCCCGGCGTCGAACAGTTAGCTCGCGGCATCCCCCGCCGCATGTCGTTCGCGGGCCGTCCGGACGCCTTCGGGATCCTGTCCGCTCCCCGAAACCCTCGCGCCGCCGGGCCCGGCGGTCTGGGACCATGGAGGCCATGAGCGCTGCAACTTCTCCGTCCGAGCGCCGGGTCTCCGCCCGCGTCGGCGCGATCTCCGAGTCCGCCACCCTCGCCGTCGACGCCAAGGCCAAGGCCCTCAAGGCCGCCGGCCGTCCGGTGATCGGCTTCGGCGCCGGCGAGCCCGACTTCCCGACCCCCGGCTACATCGTCGAGGCAGCCGTCGAGGCCTGCCGCAACCCGAAGTACCACCGCTACACCCCGGCGGGCGGGCTCCCCGAGCTCAAGGCCGCGATCGCGGAGAAGACGCTGCGCGACTCCGGCTACGAGGTCGACGCCTCCCAGATCCTCGTGACCAACGGCGGCAAGCAGGCCATCTACGAGGCGTTCGCCGCGGTCCTCGACCCGGGCGACGAGGTCATCGTCCCGGCCCCGTACTGGACCACCTACCCCGAGTCGATCCGGCTGGCCGGCGGCGTCCCGGTGGAGGTCGTGGCCGACGAGACCACCGGCTACCGGGTCTCCGTGGAGCAGCTGGAGGCGGCCCGCACGGAGAGGACCAAGGTGGTCCTCTTCGTCTCGCCCTCCAACCCGACCGGCGCCGTGTACGCCGAGGCCGAGGCCGAGGCGATCGGCCGCTGGGCCGTCGAGCACGGCCTGTGGGTGCTGACCGACGAGATCTACGAGCACCTGGTCTACGGCGACGCGAAGTTCACCTCGCTGCCGGCGATCGTGCCCGAGCTGCGCGACAAGTGCGTCGTGGTCAACGGTGTCGCCAAGACGTACGCGATGACCGGCTGGCGGGTGGGCTGGCTCATCGGCCCGAAGGACGTCGTCAAGGCCGCGACCAACCTCCAGTCGCACGCCACGTCCAACGTCTCCAACGTCGCCCAGGTGGCCGCACTGGCCGCCGTCTCCGGGGACCTGGACGCGGTCGCCGAGATGCGCACCGCCTTCGACCGGCGCCGCCGGACCATCGTCCGGATGCTCAACGAGATCGACGGCGTGCTGTGCCCGGAGCCCGAGGGCGCGTTCTACGCGTACCCCTCGGTGAAGGGGCTGCTCGGCAAGGAGATCCGCGGCAGGCGCCCGGCCACCTCGGTCGAGCTGGCGGCGCTCATCCTGGACGAGGCCGAGGTCGCGGTCGTGCCGGGCGAGGCGTTCGGCACGCCGGGTTACCTGCGCCTTTCGTACGCCCTGGGCGACGACGACCTCGTCGAGGGCGTCTCGCGGCTCCAGAAGCTCCTGGCGGAGGCCAAGGCGTAGCAGCGCTGAATGCTGGAATTCCGTCACCGACCCCCGGCTCCGGCCGGGGGTCGCTTGTTTGTTCGTACGCAACCCCGGATTGGCAAAGCGGCTACCGCCGGACCCCGCGTGTGCGACAAGATCCTGGGATGGAGCGTGATGTACGGCTGTTGCCCAAGGCCCACCTGCACCTGCATTTCACCGGGTCGATGCGGCCCACGACCCTGCTCGAACTCGCCGACAAGTACGGCGTGCGCCTGCCTGAGGCCCTGACCGGCGGAGAACCGCCCCGGCTGCGGGCCACGGACGAACGGGGCTGGTTCCGCTTCCAGCGGCTCTACGACATCGCCCGCTCCTGTCTGAGGGCCCCCGAGGACATCCGGCGGCTGGTGCGCGAGACGGCCCAGGAGGACGTCGCCGACGGTTCCGGCTGGCTGGAGATACAGGTCGACCCCACCTCGTACGCCCCGCTGCTGGGCGGACTGATCCCGGCGATCGAGATCATCCTGGACGCGGTGGACGCCGCCTCGCGGGAGACCGGTCTGCCGATCCGGGTGGTGATCGCGGCGAACCGGATGAAGCACCCGCTGGACGCCCGGACGCTGGCCCGGCTCGCGGTGCGGTACGCGGACCGGGGCGTGGTCGGCTTCGGGCTCTCCAACGACGAGCGCCGGGGCATGGCCCGGGACTTCGACCGGGCCTTCGCCATCGCCCGGGACGGCGGTCTGCTGGCCGCCCCGCACGGCGGCGAGCTGTCGGGCCCCGCCAGTGTGCGGGACTGCCTGGACGACCTGGACGCCTCCCGGATCGGGCACGGCGTCCGGGCCGCCGAGGACCCCCGGCTGCTGCGCCGGCTGGCGGAGAGCGGGGTGACCTGCGAGGTGTGCCCGGCGTCGAACGTGGCGCTGGGCGTCTACGAGAAGCCCGCCGATGTCCCCCTGCGGACTCTGTTCGACGCCGGGGTGCCGATGGCGCTGGGCGCGGACGACCCGCTGCTCTTCGGCTCCCGGCTGGCCGCCCAGTACGACCTCGTACGGCACCATCACGCGTTCACCGACGAGGAGCTCGCGGAGCTGGCCCGGCAGTCGGTACGCGGCTCCGCCGCGCCGGCCCCGGTCCGCACGGAGCTGCTGGCGGGCATCGACGACTGGCTGGCGAAGCCTGTCGGCTGAGAGCCTGCCGGATGGCCTTCGATCGGAAAGCGGACGCGGCTTGGTGCGTGCGATTCCAAGGCGCCGGGATGTCCTGGGATGGAGCTCTGAGCCGCGGGCGCCGCGCGGATCCGTCCGGCCGCGCACCCGGCACGCGGATGCGCGCGAGCGGGTGTTCACTTCCCGGGAGGTGCGTCATGAGGATCACGGTGTTCGGTGCGACGGGCGGCGTCGGCCGGGAGATCGTCCGCCAGGCGGTGGTGGCGGGCCACGAGGTGACGGCGGTGGTGCGCGATCCGGCACGGCTGCCCGTACCGCCTCCCGGGGTGAGCGTCCGCACGGTGGCGCGGCCGGAGGATCCGGAGGCGCCGTGCGAAATGGTGGCGGGCCGGGACGCGGTGCTCTCCGGGCTCGGCTCGCGCGGGCGGAGGGCCGACGGCGTGGCGGAACGGCTGACCCGGTCCGTGCTGCGGGCGATGGAGGCCGAGGGGACGCGCCGGCTGGTCGTGGTCGGCGCGGCCCCGGTCGGCCCGCGCCCGTCCGACGACCCGCTGGTGGACCGGCTGGTCCGCAGGGTGGTGGGGGCGGTCCTCAAGGAGGTCCACGCGGACCTGGCGCGCATGGAGGCCGCGCCGGCCGAGAGCGCGACGAACTGGACGTCGGTACGGCCGCCGAAGCTCACCGACGGCCCGCTGACGGGCACGTACCGGACGGTCGTCGGCGGCGGTCCGCGCGGCGGCCGGCCCATCTCGCGGGCCGACGTGGCCCACGCGATGCCGGCCCTGGTCGACGACCCGGCCGCGGTGCGGCGGGGCGTGGGGGTGGCGTACTGAGGAGCCCCCGCGCGCCGGGGCTGTGCGCCGGGTCCGGTGTACCGTCCGGGGCCCGCACGTCCGCCGTACGCGTCCTACAGGCTCACGCCGACCGTGACGGGTTCGTTGACGAGCGTGACGCCGAACGCCTCGTGGACCCCGGCGACGACCTCGCGGGCGAGCGCGAGGAGGTCCTCGGTGGTGGCGCCGCCCCGGTTGGTGAGCGCGAGGGTGTGCTTGGTGGAGATGCGGGCCGGTCCGGTGCCGTAGCCCTTGGTGAAGCCGGCCCTGTCGATGAGCCAGGCCGCGGAGGTCTTGACGCGACCCTCGCCCGCGGGGAAGGCGGGGGGCTTCGCGTCGGGGCCGAGCCGGTCCCGGACGCGAACGAGGAACGCCTCGTACTGGGCCGCCTCCAGGATCGGGTTGGTGAAGAAGGAACCGGCCGACCAGGAGTCATGGTCCTCGGGGTCCAGCACCATGCCCTTGCCCGCGCGGAGCTTGAGCACGGTGTCGCGGGCGGCGGAGGCGGGCACGCGCTCGCCCTGTTCGACACCCATGGCGCGGGCCGTCTCGGCGTACTTCAGGGGCGCGGACAGGCCGCCCGCGTCCTCCAGCTCGAAACGGACACGGAGCACCACGAAGCGGTCGGGTTCGGCCTTGAAGCGGCTGTGCCGGTATGAGAACGCGCATTCGGCGTTGATGAGGGTGACTGTTTCGCGGGCCTGCCGGTCGTAGGCCACGACCTCCGTGATCGTGGACGCCACCTCCTGGCCGTAGGCGCCGACGTTCTGGATCGGCGTCGCCCCGGCGGAGCCCGGGATTCCGGCCAGGCACTCGATGCCCGCGAGACCGGCTTCGACGGTGCGGGCGACCGCGTCCGTCCAGATCTCCCCGGCGGCCAGCTCCAGCGCGGTGCCGTCCAGGGCGAAGCCCTGGGTCGCGATGCGCAGGGCGGTGCCGTCGAAGCCCTTGTCGCCGATGACCAGGTTGCTGCCGCCGCCGATGACGAGGAGCGGAGTGCCGGTGTCGTCGGCCTCGCGCACAGCCTCGATCACCTCGGCGTCGGTCGTCGCCGTGAGGAGGCGGGAGGCGGGACCACCGAGACGGAAGGTGGTCAGCGGGGCGAGGGGGGCGTCGTGGAGTTCCTGCACGGGGACAAGAGTACGGTCCGCCCGTGGACGGCCCGGGTGCGCGTCTCCGGGTGCGCCCCGGTCCGTGACCCCACCGCTCGGGCGGGGCCGCGGACCGAAGCGGCCGGGGCCGGGTCCCGGAGGGAACGCGAGGGCCGCGCTCAGGCGGCGGGGACGCGCTCCCCCACCGCTTCGTCGGCCGCCGCGGCCTCGGCGGCCGGGGCCTTGCCGCGCCCCGGGATCAGCAGCGCGACGAGGGCGGCCGGCGCCACCGCCTCTCCGGTCCGCGCCCGCAGGTCCGCGCCCGCAGGTCTCCGCGTTCGCAGGTCCGCTCGCCGCCTCAGGCGAGCTGCACCACGGCCCGGGCCATGCCCAGCACCTTCTTGCCCTCGCTCATGGCCGTCAGGTCCACCCGCACCCGCTTGTCGTCGAGCAGGGCGGCCACCTTGGCGCCGACCTCGATCAGGGCGCCCTCGTCGTCGTTCGGCACGACGACCGGCTTGGTGAACCGGACCCCGTACTCGACGACCGCCCCCGGGTCGCCCACCCAGTCCGTGACCACGCGGATCGCCTCGGCCATGGTGAACATGCCGTGCGCGATCACGTCCGGCAGTCCGACCTCGCGGGCGAACTTCTCGTTCCAGTGGATCGGGTTGAAGTCCCCGGAAGCGCCCGCGTACTGAACCAGCGTCGCCCGGGTCACCGGGAAGGACTGCGCGGGCAGTTCCATACCGACCTCGACCGACTCGTATCCGATCCTCGCCGTCATCACGCCTCCTCGGCGGCGCGCGCCACCAGCTTCGTCCACGCGGTCACCACGTGCTCACCGGACGCGTCGTGGACCTCGCCGCGGATGTCCAGGACGTCGTTGCCCGCCAGGGACTTGATGCCCTCGATCGTCGAGGTGACCGTCAGCCGGTCCCCCGCCCGCACGGGGCGCATGTAGGCGAACTTCTGGTCGCCGTGCACCACTCGGCTGTAGTCCAGGCCCAGCTGCGGATCCTGTACCACCTGCCCGGCGGCCTTGAAGGTGATCGAGAAGACGAACGTCGGCGGCGCGATCACGTCGCTGTGGCCGAGCGCCTTGGCGGCCTCGGGGTCGACGTACACCGGATTGGCATCGCCCACCGCCTCGGCGAACTCGCGGATCTTCTCGCGGCCGACCTCGTACGGCGGGGTGGGCGGATAGGTCCGCCCCACGAAGGACTGGTCGAGCGCCATGAGCTCGCTACCTCCTGCTGAGAGATGAAAAAGGCCGAAACAACAGCCCCATACAACGACACGAGGCCGCCCCCATCGGGGACGGCCTCGTGTACGAGCCTGATTCAGCGCGTTTCGCGGTGCGCGGTGTGGGAGTTGCAGCGCGGGCAGTGCTTCTTCATCTCAAGACGGTCCGGGTTGTTGCGCCGGTTCTTCTTGGTGATGTAGTTCCGCTCCTTGCACTCCACGCAGGCCAGCGTGATCTTCGGGCGGACGTCGGTGGCAGCCACGTGAGTGCTCCTTGACGGACAGATGGACGGATGAACGCAAAAAAGAGTAGCCGATCGAAGGACCGACCCCGCAATCGGCTACCGTGAGTAGCGGTGACCGGACTTGAACCGGTGACACAGCGATTATGAGCCGCTTGCTCTACCGACTGAGCTACACCGCTTTGATGACGGATCCCCCCGCCGAAGCGGGGATTCCCGATCACCAGAGCCCCAATGCGGAATCGAACCGCAGACCTTCTCCTTACCATGGAGACGCTCTACCGACTGAGCTATTGGGGCGAGCGAGGAAGACATTACACGCTCGGTCGCCGGTTGCCCAAATCGGTTTGAGCGCCCCGCTCCGAGCGGCCGGTCCGCCCGCCCGTCGTCCGCTCCGCTCCCGCTTCCCGGCCGCCTGAACAGCGCCTCGGCCGCCACACGGGCCCCGGACGTTCCGCCCCGGTGCGCACGCACCCGCGGCCACCACCACCCGTTCCCGGCGGCGCCGACCGGTTCTTCCGCGGCCCCGGCGATGCCATCACCCACCCCGTGGGCCACGGCGGTCCCTCCGGCTCGCCCCGGTACGCCGATGCCGCCCCGGACGTCCGCCCTCGGCCCCTACGCCCCCGGAGCCACACCGGTACGACTATTTCGCTCCTCCTCGAACCGGGCCGAACACGCCCCTAGGCTCGACTCACTCTGCGTGACCTTCCGCGCTTTCCAGTCGCCCTTCTTCCCTCCCGCCTCCCAGCCCTTTGCACCCCTCGCACCCCCTGCCAGCGACTTCCCGTTCCAGGAGCGCGATGCCCGAGAGCCATCCGCGGCCGTCCGACGACCACGCCGACGACCCGGCCGACGCGACCGACGGCCCCGACACCGCCACGACCACCGGGACGACCCCCCTGGTGCTCTGCGGCGCCCGCCTCACCGACGGCCGTGTCGTGGACGTACGGCTCGGCGGCGGCCGTATCGAGGCCGTCGGCACCGCGGGCAGCCTGGCCGTCCCCGGCGCCCGGGTGGACCTGCGCGGCCATCTGCTGCTCCCGGCCCCCGTCGAACCCCACGCCCACAGCGACACCGCGCTCACCGCCGACGGCACGGGCCCCGGCATCCCGGGCCCCGTCTCGCACCGGCCCCAGGACATCCAGCGCCGGGCCACCGAAGCCGCGCTGCTGCAGCTCGGGCACGGTGCCACCGCGCTGCGTGCGCACGTACGGATCGGCTCGGTCCAGGGCCTCGCCTCGCTCGACGCCGTGCTGCGCGCCCGGGACTCGCTGTGCGGGCTCGTCGAACTCGCGCCGGTCGCCGTGCCCCGGCTGCTCACCGGCGTCGCGGGCGCCGACAACCTGGCCATGCTGCGCGACGCGGTGAAGATGGGGGCGTGCGCGGTAGGTGGCTGCCCCGACCTCGACCCGGACCCGGCGGGGTACGCGGAGGCCGTGCTGGAGATCGCCGCCGAGCACGGCTGCCCCGTCGACCTGCACACGGACGGTGACGACCCGGCCCGGCTCGGACGGCTGGCCGCCGTGGCGGGCGGAGTACGGTCCGGTGTCTCCGTCGGTCCGTGCGCCGGTCTGGCCCGGCTCCCCTCGCAGTCCGCGACGCGGGCCGCGGACCAGCTCGCCGCGGCCGGGGTGACGGTGATCTGCCTCCCCCAGGGCGGCTGCGGCGGAGTGGAGGGCCGGGGCACCGCGCCCGTGGGGCTGTTGCGCGCCGCCGGGGTACGGATCGCGGCGGGCAGCGGGGCGCTGCGGGACATCACGAACCCGGTGGGCCGCGGGGACCCGCTGGAGGCCGCCTATCTGCTGTCCTCGCAGAGCGGACTGCGGCCCGACGAGGCGTACCGGGCGGTCTCCTCGACCGCCAGGAAGGCGATGGGCCTGCCCGAGGTCCGGGTCGAGGCGGGGTTCCCGGCCGAACTGCTCGCCGTGCGCGGGGAACAGCTCTCGGGCGTGCTGTCGCTCGCGTACAGCCGGATCGTGGTGCACCGCGGCCGGGTGGTGGCGCGGACGAGCGCCGTGCGCGAGTACTGCGACTCGGAGACCGTCGTCGCCCTCGGCCTGCCGCGCCAGGGTCGGCCGGATCCGTTCGGCGGGCCCTGAGCACGGCGGCCCGTGGCGGCGTACGGTCGGGAACATGCGCATTGTCATCGCAGGTGGACATGGTCAGATCGCGCTGCGGCTGGAGCGGCTGCTCGCCGCGCGCGGGTACGAGGCGGTCGGCGTCATCCGTGATCCGGGACAGAGCGCGGACCTCCGGGCGGCGGGCGCCGAACCGGTCGTCCTGGACCTGGAGTCGGCCTCCGTGGACGACGTGGCGGCGGTGCTGCGTGGCGCCGACGCGGCGGTCTTCGCGGCCGGCGCGGGCCCGGACAGCGGCGCGCCGCGCAAGGAAACGGTGGACCGCGGCGCGGCGGTGCTGCTCGCGGACGCGGCCGAACGGGCGGGGGTACGACGCCTGGTCGTGGTCTCGTCGATGGGCGCCGATCCCGATCACCCGGGCGACGAGGTCTTCGACGCGTACCTGCGGGCGAAGGGAGCCGCGGACGCGTACGTGCACTCCAGGACCGCGCTGGACTGGACGATCCTGCGCCCCGGCAGGCTGACGAACGAGGCGGGCACGGGGCTGGTCCGTCTGGCCGTCTCGACCGGCCGCGGACCGGTGCCGCGCGACGACGTGGCGGCGGCGCTGCTGGAGCTGCTGGAGACCCCGGCGACGGCGGGGCTGACGCTGGAACTCGTCTCGGGGAACGTGCCGGTGGCGGTCGCGGTCAAGGACGTGGCGGGCAACTGACCCCGGCTGCCCCGGCCGGCCCCGCCGTCGTCCGTGGCATCGGCGAGAACCGCGTACCGCGCCCCGGGCCGCGCGAACCGGCGGCGCCCGCGTACAGCGCTCCGGGCCACGCGGGCCGGGGCCGCCCTCAGTCGCGCGGGGCCGGGCGGACCGTGATGCCGTGGCGCTCCAGCAGCGCGGCGGTGACGCCGTCGCCCTCGCGGAGCCGACCCGTGAACGTGCCGTCGTAGACCGTGCCGCGCCCGCAGGAGGGGCTGCGGCTCATCAGCAGCGCCTCGTCGCACCCGGCCCCGCGCGCGACCTCCAGCGCGCGTTCCGCGCCGTCCACGAACTCCCGTGTCACGTCGTGCCCGGTGTCGTCGACGACGCGGGCGCGGCCCTCCAGCACGTCGTGCCCGTCGCCACCGACGATCTCGGCGGGGCGGCGCGGGGTGGACAGTCCGGCGGCCACCTCCGGGCAGAAGGACACCGGCCGGCGGTCCCCGATGGCCTCGGTCACCGCGTCGGACGCCTTGCCCCGGCCGTCGAAGCGGCACGGCACACCGCGCAGACAGGCGCTGACCAGTACGGGTGCGGATACGGACGGGGATACGGGTTTCATGCTCACGACCTCGGCAGCAGGCCCGCCGCACAGGCCGACGGACCACGGAAACGAAGAAGGCCCCTGTCTTGTGAACAGGGGCCTTTTCCTGTGGCGGCGCCAGGATTCGAACCTGGGAAGGCGAAGCCGGCAGATTTACAGTCTGCTCCCTTTGGCCGCTCGGGCACACCGCCGGGGATCGTCACCTTCGAGAACCGCTTTTCGGCGGTGCTCCCTGGCAACGACGTAAACGATACCCGATGCCCGGGGGTGCTCCGCCACCGGATTGATCAGCGGCTCGATCGGGTGCGGATGGCTAGGCTTTGACCGGCGGGACGGGGCCGGAAGGCCCGCGACCGCCCCCGTACGCATCCCGTTTCCCAGCACCCCGATCCAAGGAGCCACACGTCATGGCCGACTCCAGTTTCGACATCGTCTCGAAGGTCGAGCGGCAGGAGGTCGACAACGCCCTCAACCAGGCCGCCAAGGAAATCTCGCAGCGTTACGACTTCAAGGGCACCGACGCCTCGATCGCCTGGTCCGGCGAGAAGATCCTGATGTCGGCGAACGGCGAGGAGCGGGTCAAGGCGATCCTCGACATCTTCCAGTCCAAGCTGATCAAGCGCGGGATCTCGCTCAAGGCGCTGGACGCGGGCGAGCCGCAGCTGTCCGGCAAGGAGTACAAGATCACCGCCTCGATCCAGGAGGGCATCTCCCAGGAGAACGCGAAGAAGGTGGCGAAGATCATCCGCGACGAGGGCCCGAAGGGCGTCAAGGCTCAGGTCCAGGGCGACGAGCTGCGGGTCAGCTCGAAGAGCCGGGACGACCTCCAGGCAGTCCAGGCCCTGCTGAAGGGCAAGGACCTCGACTTCGCGATCCAGTTCGCGAACTACCGCTAAGGGCTGTCCCGTAATCCGTGGTGGACCAGCGCGCGGCGTCGGATGTGGTGCATCGCAAGGCGGAGGGGCGTCCGCATACTGGATGTATGCGGGCGTTCCGACAACGCGGCGAGGTGCCGCACCAGGCGCCGCGGGCCGGACGGGACTTTCGAAACACGCCCTGGCGAAACCGCTGCCGGAGCAGGGTCATCACCTGCGAAGGCGCCGGTTCTCAGCGTCTGCTTCCCGGTCGGGGAGGGCGCGTCGGGGCGGCACGGAGAACTCCGGGCGCCGCCCCCTGCGCGCACTCCCCGACCGTCGCTGTCCGGCTGTTCGGCCGCATCGAGCCCCGGCCACATGCCAGGCTGGGGCCTCCGAGTCCACCACCCCCGGCGGCCGGCACGCCCCGGCCGAACCGACGCCGCTCTCGGGCGGTGAGGTCTTCCGAAGCGCGGATACCGGGACGGTGCTGGACTTCTGGCGCTACGCGATGCCCGATCCGCGGACCAACACGACCCGGGGCCTGCTCGCGGAGTTCCTGGTCCGACGCGATGTCCGAATACCGCCGGTCGCGATGTGGCCGGGGACGCACACTGGTGTGTGCCGGACGGTGGTCCTGTCGCCTCCGGCACGACAGGCGCGGAGAGGACGAGCCATGACCATGTACGCGACGGTCGACAGCCCGCTGGGTGAACTGCTGCTGGTCGGAGAGGAGACCGCCGACGCGGCCGGAGGGGTCGCGCTCGCCTCGCTCTCCCTGCCCGGCCAGAAGGGCGCCGCGGTCGTCCGGGCCGACTGGGTCCGCGCGCCGGACGCCTTCGAGGGGGTCGCCGCACAGCTGCGGGAGTACTTCGCGGGGCGGCTGACCCGTTTCGACCTCGTCCACGCCGACGGCGCGGGCACGGACTTCCAGCGCCGGGTATGGGCCGCGCTCGACACCGTCCCGTACGGGGAGACCGTGTCGTACGGGCAGGTCGCCGAGTGCGTCGGGGCGTCCGGGGCGGGTGTGCGGGCCGTGGGCACGGCGATCGGCCGCAACCCGCTGCTGGTCGTACGGCCGTGCCATCGGGTGATCGGCGCGGACGGGGCCCTGCGCGGCTACGCGGGCGGCGTGGAGCGCAAGGAACGGCTGCTGAGGCTTGAAGGCGCCCTGGCGGTGCGCTGACATGTCCGGGCTCTTTCCCAGACCGCGGGCCGCCGTGGCGCCGGGGGCCGTGCACGTGCCGGAGTGGCTGTCGCCCGCGCGCCGGCGGGAGCTGGTGGCCGCCTGCCGGGAGTGGGCGCGAGGGCCGGTGCCGCTGCGGCACACGGTGCTGCCGGGCGGCGGCGCGATGTCGGTGCGGACGGTCTGCCTGGGCTGGCACTGGCAGCCGTACCACTACTCGCGCACGGCCGACGACGTGAACGGCGCACGGGTCGCCACGTTCCCCGACTGGCTCGCGGAGCTGGGCCGGGAGGCGCTGGTGGCGGCGTACGGGGACGAGAGCCCCACGCGGGCGTACGCGCCGGACGCGGCCCTCGTCAACTTCTACGACGACGCGGCACGGATGGGCATGCACCAGGACAAGGAGGAACGGTCCGGTGCCCCGGTGGTGTCGCTCAGCATCGGCGCCACCTGCGTCTTCCGCTTCGGGAACACGGAGAACCGGGGAAAGCCCTACACGGACGTGGAGTTGGCCTCCGGCGACCTGTTCGTCTTCGGCGGGCCGTCGCGCTTCGCCTTCCACGGCGTACCGAGGATCGTTCCCGGGACGGCCGATCCCGCGTCGGGACTGAGCCATGGCCGGCTCAACCTGACCCTGCGCGAGACGGGACTCGATTCCCGCGGCCCCTCCGGGCATTCCGGATAGTCCGGGCGATCCGCGGGGCCCGAGGAGCGGACGGACCAAGGGTCGGACGGCCCGAGGAGCGTCAGGGGCGAGTGGCCCTCCCGGCGCCGGCAGACACGGCGCCGGCGGCCACGGGTCGTATGCGGGCGCCGAAGTCGGGCCAGGGCTCCATGTCGGCCTCCTCGTCCTCCGCGTCCTCGCAGTGCCACGCGGTGCCGTCCAGCCAGGCGTGCAGCCACTGGGCGAGGTCGGGCTTGTCCACGTACCAGGCGAGCTCCGGCACACCGGCGTTCGGCTCGAAGAGCAGGACCGTGGTGCGCTCGCTGCGGCAGTCCACGCAGGAGTACATCCCACAGCCCAGGCTGCATATCGGCAGCACGCCCTCCGGCCACACCCACTCCCCCTCCTCCGTGTCGCCCCGGCGCAGGGCGAGGTAGTGCGCGACGGCGGACTCCTTCCCGTCCGGCGTCCGGTCGCCGATCAGCGGCAGGAATCCGTACGCAGGCCCGAAGCCGCCGTTGGCCGTCCGGGTGTACAGCGCGGTCAGCAGCGGTGGCAGAGGGAAGCCCAGGGCGGCCTCGGCCCGCTCGACGCCCTCGGCGGACAGGGGAGCCGGAAGGGGGTACGCCGCCCAGCGCGGCCCGGTGCGCGCGGTCTTCTCCACGGCCGCCAGCAACTGCTCGATGTCCATCATGCGTTCATGGTGAGTGACGGCACTGACAATCGGCCGGAGCGGTGGTCCGGGCCGTCGGCCGAGACCGGCGGCGAAGGGCGCTACCGGGCGAAACGCGTGGAAGGCTGGGAAACATGAAGCTGCTGCAACTGATCCTGAACGTCCTGTGGGTGGTGTTCTGCGGGTTCTGGATGGCCCTCGGATATCTGGTGGCCGCGATCATCTGCTTCGTGCTGATCGTGACGATCCCGTTCGGCATCGCGTCCCTGAGGATCGCGGGCTACGTCCTGTGGCCGTTCGGGCGGACCACCGTGGACCGGCCCGACGCGGGGGCGCCCTCGTGCGTCGGCAACGTCATCTGGCTGGTCTTCGCCGGGTGGTGGCTGGCGCTCGGACACCTGCTGACAAGCATCCCGCTGTTCGTGTCGATCATCGGCATCCCGTTCGGCTGGGCGAACCTGAAGCTGATCCCGATCTCCCTCATGCCGCTGGGGCGCGAGGTGGTCCCGACCGACGAGAGGTTCGGGGCGCGGTAGCGGTCCGTACGGACACGGAAGCGGGAAGGGAACGGAGGCGGTTCGCGCGGAGCGCCTCGGGCGTCCCGGGGCCGGTGAGCGGGACCGACGGCCTCACGGGCGGCGGCCCGCCATCTGTTCCAGGCGGGCGATGCGCTCCGCCATCGGCGGGTGCGTCGAGAACAGCTTGGACATGCTCTGACCGGGGCGGAAGGGGTTGGCGATCATCATGTGGCTCGCGGTCCCGATCCTCGGCTCGGGAGGCAGCGGGAGCTGCTTCGTCCCCGCGTCGAGCTTCCGCAGGGCACCGGCGAGGGCCAGCGGGTCGCCGGTGAGCTGGGCGCCCGAGGCGTCCGCCTCGTACTCGCGGGAGCGGCTCACGGCCAGCTGGATGACGGAGGCGGCGAGCGGGCCGAGGATCATGATCAGCAGCATGCCGAGAATGCCGGGGCCCTCGTCGTCGTCGGACCGGCCCGCCGGGACCAGCCAGGCGAAGTTGACCAGGAACATGACGACGGAGGCGAGCGCCCCGGCGACGGACGAGATCAGGATGTCGCGGTTGTAGACATGGCTCAGCTCGTGCCCGAGGACGCCGCGCAGCTCTCTCTCGTCGAGGATCTGGAGGATGCCCTCGGTGCAGCAGACCGCCGCGTTGCGCGGGTTTCGGCCGGTGGCGAAGGCGTTGGGGGCCTGGGTCGGGGAGATGTAGAGCCGGGGCATGGGCTGCCGGGCGGCCGTCGAGAGCTCGCGGACCATGCGGTACAGCCCCGGCGCCTCGAACTCGCTCACGGGGCGGGCGCGCATGGCCTTCAGTGCCAGCTTGTCGCTGTTCCAGTACGCGTAGGCGTTGGTACCGACGGCCACGAAGAGCGCGACGATCAGGCCCGTACGTCCGAAGAAGCTTCCGATGACGATGATGAGCGCGGAGAGACCGCCGAGAAGTACGGCGGTCCTCAGCCCGTTGTGCCGGCGGTGCACGGTACGCCCTCCAAGTGGTGCAGCAGGGGAACCCTTTGCTCGGTGGTCTCCACTCCCTCAGTGGAGCCTCCCGTACGGGTCAACGCCAGGCGAGGTGAGCTAGTTCCCTTGTGCGTGCCGCCGCGGGGCGGGGCAGGGCCGGGACGCCCGGCCCGGGGGGCGCTGCGCCGTACGGGTGACGGGGCCGTGCGCGCCCCCGTCGCCCGTGTCCGTACCCCGCCCCGGGGCGGGGGCCGTGCCGTGTCCGGGAGCCGTGGCCGGGCGGCTCAGCGCTGGGCGGGGAACCCGGCGACCGCGAGGGCCTCGGGGTCCGGCTCGATCTCGCTGGTGCAGTGGGCGCAGCGGGAGGCGATGGCCGGGATCTCGGTGTAGCAGCGCGGGCAGTCGCGGACGGCGGCCTTGACGTCGACCTTCTCGTCGGCCTTGGAGAAACGGTTCTGGACCTTCGTCATGGGTACGACGACGCCGAAGTAGAGCACCGCGGCGGTGATCAGGAAGGCGATGGCGGCGGCCAGGAACTTCCCGTACGGGAAGACCGTGCCCTCGATCGCGAACTCCGCGGAGCTGAAGTCGCCGACCGAACCGGTGGCGAGGCCGATCAGCGGGGTGATGAACGCGGTGCTGAATCCGGTGACGACGGCGGTGAACGCGGATCCGACGGCCAGACCGATGGCCATGGAGATGATGTTTCCGCGCAGGATGAAGTCCTTGAACCCGTTCAGCACTGCTTTTGCTCCCTCTGGGACCTGGGTGTGTTGTCGCGATGTGCGGCCTTAGTTCTGTGACCGGGAAGGTTTGCCGGACGCCGCGAGCCGGTGAACCTCACCGGTCATGGCACTAGACCTTGCCGTGTGCGGACCGTCCCGGGCAAACCGATCCCGGGTATGTCAGAAGAGACCTACGGCGGCGAATTCCAGGATGGTCTGCGGGACTCCGGAGAGCACGATGCCCGCGACTGCGGTGAGGGCGATCGCGAGAGTGACGGGGACCGGGACATGGTGGCCGGTGGGGGCGGGTGCGGCCGGGCTCGCGGCCGGCGTCCTTCCGGCGGACGGGTCCGGGGCGTCCGCTGTCCGCTCCGGGGCGCGGAAGAGCGCCGCCGTCCACCGCAGGTAGTAGTACAACGCGATCACTACGTTGACGGCCATGACGACGGCGAGCCAGCCGAGTCCCGCGTCGACGGCGGCGGAGAAGACCGTGACCTTGGCGAAGAGGCCGATGATGCCGGGCGGCAGACCGGCCAGGCAGAGCAGGAAGAAGGCCAGCGCGAGGGCGGCGAGGGGGCGGTCGGCGCAGAGGCTGCGGTAGTCGGAGAGCCGGTTCCCGGGGTGGGTACGGGCGACGAGCGCGGCGACCGCGAACGCGCCGAGGTTCACGACGGCGTACATGAGGGCGTACGCGACGGTGGAACCGATGTGCCGGTCGCTGGCGTACGCGGCGGCGGCGATCGGCACCAGGAGGTAGCCGGCCTGGCCGACGGACGACCAGGCGAGCAGGCGTACGGCGCTGCGGGCGCGGTCGGCGTTCTGGCGCAGGGCGGCGACATTGCCGATGGTCATGGTGAGGGCGGCGAGGACGGCGAGGGCCGGTCCCCAGACGTCGGCGTACGCCGGGAAGCCGATCACGGCGACGAGGATGAGGCCGGAGAAGCCGGCCGCCTTGCCGACGACCGAGAGATAGGCGGCGACCGGCAGGGGGGCACCGACGTAGGTGTCGGGGACCCAGAAGTGGAAGGGCGCGGCGGCCGTCTTGAAGGCGAAGCCGACGAGGGTGAGGACGACGCCGGTCTCGGCGAGGGTGCCGAGCTGTCCGGGTACGTCGTCGAGCCGGGTGGCGAGTTCCGTGAGGTGGAGGGTGCCGGTGGCCGCGTACACGAAGCTGACGCCGAGGAGCATGACGGCGGTGGCGACGACGGAGGACAGGAAGAACTTCAGTGCGGCCTCGGAGGACCGGCGGTCTCCGCGCTTGAGGCCGACGAGGGCGAAGGCGGGCAGCGAGGCGACTTCGAGGGCGATGACGAGGGTGGCGAGGTCGCGGGCGGCGGGCAGCAGCACGGCGCCGGCGGCGGAGGACAGCAGCAGGAACCAGAACTCGCCGGCCGGGAGCCTTCGGGTGTCGTCGAGCGAGAGCAGGGCGGTGAGCAGGGCGCCGACGAGGACGAGGGCCTGGATGACGAGGGCGAAGTGGTCGGCGGTGTAGCTGCAGGCTCCGGTGGCGCCGGTGCCGGTGGCGGCCGGGGTGAGGCAGAAGGTGGAGCGGTCGCCGTCCCGCAGCGGGACGAGGAGGGCGAGGGCTGCGACGAGTCCGGCGAGGGTGATCAGGCCGAGGACCGGCTTGCGCTCCCTGGGCAGGAAGAGGTCGGCGACCAGGACCGCCAGGGCGGCAGCCGCGACGACGAGGGGGGGCGCGATCGCGAGCCAGTCGACGGACTGGACGAGGCTGGTGGTGCTGTCGGCAGCCGTGGTGACGAGACCGCCGCCGTGGGTCGCGGCGGCGGCGAGGCCGGGAGCGGTGTCGGGCGCGGTGGTGACGACGCGCGGGAGGGCGCTCAGGGCGGCGGCTGTGGTCACGACTTGCCTCCTGCGAGGAGCTTCTGCACGGCCGGATCGGTGAGGCCGAGGAGGACGGCGGGCCACAGGCCGGCGAGGACGGTGAGGGCGACGAGCGGGGTCCAGGTGGCGAACTCGTACGCCTGGACGTCGGTGAGTCGCGGTTCCTCCCGCTTCGCACCGGTGTCGCCCATGCAGACGCGGCGTACGACGATCAGCATGTACGCGGCGGTGAGCAGGGTGCCGAACGCGGCGATCGCCATGAAGGTGAGGAAGGCGGGGCGGCTGAGTCCGTCGGCGGGGTCGAAGGAGCCGAACAGGGCGAGCATCTCGCCCCAGAACCCGGCGAGGCCGGGCAGGCCGAGGGAGGCGATCGCGGCGAAGGCGAGGAGACCGCCGAGACGCGGCGCCCGGCCGTAGAGCGCGGCCCCGGTGGCGCCGGAGAGGGTGTCGAGGTCGGCGGTGCCGCAGCGGTCCTTGACGGCACCGACGAGGAAGAACAGCAGGCCGGTGATGAGGCCGTGGGCGATGTTGGCGAAGAGCGCGCCGTTGACGCCGGTGGGGGTCATGCTCGCGATGCCGAGGAGCACGAAGCCCATGTGTCCGACGGAGGAGTACGCGATCAGCCGCTTGAGGTCGCCCTTGGATCCGGGGCGGGCCAGCGCCAGGCAGGCGAGCGATCCGTAGACGATGCCGACCACCGCGAAGGCGGCGAGGTAGGGCGCGAAGGTCTGCATGCCGTCGGGGGCGGCGGGGAGCAGGATGCGGACGAAGCCGTACGTGCCCATCTTCAGCAGGACACCCGCGAGCAGCACCGAGCCGACGGTCGGGGCGGCGGTGTGGGCGTCGGGGAGCCAGCTGTGCAGCGGCCACATCGGGGTCTTCACGGCGAGCCCGATCCCGATCGCCAGAACGGCGATGACCTGCACGGACGTGGTGAGCCCACGGCCGTTGTCAGTGGCGAGTGCCACCATGTCGAAGGTGCCGCTCTTCAGCCCGATGAGGAGCAGGCCCAGCAGCATGATCACCGAGCCGAGGACGGTGTAGAGGATGAACTTCCAGGCGGCGGCCTGCCTGCCCGCACCGCCCCAGCGGGCGATCAGGAAGTACATGGGGATGAGCACCATCTCGAACGCCAGGAAGAACAGCACCAGGTCGAGAACGGCGAAGGTCGCGAGGGTGCCGGATTCCAGGGCGAGGACGAGAGCGACGAACGCCTTCGGGGAGGGGCCCGCAGGCATCTTGAAGTAGCTGTACAGGGCGCAGAGGAAGGTCAGCAGCGCGGTCAGTACGAGGAGGGGGAGCGAGATGCCGTCGATGCCCAGGTGGATGCGGACGTGGAGCGCCGGGATCCAGCTGATGTCGGTCGTGGCCTGCATCTTCGACGGATGGTCGTGGTCGAAGCCCGCGGCGAGGAGGAGCGTGGCGGCGAGGACCGCCCCGGTGACGGTCACGCCGTGGCGGAGCACGGCCTGGTCGGGGCCGGTGCCCTTCAGTCCGGGCGGGGCGGGCAGCAGAGCGGCCACGGCGCCGACGAGCGGGGCGAGGACGACGAACGCGAGAAGGAACTGCATCACGGATTCACTGATATCGATCACGGCTCACGACCCGGCGTTGACGTTGGCGAAGACGACGGCGGCGATCGTCAGGACCAGGGAACCGGCGAGCAGTGCGCTGAGGTAGGTCTGCACGTTGCCGGTCTGGGCGCGGCGTACGGCGGCGCCGAGCCAGCGCGCTCCGGTGCCGGAGCCGCGTACGTAGGTGTCGACGACCTCGCGGTCCAGGAACCGGACCAGGCCGGCGGCGGCCCGCACGGGGCGGACGAACAGGGCCGTGTAAAGGGCGTCGAGGTGGAAGCCGGTGGCGGCGTGGCGGTGGAGCGGGCCGAGCAGGAGGCGGCCCGGGTCGGCCGGGTCGGGGGCGTCCCCGGCGGTGCCGTAGGCGGCAGTGTGCGCGGTCAGCGCCTCGGCCTCGACGAGGGCGGGTTCGGCGTCGGGATGGGGGGCGACGGTGCCGACGGCGGTCCGGGCGGCGAGTGCCGAGGTGTGGCGCCAGGCGCCGTAGGTGACGAGGCCGCCGACGAGTCCGATGCCCGTGGAGAGGACGGCGGTGGTGAGGGAGGGGGTGAGGCCGTGGCCGTCGAACCAGTCGCCGATCGCGCCGACAGTCAGCCCGAAGGCGATGGTGGGGACGGCGAGGACCCACAGGACGGTGGTCATCGCGACGGGCTGGCGGCCGTGGTCGGGGGCCTCGGCGCCGCGGCCGCGGAAGGCGAGGAGCCAGAGGCGGGTGGCGTACGCGGCGGTGAGGGCCGCGGTGAGCAGTCCGGCGACGAGGACGGTCCAGCCTGCGGCGGACGGGGCGACGTGCCGGTCCCCGAGCGCGGTGTGCTCGGCGGCGACGAGAACGGCTTCCTTGGAGAAGAAGCCGGAGAACGGCGGGATGGCAGCGAGCGCGAGGAGGGCGACGGTCATCGTCCAGTAGGCGTCCGGGATGCGCTTCGCCAGGCCGCCCATGCGGGACATGGCGGCCAGTGAGTTGGTCCCGGCGGCGTGGATGACGACACCCGCCGCGAGGAAGAGGACGGCCTTGAACGCGCCGTGCGAGAGGAGGTGGAAGACGGCGGCGCCGCGGTCGCCGACGGCCAGGGCCCCGGCCATGTAGCCGAGCTGTCCGATGGTCGAGTAAGCGAGGACGCGTTTGATGTCGTCCTGGGCGAGGGCGGCGAGGGCGGAGCCGGTCATCGTGACCGCGGCCATCACGGCGAGGACGACGAGGGCCGCGCCGGACTGGGCGAAGACGGGAAGGAGCCTGGCCACGAAGTAGATGCCGGCGGCGACCATCGTCGCGGCGTGGATCAGCGCGGAGACGGGGGTGGGGCCGGCCATCGCGTCGGGCAGCCAGGTGTGGAGGGGGAACTGCGCGGATTTCCCGGCGACGCCCGCGAGGAGCAGCAGGGCGATGAGGGTGGGGTGGTCGAGGCCGCCGTTCGCGACGGCGCCCAGGATGCGGGTGATGCGGAACGAGCCGGTGTCGGCGGCGAGCGCGAACAGTCCGATCAGGAAGGGGACGTCGCCGAGCTTGGTGACCAGGAACGCCTTGAGGGAGGCGGCGCGGGCCTCGGGCGTCTCCCAGTAGTGGCCGACGAGGAAGTACGAGCAGATGCCCATGATCTCCCAGCCGACCAGGAGCACCATCAGGTCGCCGGAGTAGACGACGAGGAGCATCGCGGAGGTGAAGAGGGAGACGAGGGCGGTGTACGAGGGGTAGCGGGGGTCGTCGCGCAGGTAGGCGGTCGAGTAGATCTGCACGCACGTCGCGACGAGCCCGACCAGGACGGCGACGAGGACCGCGAAGCCGTCGAGGTGCAGGGCGAGGTCGATCGGCACGGACCCGGTGGGGGTGAGCCGGGTCGCCGCGTCGACGGCCGGCCCGCCGGCCTGGCGCGAGGCGACGACGACGGCGAGCAGGAAGGCGGTGAGGGTGGGCAGTACGGCGAGGGGGCGTACGAAGCCCGGCGCGATGCGTCCGGTGAGCAGACCGCCCGCGGCGCCCAGGAACGGAAGGAGGGGGACGAGGACGGCGAGGGTCGTGGTGGTCACGGAGTGGCCTCTGCCTTCTGTGCCTTCCCTGCCGGAGCAGCGGCCTGGTCTGCGGTGTCGTGGTTCCCGTCGATGCCGGTGAGCGGCTCGTCGGGGAGCGTCTCGGCGGCGTCGGTCTCGGCGGTGTCGCGGAGACGGTCGATGTCCGAGGTGCCCCGGTTGCGGTACACGGCGAGGACGATGGCCAGGCCGATGCCGATCTCCGCCGCCGCTACGGCGATGGTGAAGAGGGTGAGGGCCTGTCCGGCGTGGAGGGTGTCGCGGAGCCAGACGTCGAAGGCGACCAGGTTCAGGTTGACGGCGTTGAGCATCAGCTCGACGGACATCAGCACCAGGATCGCGTTGCGGCGGGCGAGCACCCCGTACAGCCCGGTGCAGAAGAGGAGGACGGCGAGCACGGCGGGATAGGCGAGGTGCATCAGCTCTGCTCCTTACCGTGCTTGCGGGACAGGACGACGGCGCCGACGAGGGCGGCGAGCAGCAGGACGGAGAGCGCCTCGAACGGCAGCACCCAGTGCCGGAAGAGGGACGCACCGGTCACTTCCGTGGAGCCGCCGACGGGTCCTTCGAGCTCGATCCAGGTGGTGCGGAAGGCGTCGACGACGATCCAGACGAGCGTGCCCGCGGCGGCCGCCGCGACGCCGAGGGCCACCCGGCGGTTGCCGGAGTCGGCGTCCGGGGAGCGGCCGATGGGCGCCTTGGTGAGCATCAGCCCGAAGAGGAGGAGGACGACCACGGAACCGACATAGATCAGTACCTGCACCCAGGCGATGAACTCGGCGGTGAGCAGGAGGTACTCGACGGCGAGTCCGCCGAGGGCCACGACGAGCCAGAGGGCGGCGTGCACCAGCTGCCTGGTCGTGACGGTGACGAGGGCGGCGCCGAGGGTGGCGATGCCGACGAGCACGAAGGCGATCTCGACGCCGGTCGGGGAGAGGAAGCCGGAGGGTGCGGAGGGGACGGAAGGGAGGGACTGGGCGGCTCCGGCGGCGGACTGCGCCGCGATGGCTGCGAGTGTCACGCCTCCCCCTCTTCTTCCTTCTGTTCCTTCTGTTCCTGCTGGTCCTGCTGGTCCTTCTGGTCCGTCCGGTCCTTGTGGGCTGCCCGCTGGGCCTCGGTGGCCTGCCGCGTCCCGGCGGTCCGTCGGGGCCCGGCGGTCTGCTGGGCCTCGGTGGCCTGCTGGGCCGCCTGCGCCTCCCTGGCGCGCTGGGCCTGGAGTTTCTCCGCCGTCTTGCGGGCGGCGGCGATCTCCTTCGGTTCCTCTGCGGCCGGGTCGAGCGCGGGCGGTTCGGGCACCGTCCACATCCACTCGCGGAGCTTGTCGCGCTCGTGGGTGAGTTCGAGGATGTCCGTCTCGGCGTACTCGAACTCCGGCGACCAGAAGAGGGCGTCGAAGGGGCACACCTCGATGCAGATGCCGCAGTACATGCAGAGCGAGAAGTCGATCGCGAAGCGGTCGAGGACGTTGCGGCTGCGCTCGCGTCCGCCGGGGGCGGCAGCCGGCACCGTCTCCTTGTGGGAATCGATGTAGATGCACCAGTCCGGGCACTCGCGGGCGCAGAGCATGCAGACCGTGCAGTTCTCCTCGAACAGCGCGATCACGCCGCGGGACCGCGGCGGCAGTTCGGGCTGGACGTCCGGGTACTGCGCGGTGACGTTCTTCCGCGTCATCGTCCGCAGGGTGACGGCCAGGCCCTTGGCCAGGCCGGAGCCGGGAACGGCCATCAGTTCATCGCCACCTTCACGATGCCGGTGAGCGCGATCTGCGCGAGAGCGAGCGGGATGAGCGCGGTCCAGGCGAGCTTCTGGAGCTGGTCCTCGCGGAGCCGGGGGTAGCTCACCCGCAGCCAGATGACGACGAAGGCGAGGACCGCGGTCTTGAGGAGCGTCCAGAACCAGCCGAGCCCGTCGGCGCCGAACGGACCGTGCCAGCCACCGAGGAAGAGCACGGTGGTCAGTCCGCACAGCACGACGATGCCCGCGTATTCGGCGAGCAGGAACAGCGCGAAGCGCAGCCCGGTGTACTCGGTGTACGCGCCGAAGATGATCTCCGAGTCGGCGACCGGCATGTCGAAGGGCGGGCGCTGGAGCTCGGCCAGTCCGGCCACGAAGAAGACCAGCGCGCCGGTGATCTGCCAGGGCAGCCACCACCACTCGAAGGCGTCGAGGATGCCCGGGAGGGAGACGGTCCCGGCGGCCATCGCGACGGAGGCGGCGGCGAGCAGCATCGGCAGTTCGTACGCGAGCAGCTGGGCGGCCGTACGCAGTCCGCCGAGGAGGGAGAACTTGTTGGCCGAGGCCCAGCCGGCCATCAGCGAGCCGAGCACGCCGACGCCCATCACGGCGAGCACGAAGAAGATGCCCGCGTCGACGACCTGCCCGACCGCGCCCTCGCCGGGACCGATCGGAAGGGCGACGAGGACGAGGAGGTACGGGAGCAGCGCGACGGCCGGTGCGAGCTGGAAGACGCGGCGGTCGGCATCGGCCGGTACGACGTCCTCCTTCTGCGCGAACTTCACGCCGTCCGCGACGAGCTGGGCCCAGCCGTGGAAGCCGCCCGCGTACATGGGTCCGAGCCGGCCCTGCATATGGGCCATCACCTTGTGCTCGGTCTGACCCACGACGAGCGGGAGAACCATGAACGCGGCGAAGACGATGACGAGACGGAGGGCGACGTCGAGTACGTCGTTCACGCGGTATCGCCTCCGTCGGGACGGTCGGGGGTTTCGGGGCTTTCGGGGCTTTCGGGCGCGGTGCCAGGGGCTTCGGGCGGGGTGGAGTCGGGCGACGCGTCGGTGCCGGGCGACGCGTCGGTGCCGGGCGACGTGGCGGAGTCCGGCGACGTGGCGGAGTCCGGCGACGTGGCGGAGTCCGGCGACGTGGCGGAGTCCGGTCCCGGGGTGCTTCCAGGAGCGGACTCCGGCGTGGTTCCGGGTGCGTCGAAGGCGGGGCGGGCGTGGTGCCAGGGCGCGTCGCCGCTCCCGGCCCTCGGCTTCGGGGCGGCCGGGCCGGTCGGGGCTGCCGGGGCGGTGGGAGCCGGGGCCGAATCGGTCGGGGCCGGGCCGGTCGTCGGTTTCGGGGCCGTGTCCCGGGCGGGCGCCGCGGGCGGGGCGGTCGTGCCCGGCTCGGCGGCGGCCTGTCGTTGGCTGGCGGAACCCTGGGACGCGCTGCGCGTACGGCGCGGGCGTGCGGCGGGCGCGGACGTGGCCTCGGCCGCCCCGGTCGTCCCGTCCGGCGGCGTCTCCGACGCGCCTGCCGCCGGCCGACTGGCCGAGCCCTCGCTCGCGCTGCGGGTACGCCGTACGGGACGGTCGCCCGCCGCGCGCGCGGCGCGGGCGGGGCGGGACGGGGCGGGCGGGAGCTGGCCCTTCAACGGACCCCACTCGTTCGGGTCGGGGACGCCGGGCGGCAGCATCGTGCGCCGCTTCGGGCCGCCGTGCTCCGACTCGCCCGGCTCCTTCGCGCCCGGCCACGCCTTGGCGACGCGGGCGGCCAGGACGAAGTCCTTGCGCAGCGGGTGGCCCTCGAACCCCTCGGGCAGCAGCAGCGGCACCAGGTGGGGGTGGCCCTCGAAGCCGATGCCGAACATCTCGTGCGTCTCGCGCTCGTGCCAGGCGGCGCCCGCGTAGACGTGGACGGCCGTGGGGAGCGACGCGGCGTCGTGCGGAACGGTCGTACGGACGAGGAGCCGCCGGACCGCGCCCGGTGCCAGGGCCGCGACGTGGGCGCACACCCGGAAGCCGGTGCCCGCCTCGTCGACCGCGCTCAGCCAGTCGAAGTAGCTGCAGCCCAGCCGGTCGCGGGCCGTTTCCAGGGCGGTGGTCCAGGAGGCCGCGGGCACGTCGACGGTCAGCAGGTCGTACGCGAGCTCGGCCGTCGCGCCCTCGCCGAAGAGCTCGGCGGCGGCGTCCGGAAGCCGGTCGTAGGCGGTGGGGTCGTACGCGTCCCGCCCGGGTACCGCGCGTTCCTCGCCGTCCTCACGGTTCTCGGGAGCCACGCGCTCCTCGCCGCCCTCACGGTTCTCGGGGACCACGTGCTCCTCGCCGGCTTCACGGTTCTCCGGGGCGCGGCCCTCGTGGTCGTGGTTCTCCGTTCCTCCGGTCACTTCCGCTCCTCCCCCGGCACCGGCGGGGCGGTGACCAGGCCACTGCGCAGCGCGGCGGTGGAGGGACGGCCGCCGCCCGTCGCGTACCGCTCGCCCAGCGACTCGCGGGCGATCTTCTCCTGGAGCTTGAGGATGCCCTGGAGCAGTGCCTCGGGCCGGGGCGGGCAACCGGGGACGTAGACGTCGACCGGAATGATCTGGTCGACCCCCTTCGTCACGGAGTACGAGTCCCAGTACGGGCCGCCGCAGTTGGAGCAGGCTCCGAAGGAGATGACGTATTTCGGCTCGGGCATCTGCTCGTACAGCCGCTTCACGGCCGGGGCCATCTTGTCCGTCACCGTGCCGGAGACGATCATGAGGTCGGCCTGGCGGGGGCCCGGGGCGAACGGGATCACACCGAGCCGGATGAAGTCGTGCCGGGCCATGGAGGCGGCGATGAACTCGATGGCGCAGCAGGCGAGCCCGAAGTTGAAGACCCACAGGCTGTAGCGGCGGCCCCAGTTCAGGACCACCTTCATCGGCTCGGGCGCGAGCCTGGACAGGACGCCGAGCCGCTTGGGCTCCGGCAGGAAAGTGGGGACGGGCCGCGGTTCGGTCCCCGTCGCGTCGTCGGCCGGCACCACGCCCGTCCCGGGCTCCGCTTCCGTTCCCGGACCTGCTCCGGGCCGGTGCTCGGGGGGCGGCGGGCTCGTCACGTCCATTCGAGGACGCCCTTCTTCCATGCGTAGAGCAGTCCTACGGCCAGGAAGCCGAGGAAGATGAACATCTCCACCAGGGTCGTCGCCCCGTATCCGGGAGCGGCGAACACGGTCGCCCAGGGAAACAGGAAGATCGAGTCGACGGCGAAGACGACGTACAGGAAGGCATACACGTAATAACGGACCTGCGTATGCGCCCATCCTTCACCCACCGGGTCCACGCCGCACTCGTACGTCAGGAGCTTTTCCGGGGTGGGCACCACGGGGCGCAGCAGCCGCCCGGCACCGAATGCGACGGCGACGAAGAGCACGCCGATCACGGCGAGCATTCCGACCACCGCGTAGCCGTGGAAGTAGTCCGACGCGAGAACGGTCGGTTCCGGCAGATCCGCCACGTCCGTCCCTCGCTCCCTCGATCGATCCGTTCGGCGATGCTGTACGCGGTCGCGCGCAGTTTGTACGCACGGGAGTCTAGGCCCTGCCAGGGCGTGTTTCGAAAGTCCCGTCGTCCGCCCGAAGGGCGGGGCCCGCGGCGTCCGGTGCGGTGCGCCGCAAGGCGGATGGTCGTCCTCGTACGGGGGGCGTACGCGGACGCCCCCGACAACGTGGCGAGGCGTCGTGCCAGGCGTCGCGGGCCGGACGGGACCTTCGAAACACGCCCTGAAGGGAGGTGAGCAGCCGCGTCGGAGAACGGGTGGGGTTATCCCTACTTCACGCCACCCATGAGCCCCATGGCATGCGCGGCCCCCGCCCGGCAGGCTGGGGGCATGACCATGAGCCCCCTGGTGCCCGCCGACGATGTTCCGCCGCCCGCCCGCCTCGCCCTCGACCGGTGGACGTGGAAGGAGATCGCGTACCTCCTGGCGAACCTCCCCATGACCGTGGCCGGATTTGTTTACGCGGTGTTCATGATCGGGGTCGGTGTGGGGTTCTCGGTCACGGTGGTCGGGCTGCCGCTGCTCGCCGCCGGTCTGCACGGGGCGCGACTGATCGGCAGGGCCGAGCGGGCCCGGGCGCGGGCGATGCTCGGGGTGCACATCGACGAGCCCAGCCCGGTGGTGCTGTCCCGCACGGAACAGGGGTTCTTCCCGTGGCTGTGGTCGAGCCTCAAGGATCCGGTGGGCTGGCGGGCGGTGCTGTACTCCTTCATCCGGCTGCCTTGGGGGGTGCTCACCTTCGTCGTGACGTGTGTGAGCTTCTTCCTGCTGTGGCCGGCGCTCCCCTTCATCACGCGGTTCCTCACCAACGCGGACCGGATGATGGCCCGCGGGCTGCTGTCGCCCTCGGACGAGCTGGAGCGGCGGATCGCGGAGCTGGAGTCGGACCGGGGGGTGGTCGTGGACACCGCCGCCGCCGACCTGCGCCGCATCGAACGCGACCTCCACGACGGCGCACAGGCCCGCCTCGTCGCCCTCGCCATGGACCTCGGCCTCGCCAAGGAAAAACTCACCCACGACCCCCAGGCCGCCGCCCGCATGGTCGACGAAGCCCACGGCGAAGTGAAAACCGCCCTCCAAGAACTCCGCGACCTCGCCCGAGGCATCCACCCCGCCGTCCTCACCGACCGCGGACTCGACGCCGCACTCTCCTCCATCGCCTCCCGCTGCACCGTCCCCGTCACGGTCTCGGTGGATCTGCCCGCGCGCCCGGCGGCGGCGATCGAGGGCATCGCCTACTTCACGGTCTCGGAGCTGCTGCAGAACATCAGCAAGCACAGCGGGGCCCGAACGGCGTCGGTCGAGGTGTGGCGGGCCGGGAAGCGGCTCATGCTCCAGGTCACCGACGACGGCCGCGGCGGCGCGCGGCTGGACGGCGGTACGGGCATGGCCGGGCTGGCCGAACGGCTGGGCGCCGTCGACGGGCTGTTCGTCCTCGACTCACCGGTGGGCGGCCCCACGACGGTCACCGCGGAGCTGCCCTGGCGGAACCGTGAAGAGGAGCAGGGCCGGGGTGGTCGCGGCCGGGGCGGCGCGGCAGCGTCCGCCGAGCGCGCCTGAACGCGCCTGAACGCGCCTGAACGCATTGAACTCGTCTGAACGCACTTGAACTCGTCTGAACGCGTCCGGGCTCGGGTGAATGCGCCGGGCGCCCTCGGCGCGTTCACGGCGCGCTCCCTGCGCGCCCATGGTCGGAGGCGACACGGAGGACCGGTCACCACGGGGCCGGTCCTCCGCGCCGTCATGGCCGGCATCCCTCGGGGGTGGGGAAAACCCCCGTCCGAAGAGGGATACCGCCCTCATGGTGGGCGCGCCCTCGGCCCAGCACTCTTGGACTACGGCCACGAGAACGACCACAGCCACCGGAACCACGGCCACGAGCGCCTGTGCCGCCGGCCTGCCACCCCGGCGGACCGCCCGAATACGCCAACCCCGGCAGGCCCCCGGCCCCCGGCCCCAGACCGCAGACCCCAGACCCCAGACCGCAGACCGCAGACCGCAGACCGCAGACCGCCGAGCAGAACGAGAAGAAACGGACACCATCCATGGCCACGGCATACGGACCTGACTCCAGGGACCACCAGCGGTCCGGAGCCGGCTTCGGGGACCACGCCCCGGTGCGGCACTTCCTGCCCCCGGTGCTGCGCGCGCCCTTCGAGGGCAGGACGCTGCGGGAGCTCGGCCATCTGTCGCTGAGCCTGCTGATCAGCCCGGTCCTGTTCGCCTTCGCGGTCGGTTTCACGGCTGCGGGGATCGGAACGCTGATCACCTTCCTCGGGGTGCCGATCCTCGCCGGCGCGCTGGCCATGTGCCGGGGCTTCGGCGCGTTCGAGCGAGTCCGGGCGCGCGGCCTGCTGCACCTGGACGTCGCGGACCCGGAGCCGGTGCGTGGCAAGACCGGCAGCCTGATGTCCTGGGTCGGCGCGGTCCTCAAGAGCGGGGCGTCCTGGCGCCACCTGCTCTACATGCTGCTGCACCTCCCGTGGGCGATATTCGCCGGTACCGTCTCGCTGGCGTTCTGGGTGACCGGGTGGGCCGTCTTCACCTACCCGCTGTGGCAGTGGGTGTTCCCAAGGTACGCGGGTACCGTCGGCATCCAGCTGTACGGCGACGACCAGCACCAGGTCTACCTCGACTCCCCCTTCGAACTGGCCGCGACGAGTGTGTGCGGTCTGGTCCTCGTCCTGTTCACGCCGTGGCTCATCCGCGGTCTGGCGAGTGTGGACCGGCTGATGGTGGCGGGGCTGCTCGGTCCGTCCCGGCTGGCCACCCGCGTCAGCGAGCTGGAGTCGGACCGGGGGGTGGTCGTGGACACCGCCGCCGCCGACCTGCGCCGCATCGAACGCGACCTCCACGACGGCGCACAGGCCCGCCTCGTCGCCCTCGCCATGGACCTCGGCCTCGCCAAGGAAAAACTCACCCACGACCCCCAGGCCGCCGCCCGCATGGTCGACGAAGCCCACGGCGAAGTGAAAACCGCCCTCCAAGAACTCCGCGACCTCGCCCGAGGCATCCACCCCGCCGTCCTCACCGACCGCGGACTCGACGCCGCACTCTCCTCCATCGCCTCCCGCTGCACCGTCCCCGTCACCGTGGAGGTCGACCTGGCGTCCCGGCCCGCCCAGGCCATCGAGGGCATCGCCTACTTCACCGTGTCGGAGCTGCTGCAGAACATCAGCAAGCACAGCGGCGCCCGCTCCGCGTCCGTCGACGTGTGGCGGGCCGGGAACCGCCTGATGCTCCAGGTCACCGACGACGGCCGCGGCGGCGCCGATCCCTCCTCGGGCAGCGGGCTCGCCGGTCTGGCCGAACGGCTGGACGCGGTGGACGGGGTGCTCGTCGTGGACTCACCCGCGGGCGGTCCGACGCGGATCACGGCCGAGCTGCCCTGGCGTGGCTGAATCCGTTCGTAGCGGTCCGCACGCACCAGTGGCCTGGGGGCGACAGCGGCCCGCGTGCGGAGGCCCGTGGCGCACACCCCCCGCGCCACGGGCCTCCGCACGCCGTGCCCCCGCGCACGCCCTCCGTATCCCGTCCTGACGACCTGGGGAGCAATCCCGTCGTACGCCCCTCCGTATCCCGTGCTCCCGCACCACGGCCTTCGCATCCCCTGCTCCCGGCCGCCGTGCGGGCCTGAAATCAAGCCTGTGAGGCGGCCGGGCGCACGAAACCGCGAACACGGCGAATACCGAGCACGGCGATACTGGGATGCTGAACGCCGTACGGACCGGCCCGCGAACGGCGCGGGACCGGCAGGCGGTACGGAACCGGCAGGCGATGTGCGGGACCGGCGAAGAGAGCACGGGACCGACGGCGACGTGCGGGACCGGCGATCAGTGGGGGAACAGGAAGTCATGGTGGAGGACAGGGTGCGGGTGGTCATCGCCGAGGATTCGGTGCTGCTCCGCGAAGGGCTCACCCGGCTGCTGACCGATCTCGGGCACGAGGTCGTCGCGGGTGTGGGCGACGCCGAGGCGTTGATCAAGACGGTGCGCGATCTCGCCGGTCAGGACGCGCTGCCCGACGTGGTGGTCGCCGACGTACGGATGCCGCCGACCCACACGGACGAGGGGGTCCGGGCGGCCGTGCGGCTGCGCAAGGAGTACCCGGGAATCGGGGTCCTGGTCCTCTCGCAGTATGTCGAGGAGCGGTACGCGACCGAGCTGCTGGCCGGTTCCAGCCGAGGTGTCGGTTATCTGCTCAAGGACCGTGTCGCGGAGGTCCGCGAGTTCGTGGACGCGGTGGTCCGGGTGGCGCGGGGCGGCACGGCGCTGGACCCGGAGGTGGTGGCGCAGCTGCTGGGCCGGAGCCGCAAGCAGGACGTCCTGGCCGGGCTGACGCCGCGCGAGCGGGAGGTGCTCGGTCTGATGGCCGAGGGACGCACGAACTCCGCGGTGGCCAGGCAGCTGGTGGTGAGCGACGGGGCCGTGGAGAAGCACGTCAGCAACATCTTCCTGAAGCTGGGCCTGTCCCCCAGTGAGGGGGATCACCGCCGGGTGCTGGCCGTGCTGACCTATCTGAACTCCTGATGGGCTGACACTCTGTCAGGTATTCGTCGCATCGGGGCGGGATTCACCGCCCCCCGGGCAGGAGTCCCGCCAGCGGGGGTCCTACAACCAAAGAATGAACGCACAGCGTCTTCGTCGAACGATTTGGGGGGTTCGCGAAACATGACAAAACGGCACGGAATCGCGTCTCATGACCATGTTCACCATGTGACCGGTCCAGGGAAGGCGACCCTTACCGTCGTAGGGTGGGCCTCGGGACCGTCGGCGGGCCGACCGGTCCCGAGCCGCCGTGAGGGAGGTCCAGTTCAGTGACCAGCCAGGTCAGTAGCCCAGCCGGACAGGCCGATGAGGCCGACGAGCCGCTCGTCGGGGAGCAGCGTGCCACCGGCACCGGTCACGCGGGCGCCGGGGACAAGGAAGTCCGTCGCCTCGATCGTGTGATCATCCGGTTCGCGGGTGACTCGGGTGACGGTATGCAGCTCACGGGTGACCGTTTCACGTCGGAGACGGCATCGTTCGGGAACGATCTGTCGACGCTGCCGAACTTCCCCGCCGAGATCCGGGCTCCTGCCGGGACCCTGCCGGGCGTCTCGTCGTTCCAGCTCCACTTCGCGGACCACGACATCCTCACCCCCGGCGACGCCCCGAACGTCCTCGTCGCGATGAATCCGGCCGCGCTGAAGGCGAACATCGAGGACGTGCCGCGCGGCGCCGAGATCATCGTCAACACCGACGAGTTCACCAAGCGCCCGATGGCGAAGGTCGGCTACGACAGCAACCCCCTGGAGGACGGCTCGCTGGACGGCTACAGCGTCCACCCGGTGCCGCTGACCACGCTCACCATCGAGGCGCTCAAGGAGTTCGGGCTCTCCCGCAAGGAGGCCGAACGCTCCAAGAACATGTTCGCCCTGGGCCTGCTCTCCTGGATGTACCACCGCCCGACCGAGAACACCGAAGCTTTCCTGCGGGCCAAGTTCGCGAAGAAGCCGCAGATCGCGGAGGCGAACGTGGCCGCGTTCCGGGCGGGCTGGAACTTCGGCGAGACCACCGAGGACTTCGCCGTCTCCTACGAGGTCGCGCCCGCCACCCGCGCGTTCCCGGCGGGTACGTACCGCAACATCTCGGGAAACCTGGCCCTGTCGTACGGGCTGATCGCCGCGGCCCGGCAGGCGGATCTGCCGCTCTACCTGGGCTCGTACCCGATCACCCCGGCCTCCGACATCCTCCACGAGCTGAGCAAGCACAAGAACTTCGGTGTGCGCACCTTCCAGGCCGAGGACGAGATCGCCGGCATCGGCGCCGCCCTCGGCGCCGCGTTCGGCGGCTCACTGGCCGTGACCACCACCTCCGGCCCCGGTGTGGCGCTGAAGTCGGAGACCATCGGCCTCGCGGTGTCCCTGGAGCTGCCGCTGGTGATCGTGGACATCCAGCGCGGCGGGCCGTCGACCGGCCTGCCGACCAAGACCGAGCAGGCCGACCTCCTCCAGGCCATGTACGGCCGCAACGGCGAGGCCCCGGTACCGGTCGTGGCCCCGCGCACCCCGGCGGACTGCTTCGACGCCGCCCTGGACGCCGCCCGGATCGCCCTGACCTACCGCACCCCCGTCTTCCTCCTCTCCGACGGCTACCTCGCCAACGGGTCCGAGCCGTGGAAGATCCCCGAACCCGATGAGCTCCCCGACCTGCGGGTCCGGTTCGCCACCGGCCCCAACCACACCCTGGCCGACGGCACCGAGGTCTTCTGGCCCTACAAACGCGACGAGCAGACCCTGGCCCGGCCCTGGGCGGTGCCCGGCACCCCCGGTCTCGAACACCGCATCGGCGGCATCGAGAAACAGGACGGCACCGGCAACATCTCCTACGACCCCGCCAACCACGACCACATGGTCCGCACCCGCCAGGCCAAGACCGCGGGCATCCATGTCCCCGACGTCGAGGTCGACGACCCGGACGGCGCGCGCACCCTGGTCCTGGGCTGGGGCTCCACCTACGGCCCCATCACCGCCGCCGTCCGCCGCCTGCGCACCGAGGGCCACCCCATCGCCCAGGCCCACCTGCGCCACCTCAACCCCTTCCCCCACAACCTCGGCGAGGTCCTGGCCCGCTACGACAAGGTGATCGTGCCCGAGATGAACCTCGGCCAGCTCGCCACCCTCGTCCGGGCCAAGTACCTCGTCGACGCCCGCAGCCACACCCAGGTCAACGGAATGCCGTTCAAGGCCGAACAGCTCGCGACGGCCCTCAAGGAGGCCATCGATGCCTGACACCAACCACCTCCTCCAACTGGTGCCCAAGGCCGAGGCCAAGCAGTCCATGAAGGACTTCAAGTCCGACCAGGAAGTGCGCTGGTGCCCCGGCTGCGGCGACTACGCCGTCCTCGCCGCCGTCCAGGGCTTCATGCCCGAGCTGGGCCTGGCCAAGGAGAACATCGTCTTCGTCTCCGGCATCGGCTGCTCCTCCCGCTTCCCGTACTACATGAACACCTACGGGATGCACTCCATCCACGGCCGCGCCCCCGCCATCGCCACCGGACTCGCGACCTCCCGCCGCGACCTGTCCGTCTGGGTCGTCACCGGCGACGGCGACGCCCTCTCCATCGGCGGCAACCACCTCATCCACGCCCTGCGGCGCAACGTCAACCTCAAGATCCTCCTCTTCAACAACCGGATCTACGGGCTGACCAAGGGCCAGTACTCCCCCACCTCCGAGACCGGCAAGATCACCAAGTCGACGCCGATGGGCTCCCTCGACACCCCGTTCAACCCGGTGTCGCTGGCCCTGGGCGCGGAGGCTTCGTTCGTCGCCCGCACCATCGACTCCGACCGCAAGCACCTCACGAGCGTGCTGCGCGCCGCGGCGGACCACCCCGGCACCGCGCTGGTGGAGATCTACCAGAACTGCAACATCTTCAACGACGGCGCCTTCGAAGCCCTCAAGGACAAGGACCGCGCCCAGGACGCCGTGATCCGCCTCGAACACGGCCGGCCCATCCTCTTCGGCGCAGACGACTCCAAGGGCGTCGTCCGCGACCCCGCCACCGGGGATCTGGAGGTCGTCGAGGTGACGGACGGCAACCGGGACCGCGTCCTGGTCCACGACGCGCATGCCGCGTCCCCGACCACCGCCTTCGCGCTCTCCCGGCTGGCCGACGCCGACACCCTGCACCAGACCCCCATCGGGGTGCTGCGCAGCGTCGACCGGCCGGTCTACGACACGCAGATGGCCGAACAGCTCGACGCCGCCGTCGAACGACACGGCAAGGGGGACCTCTCCGCGCTCCTCGCGGGCAACGACACCTGGACCGTCGTCGGCTGACTGCCGGTCATGAGCGTCCGCGACCGCCGGACGGGCTGAAATTCCGGCCCGTCCGGCGTTTGCGTACCGGTGGACCGGCGTCCGGGCCCCCACCATGTGGCCATGACCTCGGACCGTCCGGCCTACGACCGTCCCACGTTCGACCGTCCCGCGTACCGCATCAAGCGGCGTCTGCTCGGCCGGCCGCTCACCACCGAGCGCATCAGCGAGGAGAAGCTGAACAACCGGACGGCGCTCGGGGTGCTCGCCTCCGACTGCATCAGTTCGTCCGCGTACGGCTCCGAGGAGATGCTCCGGGTCCTCGTGCCCGTCGTCGGCGCGGCCGCGTTCACCCTGCTCATGCCGGTGACCAGTGCGATCCTGTTCGTCCTGGTGCTGCTGACGCTCTGTTACAGCGATGTCGTGATGATCTACACCCGCGCGGGTGGTTCGTACGTCGTCGCGCGGGAGAACTTCGGGCCGGACGTGGCGCAGATCGCCGCCGTGGCCCTGCTCGTCGACTACATCGTCACCGTCGCCGTACAGGTCTCGGCCGGCACCAACGCCCTGATCTCGCTCGCGCATCTGGTCGGCAACGACTTCACCGGCCTGGACCACCTCCAACTGCCGGTGTCCGCCACCGTGATCGTGATCCTGGCGTACGGAAACCTGCGCGGGGTCCGGGAGGCGGGCCGGGCCTTCGCGCTGCCCGCCTATCTCTTCATGTCGGCGGTCGGTCTGATCCTGCTGGTCGGGACGGTGCGCGGGCTCACGGGCGGACTGCCGCACGCAGATCTGAGCGCCGAGGGCGTGGTGCCGGTCGGCACCCCGGGCGACGGCTGGCTGTACGGGGCCTCGCTCTTCATCGTGCTGCGCTCGTTCGCCAACGGGGGTTCGTCGCTGACCGGGCTGGAGGCGATCTCCAACGGCATCTCCACCTTCCGCCAACCGCAGGGCCGTAACGCCCGCCGCACCCTGATCGCCATGAGCCTGATCCTGGGCGTCCTGGTGCTGGGGGTGTCCACGATGGCGCACTTCACCCATGCCGTGCCGTACGTGGACGGCACGCCGACCGTCATCGCGCAGGAGGCCCATCTGGCCTTCGGCGACGGCCCGCTGGGCACGGCCGGGCTGGTCTTCGTGCAGCTGGCGACCGCACTGGTGCTGTACACCGGCGCCAACACCCCGTTCACCGGCTTCCCGTACCTCGCCAGTTTCGTCGCCAAGGACCGCTTCCTGCCCCGGCAGCTGACCCGGCGCGGGCACCGGCTGGCGTTCTCCAACGGCATCATCTCGCTGGCCGTGGTCTCGCTCGCGCTGCTGCTGGTCACCGGCGCCAGCGTGGACCGGTTGGTGGCGCTGTACGCGATCGGCGTGTTCACCGCGTTCGCCATGGCCGGGTCCGGGCTCGCCGCGTACCACCTGCGTCGTCGCGAGCCGTACCGGCGGCTGAAGATCGCCGTCAACGTCCTGGCCGCGGGCGTCTCGGCCGCGGTGGTGCTGATCTTCGCGATCACCAAGTTCACCGAGGGCGCCTGGCTGGTCGTGGTCGTCTTCCCGCTGGGCGTGTGGGCGTTGATGCGGATCAACCGCGAGTACCGGCGCGAGGCGGCCGCGTTGCAGAACTTCCCGCCCCCGGGCATCGGCCGGGAGCGGTACCGCCGCCATCTGGTCCTGGTCCTCGTCGAGTCGCTGGACCTGGCGACGCTGAAGGCGCTGCGATACGCCCGTGAGCTGCACCCGGACGAGATCCGGGCGGTGCATTTCGCGATCGACGAGGCGTACGGCCGGCGGCTGGCCACCCGGTGGGGAGCGACGTCCGCCACCTCCGTGCCGCTGGAGCTGGTGGCGTGCCCGGACCGGCGGCTGCGGCACGCGATGCTGCAGCTCGCCTCCCGCACGACGGAGGACGGGCAGACCTGGCTGACGGTGCTGGTGCCCCGGCGGACGTACCGCAATGTACTGGGCAAGCTGCTGCACCGGGGCACGGGCGAGCAGATGGCGAAGACCCTGGCGCGGCTGCCGCACGTGGCGGTGACGATCCTGCCGTTCGACGTGTCGTGGGCGCTGCGGCGGTTGGAGGAAGGGCGCGCACCCCAGCCGGACTGACGAACGACGACCGTGCGGAGCGGCCGGGGCGCGGGGAGAGGGCGGCGAGCCCGTTCGCCTCCCGGGTCGCCGTCGTCGTCCGGAGCGAGGAGAAGGCGGCCCCGCTCGCCGCCCTCGGTGTCAGGGCTGATCGGTCGCCCGACGACGCCTCTCGCCGAGACGATCGCCGCGGCGGTCGCCGCGGCGGTCGCCGGAACGGACAGCGCGGCGGTCGCCGGGACGGACGCCGGGGCCGGGGCGTAACCCCACCCACCGGGCGGAGACCCCTGCGTCATGGCCGTATCGTCATACGGTCATGACGCAGGGCGTCCGGCGGCGATACCGTCGTGCGGTCGGCGCAGCGCCCGACCCAGACATGCCGGGAGGAGCCGTGAGGTCGGTGGGGTCCATAGGGTCCGCGGGGTCCACGAAGGGAACGAACGAACAACGGGCCGGACTGCTGTCCGGCATCGGCGCCTACGGACTGTGGGGCGTTGTCCCGCTGTTCTGGCCGCTGCTGAAGCCTGCGGGCGCGATCGAGATCCTCGCCCACCGCATGGTCTGGTCCCTCGGGGTCGTCGGCATCGCGCTGTTGGTGCTGCGCCGCTGGTCCTGGATGGGCGAGCTGATACGGCAGCCGCGGAAGCTCGGCCTGATCACGGCCGCGGCGGCCGTGATCACGGTCAACTGGGGCCTCTACATCTGGGCCGTGAACAACGGTCAGGTCGTCGAGGCGTCACTGGGCTACTTCATCAACCCGCTGGTCACCATCGCCATGGGCGTCCTGCTGCTGGGCGAGCGGCTGCGCCCCGCGCAGTGGGTCGCGGTGGGGACCGGCGCGGCGGCGGTGCTGGTGCTGGCGATCGGGTACGGGCGGCCGCCGTGGATCTCGCTGGCGCTGGCGTTCTCTTTCGCGATCTACGGCCTGGTGAAGAAGAAGGTCGCCATGGGCGGGCTGGAATCGCTCGCCGCCGAGACCGCCGTGCTGTTCCTGCCCGCCCTCGGCTATCTGCTCTGGCTGGGCGCGCGCGGCGAGTCGACGTTCGGCTCCGAGGGGCCCGGCCACGCGGCGCTGCTGGCCGCGACCGGTGTCGTCACGGCCACACCGCTCGTCCTGTTCGGGGCGGCGGCGATCCGCGTGCCGCTGTCCACACTGGGCCTGTTGCAGTACCTGGCGCCGGTGTTCCAGTTCGTGCTGGGCATCCTGTACTTCCACGAGGAGATGCCGCCGGAGCGATGGGCCGGGTTCGCCCTGGTCTGGCTGGCCCTCACCCTGCTGACATGGGACGCGCTCCGGACGGCGCGGCGGACGAGGGCCGAGGCGGCCCGGACCCTGGCGCGGACGACGGCGCAGCCCTCCCCGTCGGCCCCGCCGCCGGCCGGGGACCCCGCCCCGCCCTCCGCCACGACCCCGGCACCATGACCGGGTAACACAAAGGTTACCCGGTTGCTTTTTTAACTCGGTTACGTTTTGCTGGGCGTTGTCCGCGAACGCGTCCACGAACGCCTGACCGAGGAGCCCGCGTGCCCCCAGCCGCACCCGTCACCCAGGTACTGATCATCGGTTCGGGCCCGACCGGCCTGACCCTCGCCTGCGATCTGGCCCGCCGTTCCGTCGGCGTACGCATCATCGACAAGTCGCCGGACTTCCCGCGCAGTTCACGGGCGAAGGGCCCCAATCCCCGCTCCCTGGAGGTGCTGGCGGACCTGGGGGTGGTGGACCGGGTGCTGGCGGCCGGTTCGGCGCCACTGCCGATGCGCACGTACCGGAACGGGCTGCCGGTCGCCGACACCGACCCGTACGGGGCGTCGCGACCGGCGCCCGGCACCCCGTACGACCGTCCGTGGCTCATCGCCCAGTGGCGGCTGGAGGAGATCCTCCGCGACCGCCTCGCGGAGTACGGCGTCCGTGTGGAACTCGGGTCGGAGGCGGTCGGGCTGACCCGGCACGCCGACTCGGTGACCGTCGAGCTCGCCGACGGCCGGAACATCGGGGCGCGTTACGTGGTGGGCTGCGACGGCGGCCACAGCCCGGTGCGCAAGATGCTGGGCGTCACGTTCGAGGGGAGGACGTCCGAGGATCAGGCGATGGTCTGCGGGGACGTCACGGTGGACGGCCTCGACCGCGGCGTCTGGCACCAGTGGTTCGACGAGGACGGCGCCGTGATGCTGTGCCCGATCCCGGGCACAGAGTCGGGCTGGTGGTTCCAGGCGGGTCCGGAGCGGGACGCGGCGGGCACCCCCGTACCGCCCTCGCTGGAGAGCTTCCGCCGCCTCCTGACCAAGCACACCGGACTGCCGGGCGACCGCATGTCGCGGGCCGAGCTGCTGTCCACGTACCGGGTCAACGAGCGCATGGCCGACCGCTACCGGGTGGGCCGGGCACTGCTGGCGGGGGACGCCGCGCACGTGCATCCCATCGCGGGCGGGCTGGGCATGAACACCGGGATCCAGGACGCGTTCAACCTGGGCTGGAAGCTCGCCCTGGTCGTCGCCGGGCGGGCGGCCCCCGGTCTGCTGGACACGTACGAGGAGGAGCGGCTGCCGGTGGCCGCGTGGACGCTGGGCCTGACGGCCGAGCGGTTGCGGACCGTGCTCGACGCGATCGAGGAACCGGGCGGCGGCCTGGACGCGGTGGTCACCCCGGAGACCATGGGCCTGGGACCGGACGGCGGCTACCCCTGGAGCCCGCTCTCCCACGACACCCGCCGCCCCGCGCACTCCCCCGTGGACCCGGTCACCGGACCGGCCACCGAACCGGCCTCCGGCCCGCGGGCGGGCGACCGGGCCCCGGACGCCCCCTGCCTCGACATCGCGACGGGTGCGCCGACGCGCCTCTTCGAGGTGTTCGCCGGGCCGCACTTCACCCTGCTGGGCTTCGGTCCCGGTACGGCGCAGGCGCTGCGCGCGGCGGAGGCGGACCACGGCGACCTGCTGCGGGCGACCGGGGTCGACGCGGGGGCACGGCACGGCCTGAACGACGTGGCGGGCCACGCCCGTTCGGCGTACGGCATCGAACGGGACACCCTCGTCCTGGTGCGTCCGGACAACCACATCGGGCTGATCGCGCCCGCGGAGGACGGCCGTGCCGTCGGCGACTACCTGGACCGCGTCGTCGGCGCCGGACCGGACGCCTGACACCGCCGGGGGCGGGCCTACTGCATTCCGCACAGTGTTCCGTACGGCATTCAGGCGGGCTTTGGAGGCGTCACGGTGAGGCATCGCTGAACTACCAGCCGTTTATATTCTTCTGACATGCCATGAGCCGATCCACGCGCATGTCCGGGGCCGTCCGCGTGCTCCTGCGTACCGTCGTCGCGACCCTGTCCACGCTGTCGTTCCTCGTCGGCCAAGCCTCGCCCACGGCACACGCGGCCGACGGCACGGAGCGGGCCCGGCCGTCCGGCCGCGAACCGGGCGGTCCGGGGCCCCGCCTCCAGGACGGCCGTTCGCACCACGCCCGGACGCCGGGGAACCGGACAGCCTCCCCGGCGCCCACACGCGTCCCCGCGCCCGCGCTCGTCGCCGACCCCGCGCGCGCCCTCTTCGCCGCCGCGTACACCGACGGCCCGATGAGCACCGTCGTGCTCGCGGCGGGCGCCGGGGAGGCCCCGCGAAGCTCCGGGGTCCCGAGCTTCCCGGCGTCCGTGGCCAGGGACGGGGGCCTCCTGGTGCCGAGCACCTCGGGAGCCGGTCGCCCCGGGCTCTCCCACGCGGGTCTCGCGTTCACCACGACCGGTCTCCTGGCCGTCGCCTGGGCCGTCGGGGGCGGCGGCCTCCGCACGACGCGTCGCGGCGACCGGGGCTGAGCGGCGCCCCGGCTGGGCCGGGGCGTGGAAGCGGCCGGCGGCCGTCCGGTCGGTCAGGGGTCCGGGCGCGATCACCGGGCGCACCACAGCCGCTCGGCCGGGGAGCCGTGCCGCTCGGCCAGGCACGGCGCCGACGCGGCCGGGGAGCCGTGCCGCTCGGCCGGGCACGGCGCCGACGCGGCCGCTCAGCCGGTGGTGGCGTGCCGGGCGCGGTGGGCGCGTACCTTGTGGAGGTTTCCGCAGCGCTCCATCGCGCACCAGCGCCGTCGGCCCGGGCGCGAGGTGTCGACGAAGACCAACGCACAACGATCCGATCCGCATTCGCGCACGCGGTCGGCGTACGGGCCGGTGAACAGCTCCACGGCGTCCCGCGCCACGGTCGACAGCAGGGCCGTTCCGGTCGCGCCCGGGGCCCACGCGAAGGCGCCGGACGCGGCGTCGACACGAGGGACGAGCGGCGGTTCGGACGCCGCCGCATTGACCGTGGCGAGCGCGCCCGGGTCGAGCGGACGGCCGTGCGCGCGGGCGGCCGCCAGCTCCCACAGAGCGGCGCGCAGCGCGTGCGCCCGGCGCAGTTCCTCCGGGCTCACCTCCGGCGACAGCCCGCCCGGCAGCCGGCATTCGCCCGCCCAGCGCACCAGGTCGGCAGGGGCGCGCAGCCCCTCGTACGCCGCATACCGCGCGCACCCGCCGGTGGGCAGCAGTTCCAGGCACAGGGCGCCGGGATCGAAGCGGTAGGGACGGCCCTCCGGCGTATGGAGAACCAGTCCCGAGGGCTCCTTCGCCGGCTCGGTCACGGTCATGTAACCAGGGTAAGCGGTTTCCGCGAGCGGACGGTTTCACCGGCCCCGGCCCCCGGGGCGGGCGCCGGGGCCCGCGCCCGGGGCCCTGTCCCCGCACCCGCGCCGGGGCCCGGCACCTCGTGGCCACCGAACGGCCGGTGCCCGGCGTACGGCGGCTCCTCGCCGGGCTGGACTACCGGGGCCCGGTGGTCTGCGGGCAGCCGACGCCCTCCGGTATCCCGACGCCTTCCGGCACCCGGACCCCCTCCGGCGCCCGCGCCCCCAACGCCCGCAGCACCTGCGTGACCAGGGCCGCGACCGTCTCCTCGTCCGGCACCGGCTTGCGCAGCACATGGCGGCAGTACACCGGCGCGTACAGCATCTCCACCGCCAGCGGCAGATCGGCGTCGGCCGGGATCTGGCCCTGCGCCTGGGCGCGGCGCAGACGGGCGACCGCCTCCTCGAAGCGGGGGTCGACCAGCTTCGCCCTGACCGTCTCCGCCAGGGCGTCGTCGTGATGGACCTCGGACAGTATCCCGGCGTACGCGGGGCCGAAGGGCGGCGTGGACAGCAGCCGCACCGCTCCCATCAGGTTCTCCCGCAGGTCGGCGGCGATGTCCCCGGTGTCGACGAACGGCGTGGTGCCGACCAGGGCGTCGGTGAACGCCTCCAGGATCACCGCGCTCTTCGCGGGCCACCAGCGATAGATCGTCTTCTTGCTGACACCCGCTCTGGCCGCGATCGCCTCGATGGTGACACGGCCGTACCCCTTCTCCGTGCACAGTTCGAGCGCGGCTTCCAGGATCGCCCGTCGTGATCTCTCGCTGCGACGCAGTGAACTCGGCGATGTGATCATTCGGTGAGCATAGGTGCGTTCGCACCCGCCCTTGTTGACAGCCCGTCGCCACAAGTCGAACAATGCTGAGGCGGAAACGGAACGTGCCGTGTCGCATCGTTCCCGCTGTTCGCACCGTTCGCACCGTTCGCGCCGCGACGAGCCGATCGGGGGACGGCTCGCCCGGCCGACGGCGCGGGGCGGTGTTCTGTGACCCATGACGCGCACTCGACGCACCATGCGTCAGGACGTGACGTCCTTCGCCGTGAAACGGGCCCAGGCCGCCGAGCCGAACACCACCGCGTACAAGCCCTGAAGGCCCAGGTTCTTGACCAACTCGTCCCAGTAGACGGGTGCGCGCAGCAGGTCGGCGTACGACATCCAGTAGTGCGGGAAGAGATACGGATGGATGCCGCTCAACTGCGGGATCGTGTCGACGATCTGCACGGTGATCAGCAGGCCCACGGTCGTGGCCATGGCCGCGATTCCGCTGCCGGTGAGGGTCGACACGAACACCCCGAGCGCCGCGAAACCGACCAGCGAGGCCGCGACCGCCAACGCGATCAGCCCCGCCCTCAGGAGCCCCTCGCCGAAGCCGATCCGGGTCCCCGAGATGGTGGTGACATCGCCGACGGGGAAGAGCAGGGCACCCGTGGCGAGTGCCGAGAGCGCCACGACCAGGGTCGCGACCAGGCAGAACGCGAGGACGGAGGCGTATTTCGTCAGCAGCAGGCGGGTCCGGCCCGCCGGGGCGACCAGCAGATAGCGCAGCGTGCCCGCGCCCGCCTCCCCGGCGACCGAGTCGCCCGCGACGACCCCGACGGCCATCGGCAGGAAGACCGGGAGCGTCACGGCGAGGGCGGCGAAGACCAGGAAGAGGCCGTTGTTGGTGACCTGGGAGAGGAACGCGGGCCCTCCCGCGCCGTCGCCCGGCCCGGGTGAGGAACCGTGGCCGGTCTCGATTCGCACCGCGATCCCGATCAGTACGGGAACGGCGGCCAGCACCCCGAGCAGGGCCAGGGTGCGCCATCGGCGGAAGGTGATGGTCAGTTCGGAACGGAGGAGTCCGAGCGTCCACAGCCGCCCGCGCGCCCCGTTCGCCCCGGTGGCTCCGCCCGCCCCGTTCGCCGCCCCGGTCGTCCCGGTGGTCCCGTTCACCCCGGTGGTCTCCCCGACCCCGGCGGCCTCACCCGCTCCGGTGGCCTCTGCCGCTCCGGTGGCCTCTGCCGCTCCGGCGCGTACGGTTCCTGTTTCAGCCCACGACATCGAATCCCTCTCCGGTGAGTGCGACGAAGGCGTCCTCCAGCGACGCCCGTTCGACGCCGAACGACCGCACGCGCACACCGGCACGCACCAGCGCCGCGTTGAGGTCCGCGAGTTCGACGTCCCCCGGCGGCGCGTCGGCGCTCACCCGCTCGCCGTCGACGGCGATGCCGGTGAGGGCCCGTTCCTTCAGGACACGGGCGGCCTCGTCCGGGTCGGGGCTCGTGACGGCCAGCCGGCCCCGGGCACCCGCCGCCAGCTCCGCGACCGGGCCCTGCGTGACCAGCCGCCCGCCGGCCATCACCGCGGCGTGCGTGCAGACCTGCTCGATCTCGTCCAGGAGGTGGGAGGAGAGGAAGACCGTGGTGCCGTCCGCCGCCAGTTCCCTGACCAGGGTGCGGATCTCGCGCATGCCCTGCGGGTCGAGGCCGTTGGTCGGCTCGTCGAGGACGAGCAGACGGCGCGGCCGGAGCAGGGCGGCCGCGAGACCGAGGCGCTGTTTCATGCCGAGCGAGTACGCCCTGGCCTTCTTCCCCGCCGCCGGGGCCAGCCCGACCCGGTCCAGGGCCTGTCCGACCCGGGCCCTGCGGGTGCGCGGATCGGCGGTCGGGTCGGCGGAGTCGTAGCGCAGCAGATTGTCCCGGCCGCTCAGGAAGCCGTACAGCGCGGGCCCCTCGATCAGCGCCCCGACCTGCGGAAGCACCGTACGGGCCGCGCCCGGCATGGCCCGGCCGAGCACCTGGGCGGTGCCGGACGTCGGCTCGATCAGGCCCATCAGCATCCGGATCGTCGTGGTCTTGCCGGAGCCGTTCGGACCGAGGAAGCCGAAGACGCTGCCCGCGGGGACGGCGAGGTCGAGGCCGTCGACGGCGGGCCTGCCGCCGCCGTAGCGCTTGGTGAGGCCCCGTGTCTCGATGACCGGGCCCGGCTCGGGCGTGTTTCCGGGCCGTGTCATGCGTGCTCCCCTCGGTCGGGCCGACCGGGACCGGCGGACCGGGACCGGACGGCCCCGGATGTGCGAACGGGCCCGTACGGAAGGACCGCCCCGCCGTACGGAGCGTACGACGGGGCGGGTGAACGGTGAACGACGACGGGGGCGGCGCGCCGCGCCCCGCGGCTCAGAGACTGTCGGGTGACCTCTGACCGGGCGGCCACGCCCTGGCACGCACGCTTCCGGCGTTGCCCATATGCCCCGGTAGCGCCGCTACCAGGACATATAGGCGCCTTGGCATCACACGCACCAAGCCGCGTCCGCTTTCCGGTCCGAGGCCACCCGACAGGCTCTCAGGAGGCGCCGTTGGCCGCCTCGACCAGGGCGGCCGGCGTGACCGCGCCGACGTACACCTTGCCGTTCTCGGTCATCAGCGCGTTGACCAGGCGGGTCTTGAAGACCGTGCCCGAGCCGAACTTGCCGGAGACCTTGTCGCCCAGCGCGTCCAGGAACTGCTGCGCCTCGGGCGGCATGTCGTCGCCCGACGCCTTCGAAGGAAGCCCGGTGCCGCCGGGAACGCTGATCTCGGCGATCGCGTTCCAGCCCTCACCGATGACCTTCGGCTCCTTGAACCCCTCGGCGCCCTCGATCCCGTCGGTGCCCTCGGCACCGGCACCGGGTACGCCGGCGCCCGGGAGGATGCCGAGGCCCAGGGGCCCGTCGGCCTTCCGCTGCGCCTTCGCGTCGTCCGCCTCGGTCACCTCGGTGCCCTTGGGCGGGGTGAACGTGAACGAGGAGGCGGCCGGCTTCGCGAAGTCGACCTGAGTGAACCCGGCGTCGACGACGGCCTTGCCGCCGCCGCTCGGCAGCAGGGTGAACTTGAGCGGCACGCCGTTCTTCGCGTCGACCGCGACCGTGACCGAGCCGACCGTGGAACCGCTCTGCTTCGGCTTGACGACCAGCTTGTACGCGTCCCGCCCGGCGACCCGTGCCGTGCCGTCGACCGTCACCGATGTGGTGGGGCCGGCCGCCTTCAGGACCTCCTCGGCGAGCGCCTTCGGCGTGGTCGGCACGGTGGAACCGGGAGCCGGGGCCCGACGCCCGTGCTCGCCCGCGGCGCCCTTCCCGTCCGCCGCGCCGCGCTTCTCCTCGGCGTGGTACGCCTGGTTGCTGCCGCTGTCGTACGCCCAGACCTCGTCGCCGTTGCGGATCAGGCTGTACTCCGCCGCGTCCTCCAGGATGGAGACCCGCTGCCGGTCGGGGCCGTCGGCGGCGATCCGCAGGGTGTGCGTGCCGGACGCCAGCTCCGTCAGCTTCTCCTGCGGATCGGCGCTCGAACCGCCCTTGCCGCCGGTCCCGCCGCCCTGGGCGAAGGAGCCGGCCAGGCCGCCGAGCGAGGGAAGGCCGAGGTCCGTGCTGATCCGCACCGTGCCGGAGAGCTGCTGGGTGTCCGACGCGGCGATCTTCTCGATGAGCTGCTGTGCGGTGATCTCCGGCAGATCGGGGTCACCCGTGCTCGCGAGTGCCGGGACCAGCCCGATCGTCGCGGCCGCCACCCCCGCCACCGCGACCGGGACGATGTAGCGTGCCGCCTTGCGGCGGACCGTGGTGTCCGCCGCCCCGCCCTCGGTCGCGGCGTTGTCGTTCGGTGCCATGTATGCCCTACCTCCGTGATCGGCGGCTTCCGTCCGGATGCACGCGTCCACTCCGCGCCGCCATTCTCACCCGATTCGTTCAGGAGTGGATGTGCTCCATCCGACCAAATCGACGGCGCGAAGGCGTCAGCCCGTGGAAGCAACTCCGCCTACCTCTTCGGTATGACAGGGCTCGCACCGACCCCGCCCGACCCCGTAGGGGCAGTCAATGACCAAAGACATACGCGCCCGCGGGCGCGCGGTGCGCCACGGCGCTCGGCACGGGGAAGGCCGTGCCCCGGCGCTCGGCCCGCGCCCCGGTACAGGCAGTGGTCCTGGCGCTCGGTGCATCACCCCGTCGCGCGCCCTGTCACATCCCGGCCATCAGCCCGCGCGGTGCACCACCGCGTCGCACATCTCCGCCAGCGCGGCCTTCGCATAGCAGTCGGGCAGCGGGGCCAGCGTGCGGCGTGCCTCCTCCGCGTACCGGACGGTGTCCCGCCGGGCCTGCTCCAGCGCCGGGTGGGCGCGCAGCCTGCGCAGCACCTCGGCGTGCCGGGCGTCGTCGCCCAGGTCGCCGTCGAGGAGTTCGACCAGCTCCAGGTCCTCCGGCCTGCCCTCGGCCTCCGCCCGGGCCCGCAGATGGAGCACCGGCAGGGTGGGGATGCCCTCGCGCAGGTCGGTTCCGGGGGTCTTGCCGGACTCGTGGGAGTCGGAGGCGATGTCGAGCACGTCGTCGGCGAGCTGGAAGGCCACGCCGAGCCGCTCCCCGTACTGGGTGAGGATGTCGACGGCCGGCTCGTCCGCACCGGCCATCAGCGCACCGAACCGGCAGGCCACGGCGATCAGCGAGCCGGTCTTGCCGCGCATCACGTCCAGGTAGTGCTCCACCGGGTCGCGGCCGTCCGGGCCCGCGGTCTCCAGGATCTGGCCGGTGACCAGCCGCTCGAACGCCTGCGCCTGGATGCGCACGGCCTCCGGTCCGAGGTCGGCCAGTATGTGCGAGGCACGGGCGAAGAGGAAGTCGCCGGTCAGCACGGCCACCGAATTGCCCCAGCGGCTGTTGGCGCTGTCGACGCCGCGCCGCACGTCCGCCTCGTCCATCACGTCGTCGTGGTAGAGCGTCGCGAGATGGGTCAGCTCCACGACGACGGCGGCGGGCACCACGCCCGGCGCGTCCGGGTCCCCGAACTGGGAGGCGAGCATCGCCAGTAGTGGCCGGAAACGCTTGCCCCCGGCACGTACGAGATGCTGCGCGGCCTCCGTGATGAAGGGCACGCCGCTCTTGGTGGCATCGAGCAGCCCGGACTCGACAGCAGCCAATCCGGCCTGGACATCGGCCTCAAGAGCGTGGTCCCGCACGCTCAGTCCGAACGGCCCGACGACGGTCACGAGGGGATCTCCTGTCTGCTGACGATCACACGGAATGTCGATGTGTCGCTGCCATCACTCAACTCAGCGTATCCGGTCCCCTTTGGATCAACGTGGGCGGCTTCCCGCCACCGCCGGTATGTTCGAGATCAGCTCATACGATCAGGAGTACTCCCTTTGTCTCGCACGACAACCGATACCGAACCGACTCAGTCCCCGCCCAGCGGCGACCATGCCTTTTTCGGCCAGCCACGGGGGCTGATGACACTCTCCGGCCTGGAGGTCTGGGAGCGATTCTCGTTCCTGGGCATGCAGGCGATCCTGGTCCTGTACTTCGCGGACACCGTCGCCCGGGGCGGCATGGGCATGGAGGCGGGCACGGCGGCGTCCGTCTCGGCCGCCTACGGCACCCTGGTCTACCTGGTCTCCGTGGCCGGCGGCTGGCTGGCCGACCGGATTCTCGGCTCGTACCGGGCCGTGCTGTACGGCGGGATCCTCATCGCCTGCGGGCATTACGCCATGGCGGTGCCCTCCGACGCCATGACCTGGACCGGCCTCGGTCTGATCAGCGCCGGGACGGGTCTGCTCAAGCCCAATGTGGCGTCCATGGTCGGCAAGCTGTACCGCACCGACGACGAGCGCCGGGACGCCGGGTTCGCCCTGTACTACATGGGCATCAACATCGGCGCGTTCCTGGGCCCGCTGGTCACCGGCTGGCTCGGCGACCACGCGAGCTGGCACTGGGGTTTCTCCGCCGCCGCCATCGGCATGACGCTCGGCCTGATCCAGTACGTGCTGGGCCGGCGTCACCTGATCGGCCGAAAGCACGGCGCCGAATTCGCGCTGGCGCCGCAGGCCATGCGGCGCGCCGTACGGCTGATCGCGGCCGGCGCGGTCGTCGTCGCCGCCCTCGCCACCGCGCTGTCCCTGGCGGGTTGGCTCACCATGGGCCGGTTCGTCGACGTGCTCACCCTCGTCTCGGTGATCGCCCCGGTCGTGTACTTCGTGGTGATGTTCCGCAGCCCGCGGGTCACCGCCGAGGAGCGCGGCAGGCTGCGCCCGTACGTGGTGCTGTTCCTGGCCTCCGTCGTGTTCAACTTCATCCTCTTCCAGGCGTACTCGACGATGATGCTGCTCGCGTCGACCAACGCGCGTACCGAGATCCTGGGCTTCCACTTCCCGGCCGGCTGGTACGCCTCCGCGCTCGGCGCGTTCGAGGTCGCGCTCGCCCCGGTGGTCGCCACCGTCTGGGCCCGGATGGGGCCCCGCCAGCCGCACGCCTCCAACAAGATCGCGATAGGCGTGATCCTCGGCGGGCTGTCGTTCCTGGTGATGGTGCTGCCGACGTCCGGCCACTCCGGCGACACGTACCGGATGGCCGCCTGGTGGATCGTCGGCTCGTACCTGCTGCTCGGGCTCGGCGACATCCTGCTGGAGACCTCCGGCATGTCGGCGACCACGAAACTCGCACCCAAGGCGTTCTCCGGTCAGACGATGGCGCTCTGGTTCCTCTCGCTGGCCCTGGCCAACGGCATCCAGGCCCAGGTCGTGAAGTTGTACGGCGAGGTCTCCACCCCCGCCTACTTCGGTGTCAACGGCGCGATCGCGGTGGTGGCCGGGGTGGCCGTCATCGCCGCCGCCCCCTGGCTCAGGCGCACCATGCACCCCGTCCGCTGACCACCGCACGCGCCCCGCGCGCCGACGCACAGACCACGCGCGCCCCCGTCCACCGACGCGCCACGCGCCCCGTCGACCGAGGTACCGCCATGCACATCCGCACCACGTTCCCGTACGACACCACCCATGAGGACGTCCATATCCCGCTGCCGGACGGCACCCGGCTCTACGCCCGGATCTGGCGGCCGGTCACCGACGAGCCGGTCCCCGCGCTCCTCGAATACCTGCCGTACCGGCTGAGCGACTGGACGGCCCCGCGCGACTGGCAGCGCCACCCCTGGTACGCGGGCCACGGCTACGCCTCCGTCCGGGTGGACGTGCGCGGCCACGGCAACAGCGAGGGGATGCCGGGCGACGAGTACGACGCGAAGGAGCTGGCCGACGGCGTCGCCGTCGTCCACTGGCTGGCCCAGCAGGAGTGGTGCTCCGGCCGGGTCGGCATGTTCGGCATCTCCTGGGGCGGGTTCAACTCGCTCCAGATCGCCGCCCTGGCCCCCGAGCCGCTGAAGGCGGTCGTCACCGTCTGCTCGACCGACGACCGCTATGACAACGACGTGCACTACATGGGCGGCTCGGTCCTCGGCGTCGACATGCACGCCTGGGCGGCGACCATGCTGGCCTTCGTCTGCCGGCCCCCGGACCCGGCGCAGGTCGGCGAGGGCTGGAAGGACATGTGGCTGAAGCGGCTGGAGGGCGTCGAGCCGTTCATCCACACCTGGCTGGCGCACCAGACCCGCGACGACTACTGGAAGCACGGCAGCGTCTGCGAGGACTACTCCGCGATCCGGGCGCCCGTCCTCGCGGTGGGCGGCTGGCACGACCCGTACCGCGACACCGTGCTGCGGCTGGTCGAGCACCTGCCGCAGGACCGGGTGCGCGGGCTGATCGGCCCCTGGTCGCACCAGTACCCGGACCGGGGGCTGCCGCCCGGACCGGCGATCGGCTTCCTCCAGGAGACGCTGCGCTGGTGGGACCAGCACCTCAAGGGCGAGGACACCGGTGTCATGGCCGAGCCGCTGCTGCGGTCCTGGATCAGCCAGTCGCACCGGCCCGCCACCACGTACGAGACGCTGCCGGGCCGCTGGGTCGGCGACGGCGTCTGGCCGTCCCCGAACGTGTCGACCGTCGCCTACGCCCTCCGGGGCGGCCCGCGGATCGTCGACTCGCCGCAGCGCACCGGGCTGGACGCGGGACGGTTCTTCCCGTTCGGCAACGACGCCGACCTGCCGCCGGACCAGCGCGACGAGGACGCCGCGTCGGTGTGCTTCGAGTTCCCGGTCGAGGACGCCCCGATCGAGATCCTGGGCCGGCCGCGGGTGAGGCTGCGCCTGCGCATGGACGCGCCGCGCGGGCAGGCGATCGCCCGGCTCTGCGACGTGGCCCCGGACGGCTCGTCCACGCTGGTCACCCGCGGCGCGCTCAACCTCTCCGCCCGGCAGGGCCGCGACCGCGCGGTGGAGTGGCCGGCCGGGGCGACCGAGGACGTGGGCTTCGAGCTGAACGGCATCGGCCACACCTTCCCGCCCGGCCACCGGATCAGGCTCGCGGTCTCCTCCGCGTACTGGCCGTGGATCTGGCCGCAGCCGGGGTCGGTGGGCTTCACCCTGGACGCCGACGGCAGCTTCCTCGAACTGCCAGTGCGCCGGCACACCGAGGACCCGGAGATCCGGTTCGAGGAACCGGAACAGTCCCCGCCGCTGGGCGTCGTCCAGCCGGTGCAGCTGGACGGGCAGCAGCGCCCCGAGCGCCTGGTGGTGCGCGACATCGCCACGGGCGAGTGGCGGCTGGAGGTCGACCCGCGCTACGGCGGCACCCGCGTCTACCCGGACGGTCTGGAGTTCACCGAGGACGCCCTGGAGACGTACACGATCCAGGAGGACGACCCGCTCTCGGCGCGCACCCGTTCCGACTGGTCGATCCGGCTGCACCGGCCCGAGATGGCCTGGGACGTGCGGATCGAGACCCGCTCCGAGATCAGCGCGGACGCCACCGACTTCATCACGTCCGACGAGGTGGTGTGCCGGGACGGCGGCGAGGTCGTCTTCCACCGCACCTGGGAGAAGCGGATCCCGCGCACGGCCGGCTGAGCGCACGGGCCCTGCCGAGCGCACGGGCGCTGCCGAGTGCACGGGCCCTGCCGAGCGCACGGGCGCTGCCGAGTGCACGGGCCCGGCGCCGCCGGCGACAGCTTCCGCCGTGTCCCGTACCCCGGGGCACGGCGGAACTTTCCGGTCCTCGCGGACAGTTGGGACACGCTCGGGACACTCCCACGGGCGGCGGCGCCGACGTAACGTGTCCCGCAAGCGACCTGGAAAGCGAGGCGGCAACACATGCCCGAGCAGAGCAGCCCGCTCGATCTGGCCGAGGGCGACCCCTTCGGCCCGCACAACCTTCCGTACGGTGTGTTCTCCACTCCCGGCCACCCCGAGGACCGCCGGGTCGGCGTCCGCGTCGGCGACCACGTGCTGGACGCCGGGGCCGCCGCACACGCGCTCGGCTCCCCCTACGCGCGCCTTCTCGCCCAGCCGGACCTGACCGTGCTGCTGGCCGCGGGCCGCACCGCCTGGCGGGACGTCCGACGGGCCCTGACCGCGTGGGTGACGGTCCCGGCGCACCGCCCGGACATCGAACCGCTGCTGCACCCCGTCGAGTCCGTCACGCTGCACCTCCCGTACCGGGTCGCGGACTACGTCGACTTCTACGCGAGCGAGCACCACGCCACCAACGTCGGGAAGATCTTCCGGCCGAACGGCGACCCGCTGACGCCCAACTGGAAGCACCTCCCGATCGGCTACCACGGCCGGTCCGGCACCGTCGTGGTCTCCGGAACGGACGTGGTGCGCCCGTCCGGCCAGCGCAAGGCGCCCACCGACGCGGCCCCGGTCTTCGGCCCGTCCGTCAAGCTGGACATCGAGGCCGAGGTCGGGTTCGTCGTCGGCGTCGGCTCCGAGCAGGGCCGCCCGGTCCCGCTCGGCGACTTCCGCGAGCACGTCTTCGGGCTCTCGCTGCTCAACGACTGGTCGGCGCGGGACATCCAGGCGTGGGAGTACGTGCCGCTCGGCCCGTTCCTCGGCAAGTCCTTCGCCACATCCGTGTCGGCGTGGGTGACCCCGCTGGAGGCCCTGGAGGCGGCCTGGACCGCGCCCCCCGCCCGGGACTTCCCGCTCCTCCCCTATCTGGAGGACGGCGGCGAGGAGCGGGACGGCGGGCTGGACCTGCGGATCTCCGTCGCGATCAACGGGCAGACCGTCTCCGAGCCGCCGTTCGCCACCATGTACTGGACCCCGGCCCAGATGCTGGCCCAGATGACGGTGAACGGCGCGTCGCTGCGCACCGGCGACCTGTACGGCTCGGGCACGGTCAGCGGCGCCGAGCCCGGCCTGCGCGGCTCGCTCCTGGAGCTGACCTGGAACGGCCGCGACCCTCTGGACCTCCCCGACGGCAAGCGGACGTTCCTGGAGGACGGCGACACGGTCACGATGACGGCCTGGGCCCCGGGACCGGACGGCACCCGGGTGGGCCTCGGCGAGGTGACGGGGCGGATCGTTCCGTCGGTGTGACGTACGCGTTGACGGCCGGGACCCTCGCGAGGGTCCCGGCCGTCAACGTCTACCAATGGGTTCATTCGTTCGCGCGGTCCCGAATGGGTTTCTGATCGATACGCTGGACAGACCCGCGAGACTCCGTGCATGGGAGCCCTGATGAGCGTCGAACCCGAGGCCAACGAGCCGAGGTGGGCGGTTCCGCCCGTGGGCGGCTGGACCGCCGATGACCTGGACACACTCCCGAATCTGCCTCCGCACACGGAGCTGATCGACGGGAGTCTTGTTTTCGTGAGTCCGCAGACCCTGTTCCATTCTCGGGCAGTTGACTTCTTCAACTGGCAGCTTGAGTCACTGGCGCCTTCCGGTCTGGAGGTCGTGCGCGAGTTCACCATCGACATCGACCGCTACAACCGGCCCGAACCCGATGTGATCGTCGTGGACGGCGAGATCGTCCAGGATCCGAGCCAGACACGTTTCCCGGCCGCGTCCGTGCGACTCGCCATCGAGGTCGTGTCCGAGGAGTCCCTGACCCGGGACCGGGAGACCAAACCCGTGAAGTACGCACGAGCGCGTATCCCCCACTACTGGCGAGTGGAGAACCAGGACGGCAGGGCGGTGGTCTACGTCTTCGAACTGGAGCCGTCGACCGGGGTCTACGCCTACACCTCCACCGGAATCTTCCACGACCGCATGAAGGTCTCGGTCCCCTTCCCCGTCGACCTGGATCTCACCGCCATCACCGCTCGCCGCCGGGCTGCGGCCCCGGAGTAGCCCCGGCGCCACCGCCCCGTCCGGCTCACTCGTACTCGGGCGGCGGCTCCTCGTCCCAGTCGAATCCCGGGTCGTCGTGCGCGGCCGAAGCGGCCGGAGTCGAAGCGGCCCGCGCGGGAGCGGCCGGAGCCGGGGAGACCGGGGCCGGGGCTGAGGCGGGCGCGGCCGGGCCGGACGCCGTCGCGGGTCCCGGCTCCGCCGCCGGACCGGCCTGCGGGAACACGTCCTGCCGCGGCCCTGCCGCCACATCCGGCTCCCCCGCCGCGTCCGGCTCGCCCGCCGGGTCCGCCGCGTCCGTGAACTCCGCCAGCACCTCCAGCACCCCCTCCCCGTACGTCGCCAGCTTCTTCTCGCCCAGGCCGCTGATGCCGCCGAGCGCGGCGACCGAGTCCGGCCGCACCGTCGCGATCTCGCGCAGCGTCGCGTCGTGGAAGATGACGTACGCCGGGACGCCCTGCTCCTTCGCCCGGCCCCCGCGCCAGGCCCGGAGCGCCTCGAAGACGGGGACGGCCTCCGGCGCCAGCTCGGCGGCGGCCTGCGAGGACTTCGCCTTGCGTTCGCCCTTCGCGGAGCCGGAACGCGAGGCGGGCTTCGCCGCCTCCTTGCGCAGCGGCACCTGGCGCTGCCCCCCGAGGACCGCGCCGCTCTCCTCCGTCAGCACCAGCGTGCCGTACTCGCCTTCGACCGTGATCAGGCCCTGGGCGAGCAACTGCCGTACGACGCCCCGCCATTCGGCCTCGGACAGTTCGCCGCCGATACCGAAGACCGAGAGCTGGTCGTGGTCGAACTGGATGATCTTCGCGGTCTTGCGGCCGAGCAGGATGTCGGTGATCTGGCCCGCGCCGAACTTCTGCCCGCGCTCCCGCTTCAGCCGTACCACCGTCGACAGCAGCTTCTGCGCGGCCACCGTGCCGTCCCAGGTCTCGGGCGGGGTGAGGCAGGTGTCGCAGTTGCCGCAGGCCGCGGCGCCGGGCTCCTGGCCGAAGTACCGCAGCAGTTGGCCACGACGGCACGCGGCCGTCTCGCACAGGGCCAGCATCGCGTCGAGGTGGGAGGCGGCGCGGCGGCGGAAAGCCTCGTCGCCCTCGCCGCCCTGGATGAGCTTGCGCTGCTGGACGACGTCCTGGAGCCCGTAGGCCATCCACGCCGTGGACGGCAGCCCGTCGCGGCCCGCGCGGCCGGTCTCCTGGTAGTAGCCCTCGACCGACTTCGGCAGGTCGAGGTGGGCGACGAAACGGACGTCCGGCTTGTCGATGCCCATGCCGAAGGCGATGGTCGCGACGACGACCAGGCCCTCCTCGCGCAGGAACCGGGACTGGTGCGCGGCGCGCGTGCCCGCGTCCAGACCCGCGTGGTACGGGACGGCCTCGATGCCGTTGCGGCACAGGTACTCGGCGGTCTTCTCGGTCGCGTTGCGCGACAGGCAGTAGACGATGCCCGCGTCCCCGGCGTGCTCCTCCTTGAGGAAGGACAGCAGTTGCTTCTTCGGATCGGCCTTGGACACGATCCGGTACTGGATGTTGGGCCGGTCGAAACTGGCGACGAAGTGCTTGGCGTCGGGCATGCCCAGGCGCCGGGTGATCTCCTCGTGCGTGGCGTTCGTCGCAGTGGCCGTCAGGGCGATCCGCGGGACGTCGGGCCAGCGCTCCCCGAGGACCGAGAGGGCCAGGTAGTCGGGGCGGAAGTCGTGGCCCCACTGGGCGACGCAGTGCGCCTCGTCGATCGCGAAGACGGAGATCTCGCCCCGCGCGAGCAGGCCCAGCGTGGAGTCCAGCCGGAGGCGCTCCGGGGCCAGGTAGAGCACGTCCAGCTCGCCCGCGAGGAACTGCGCCTCCATCGAGCGGCGCTCGTCGAAGTCCTGCGTGGAGTTGATGAAACCGGCCCGCACGCCCAGCGCCCGCAAGGCGTCGACCTGGTCCTGCATCAGGGCGATCAGCGGGGAGACGACCACGCCCGTACCCGACCTGACCAGGGCCGGGATCTGGTAGCACAGGGACTTCCCGCCACCGGTCGGCATGAGCACGACGGCGTCGCCGCCCGCCACCACGTGGTCGACGACGGCTTCCTGCTCGCCGCGGAACACCTCGTACCCGAACACGCGGTGCAGGGTCCGCCGTGCTTCGCTCTCGGTCACATCCATGGTCCCGCCCGTCGTGCTCATCCGCCTGGCCCCGGTGCCGTACGCGTCGTGCCGCCACCGCTCCCTGCCACGATAGGCGCCGCGTACGACAACGCCGGACGGGCTTGACTTCTCGGGCCCGTCCGGCGCCGTCCCGGCCGGGGGTGCCGGCCGTGCGCGTGTGCGCTACCTCACGAAGACCCCCGCCTGGCTCGCCAGGTCCAGGAAGTACTGCGGGGCCAGGCCCAGCACCAGCGTGACCGCGACGCCGACCGCGATCGTCGTCATCGTCAGCGGGGACGGGACGGCGACCGTCGGGCCGTCCGCCTTCGGCTCGCTGAAGAACATCAGCACGATGACCCGGATGTAGAAGAACGCGGCGATCGCCGACGAGATCACACCGACCACGACCAGCCCGCCCGCGCCTCCGTCCGCCGCTGCCTTGAACACGGCGAACTTCCCGGCGAACCCGGAGGTGAGCGGGATGCCGGCGAAGGCCAGCAGGAACACCGCGAAGACCGCCGCGACCAGCGGGGAGCGGCGTCCGAGCCCCGCCCACTTCGACAGGTGCGTCGCCTCGCCGCCCGCGTCGCGCACCAGGGTGACGACGGCGAACGCACCGACCGTCACGAAGGAGTACGCGCCCAGGTAGAAGAGGACCGACGAGACGCCGTCCGGGGTGGCCGCGATGACACCGGCGAGGATGAACCCGGCGTGCGCGATCGACGAGTAGGCGAGCAGCCGCTTGATGTCGGTCTGGGTGATGGCGACGATCGCACCGCCCAGCATCGTGACGATCGCGACGGCCCACATGACCGGCCGCCAGTCCCAGGTGAGGCCCGGCAGCACCACGTACAGCAGACGCAGCAGCGCGCCGAACGCGGCGACCTTCGTGGCCGCGGCCATGAACCCGGTGACCGGGGTCGGTGCGCCCTGGTAGACGTCCGGGGTCCACATGTGGAACGGGACGGCGCCGACCTTGAAGAGCAGACCGGTCAGGATCATCGCGCCGCCGATCAGCAGCAGCGCGTCGTTGCCCATGGTGGCGGCGAGCGCCGGGTCGACCTTCGTGACGGATCCGTCGACCACGTGCGCGATCCCGGCGTACGAGACGGAGCCCGCGTACCCGTAGAGCAGGGCGATCCCGAACAGCAGGAACGCCGACGAGAAGGCGCCGAGCAGGAAGTACTTCACCGCCGCCTCCTGCGACATCAGCCGCTTGCGGCGGGCGACGGCGCACAGCAGGTAGAGCGGGAGGGAGAAGACCTCCAGGGCCACGAACAGCGTCAGCAGGTCGTTGGCCGCCGGGAAGACCAGCATGCCCGCCACCGAGAAGAGGACCAGGGGGAAGACCTCGGTGGTGGTGAACCCGGCCCGGACCGCGGCCTTCTCGCTGTCGCTGCCGGGGACCGACGCGGCCTGCGCGGCGAAGGAGTCCACCAGGTTGCCGTGCGAGGAGGGGTCGAGCCGGCGCTCGGCGAAGGTGAAGACGGCGACCAGCGCGGTCAGCAGGATGGTGCCCTGCAGGAACAGCGTCGGGCCGTCGATCGCGATGGCGCCCATCGCCACGATGCCCGCCTTCGTCGTGCCGTGTCCCCCGGCCGCGAGGCCGATGATCGCGGCGAAGGAGGCGGCGAGGGCGACGACGGTCAGGAAGACCTGTGTGTAGTAGCGGGACCGGCGCGGCACGAACGCCTCGACGAGCACGCCGACGACGGCCGCGCCGATCACGATCAGGACCGGCATGAGCTGGGTGTACTCGATGACGGGTGCCTGGAACTTCTCGCCCGGGGCGGCCGACGTCACCCCGCCCGCCGTCGCCCACAGGCTGTGGACAGCTGTTGCGCTCACTTGGCGGCCTCCACCTCAGGCTGGGGGTCCTTCTTCTGGACGTCCGACATGGTGTGCTGCACCGCCGGGTTGACGATCTCGGTCAGCGGCTTCGGGTAGACGCCCAGGAACAGCAGCAGCGCGATCAGCGGCAGGACCACCGCCATCTCCCGGACCTTGAGGTCCGCCATGCCCTTGACCTCCGCCTTCACCGGGCCGGTCATCGTCCGCTGGTAGAGGACGAGGACGTAGAGCGCGGCGAGCACGATGCCGGTCGTGGCGATGATGCCCGCCGCCGGGTACGCGCTGAACGCGCCGACCAGGACCAGGAACTCGCTGACGAACGGGGCGAGCCCGGGCAGCGACAGGGTGGCCAGAGAGCCGATCAGGAACGTGCCGGCCAGGACGGGCGCCACCTTCTGCACGCCGCCGTAGTCGGCGATGAGCCGCGAACCGCGCCGGGTGATCAGGAAGCCCGCCACCAGCATCAGCGCGGCGGTCGAGATCCCGTGGTTGACCATGTAGAGCGTGGCGCCGGACTGGCCCTGGCTGGTCATCGCGAAGATGCCCAGGACGATGAAGCCGAAGTGCGAGATCGACGCGTAGGCGATCAGCCGCTTGATGTCGCGCTGGCCGACGGCGAGCAGCGCCCCGTACACGATGCTGACCAGGGCCAGGACGACGATCACCGGCGTCGCCCACTTGCTGGCCTCCGGGAAGAGCTGGAGGCAGAAGCGGAGCATCGCGAACGTGCCGACCTTGTCGACGACCGCGGTGATCAGGACGGCGACCGGGGCGGTCGCCTCGCCCATCGCGTTGGGCAGCCAGGTGTGCAGCGGCCACAGCGGGGCCTTCACCGCGAAGGCGAAGAAGAACCCGAGGAACAGCCAGCGCTCCGTGCTCGTCGCCATGGAGAACGAGCCATTGGCACGGGCCTCGGCGATCTCGGAGAGCGAGAACGTCCCCGCGACCACGTACAGCCCGATCACGGCGGCCAGCATGATCAGCCCGCCGACCAGGTTGTAGAGAAGGAACTTCACCGCCGCGTACGAGCGCTGCGCCGCCGCGTTCTCGTCGCTGCCCGTGTGCGCCCGGTCCCCGAAGCCGCCGATGAGGAAGTACATCGGGATGAGCATGGCCTCGAAGAGGACGTAGAAGAGGAAGACGTCGGTGGCCTCGAAGGAGAGGATCACCATCGCCTCGACCATCAGGATCAGGGCGAAGAAGCCCTGGGTGGGGCGCCAGCGCGAGGACTTGGTCACCAGGGGGTCGGCGTCGTGCCAGCCCGCCAGGACGATGAAGGGGATGAGCAGGGCGGTGAGCCCGATGAGCGCCACCCCGATGCCGTCCACGCCCAGTTCGTACCGGACGCCGAAGTCCTTGATCCAGGCGTGCGATTCGGTGAGCTGGTAGCGGTCGCCGCCGGGCTCGAACCGGGCGAGCGCGACGCCCGCCAGGACGAGCGTGGCCAGCGAGAACACCAGCGCCGTCCATTTGGCGGCGGTGCGCCGGGCGGCCGGGACGGCGGCGGTGGCGATCGCGCCGATCGCCGGGAGCGCCGCCGTCGCTGTCAGGAGGGGAAAGGACATGGTGATCAGACCGCCCTCATCAGCAGGGTCGCGGCGATGAGGATCGCCGTACCGCCGAACATCGAGACCGCGTAGGAGCGGGCGTAGCCGTTCTGCAGCTTGCGCAGCCGGCCGGAGAGCCCGCCCATCGTGGCGGCCGTGCCGTTGACGACGCCGTCGACCAGGGTGTGGTCGACGTACACCAGGGAGCGGGTGAGGTGCTCGCCGCCGCGGACCAGGACCACGTGGTTGAAGTCGTCCTGGAGCAGGTCGCGGCGGGCCGCCCGGGTGAGCAGCGAGCCGCGCGGGGCGGTGACCGGGACCGGCCTGCGCCCGTACATCGCCCAGGCGATGGCGACGCCGACGGCGAGCACCACCATGGTGGCCGTCGTGACGGTCGTGGCACTGACCGGGGCGTTTCCGTGGCTGTGTCCGGTGACCGGTTCCAGCCACTTCAGGAAGCGGTCGCCGACGGAGAACAGGCCGCCCGCGAAGACCGACCCGAAGGCCAGGACGATCATGGGGATGGTCATCGACCTGGGGGACTCGTGCGGGTGCGGCTCGTTTCCGTCCGCGTCCGGCTGCCAGCGCTTCTCGCCGAAGAAGGTCAGCAGCATCACGCGCGTCATGTAGAACGCGGTGATCGCGGCGCCGAGCAGGGCGACCGAGCCGAGGATCCAGCCCTCGGCGCCGCCCTTCGCGAAGGCCGCCTCGATGATCTTGTCCTTGGAGAAGAAGCCGGACAGTCCGGGGAAGCCGATGATCGCCAGATAGCCGAGGCCGAAGGTGACGAAGGTGACCGGCATGTGCTTGCGCAGGCCGCCGTACCTGCGCATGTCGACCTCGTCGTTCATGCCGTGCATGACGGAACCGGCGCCGAGGAAGAGCCCGGCCTTGAAGAAGCCGTGCGTCACCAGGTGCATGATCGCGAAGACGTAGCCGATCGGGCCGAGACCCGCGGCGAGCACCATGTAGCCGATCTGCGACATCGTCGAACCGGCGAGGGCCTTCTTGATGTCGTCCTTGGCGCAACCGACGATCGCACCGAACAGGAGCGTGACCGCGCCGACGATCACCACGACCAGTTGCGCGTCGGGCGCGGCGTCGAAGATCGCGGCCGAGCGGACGATGAGGTAGACGCCCGCGGTCACCATGGTCGCGGCGTGGATGAGCGCGGAGACCGGGGTCGGGCCCTCCATCGCGTCGCCGAGCCAGGACTGGAGCGGCACCTGGGCCGACTTGCCGCAGGCGGCGAGCAGCAGCATCAGGCCGATCGCCGTCAGCTTGCCCTCACCGGTCTCCCCCGTCGCCGCCAGGACGGGCCCGAACGCGAACGTGCCGAAGGTGGTGAACATCAGCATGATCGCGATCGACAGGCCCATGTCGCCGACCCGGTTGACCAGGAACGCCTTCTTGGCGGCGGTGGCCGCGCTGGGCTTGTGCTGCCAGAAGCCGATCAGCAGGTACGACGCCAGGCCGACGCCTTCCCAGCCGGCGTACAGCAGCAGGTAGTTGTCGGCGAGGACCAGCAGCAGCATCGCCGCGAGGAACAGGTTCAGATAGGCGAAGAAGCGGCGCCGGCGCTCGTCGTGCGCCATGTAGCCGATCGAGTAGAGGTGGATCAGGGTGCCGACGCCGGTGATCAGCAGCACGAAGGTCATCGACAGCTGGTCGAGCTGGAAGGCCACGTCGGCCCGGAAGCCCTCGACCGGGATCCAGCTGAACAGCTTCTGGTGCAGGGCCCGTTCGTCGGCGGCCCGCCCCAGCATGTCGGTGAAGAGCACCGCGCCGATGACGAAGGACACGGCGGCGAGCAGGGTGCCGATCCAGTGTCCGGAGCGGTCGAGTCGTCGGCCGCCGCAGAGCAGGACCGCCGCTCCGAGCAGAGGCGCCGCGACGAGCAGCGCAATCAGGTTCTCCACGATTCAACGTCCCCTTACAGCTTCATCAGGCCGGCGTCGTCGACCGAGGCCGAGTGGCGGGAACGGAACACCGACACGATGATCGCGAGCCCCACCACGACCTCGGCGGCGGCGACGACCATCGTGAAGAACGCGATGATCTGGCCGTCGAGGTTGCCGTGCATCCGGGAGAAGGTCACCAGCGCGAGGTTGCAGGCGTTGAGCATCAGCTCCACGCACATGAACAGCACGATCGCGTTCCGCCGGATCAGCACCCCGGACGCGCCGATGGTGAACAACAGGGCCGCGAGATAGAGGTAGTTGACCGGATTCACTTGGCGACCTCCTCTGTTTCGTTGTCGCTGCCGTCGTTGTTCCGTCCGCGCGACTCACCGCCGCGGCCCTCGCCCCCGCGGCCGAGCCGCTCCTCGGAGCGCTGCTCCAGTGCCCTGAGCTGCTCCAGGGATTCGCCCGAAACATCGCGGATCTGGCCGCGTTCGCGCAGGGTCCGCATGACGGTGAGCTCGGCCGGGGTACCGTCCGGGAGCAGACCCGGGATGTCCACGGCGTTGTGCCGGGCGTAGACGCCGGGGGCGGGCAGCGGCGGCAACTGCGCCCCGCCGCGCACCCGGGCCTCGGACAACTCCCGCTGGGTGCGGGCGCGTTCGGCGCGCTCCCGGTGGGTGAGCACCATCGCGCCGACCGTCGCCGTGATCAGCAGGGCGCCGGTGATCTCGAAGGCGAAGACGTACTTGGTGAAGATGAGGGCGGCCAGCCCCTCGACGTTCCCGCCGTGCGCGGAGTTGGCCGCGCCGAGCCCGTTGAAGCTGTTCAGCGAGGCGTTGCCGATGCCCGCGATCAGCAGGACGCCGAAGCCGATCCCGCAGGCCGCGGCCAGCCAGCGCTGCCCCTTGATGGTCTCCTTCAGCGAGTCGGCGGCCGTGACGCCGACGAGCATGACGACGAAGAGGAACAGCATCATGATCGCGCCGGTGTAGACGACGATCTGGACGACGCCGAGGAAGTAGGCGCCGTTGGCGAGATAGAACACCGCCAGGACGATCATGGTCCCGGCGAGGCTCAGCGCGCTGTGCACGGCTTTTCTCATCAGTACGGTGGACAGCGCGCCGATCACGGCGACGATGCCCAGCAGCCAGAACTGGACGGCCTCACCGGTCGAGGTCTGCGAGGCCGCCGCGGCCAGGAGCATCATGCGTCCACCTCCCGCGCCGAGCCGTCGTTCTCACGGTCGCCGCTCGTCCCGGACGCCTCGTCGATGGGCTTCTCGCCCTTGGAGACGGCGGTCTGACGCACCGTGCCCGGCGCGGCCTCGGTGACCAGGCCCCGGTAGTAGTCCTGCTCGTCCATCCCCGGGTAGATCGCGTGCGGGGTGTCGACCATGCCCTCCTCCAGGCCCGCGAGCAGCTCGTCCTTGGTGTAGATGAGGCTCGCGCGGGAGGTGTTGGCGAGCTCGAACTCGTTGGTCATCGTGAGCGCCCGGGTCGGGCACGCCTCGATGCACAGCCCGCACAGGATGCAGCGCGCGTAGTTGATCTGGTAGACGCGGCCGTAGCGCTCGCCCGGGGAGTAGCGCTCCTCGTCCGTGTTGTCCGCGCCCTCCACGTAGATGGCGTCCGCCGGGCAGGCCCAGGCGCACAGCTCGCAGCCGACGCACTTCTCCAGGCCGTCCGGGTGACGGTTGAGCTGATGCCGGCCGTGGAAGCGCGGCGCCGTCACCTTCCGCGTCTCCGGATACTGCTCCGTCAGCCGCTTCTTGAACATGGCCTTGAAGGTCACGCCGAAGCCGGCGACGGGGTTCTGGAACTTCTCCCCCGAGGGCTCCTTCGACTCAGACACCGTCAGCCTCCTTTCCGTCACTCGAATCTCCGTCACTCTCAGTATCCGTTCCGCCACTGACAACGAGCTGCCGTTCGCCCCGCGGCCTGCGGCGCGGCACCGGCGGCAGGGTCTGTCCGGGCAGCGGCGGCACCGGGAATCCGCCCGCCATCGGGTCGAACTCGGGCTCCGGCCCGGCCTTCGCCGCCTCGGCCCGGCCCTTCTTGTCGCGGAAGACGTCCGCGACGAAGGAGAGCAGCAGGACCGCGATCACGGCCCCGGCCACGTACAGGACGATCCGCGTGAAGTCGTAGCCGTCGTTGCGCAGCGCCCGCACGGTGGCGACCAGCATCAGCCAGACCACGGACACCGGGATCAGGACCTTCCAGCCGAGCTTCATCAGCTGGTCGTAGCGGACCCGGGGCAGCGTGCCGCGCAGCCAGATGAAGAAGAACAGCAGCAGCTGGACCTTGAGGACGAACCAGAGCATCGGCCACCAGCCGTGGTTCGCGCCCTCCCAGAAGGTGCTGATGGGCCACGGGGCCCGCCAGCCGCCGAGGAACAGGGTGGTGGAGACCGCGGAGACGGTCACCATGTTCACGTACTCGGCGAGCATGAACATCGCGAACTTGATCGACGAGTACTCGGTGTTGAACCCGCCGACCAGGTCGCCCTCGGACTCCGGCATGTCGAACGGGGCCCGGTTGGTCTCGCCGACCATCGTGACGATGTAGATGAGGAACGACACCGGCAGCAGCAGGATGAACCAGCGCTCCTGCTGCGCCTCAACGATCTTCGAGGTCGACATCGACCCGGAGTAGAGGAAGACCGAGGCGAACGCGGCGCCCATGGCGATCTCGTAACTGATCATCTGGGCGCAGGAGCGCAGCCCGCCGAGGAGCGGGTACGTCGAACCGGAGGACCAGCCGGCCAGCACGATGCCGTAGATCCCGACCGAGGCGACCGCGAGGATGTAGAGCATCGCGATCGGCAGGTCGGTGAGCTGCATCGCCGTGCGCTGCCCGAAGATCGAGACCTCGTTGCCGGGCGGGCCGAAGGGGATCACGGCGATCGCCATGAACGCCGGGATGGCGGCGACGATCGGCGCGAGCACGTACACGATCTTGTCGGCGCGCTTGACGACGACGTCTTCCTTCAGCATCAGCTTCACGCCGTCGGCGAGCGACTGGAGCATGCCCCAGGGCCCGTTCCGGTTGGGGCCGATGCGCAGCTGCATCCAGGCGACGACCTTGCGCTCCCACACGATGGAGAACAGCACGGTCACCATCAGGAACGCGAAGCAGAACACCGCCTTGACGACGACCAGCCACCACGGGTCGGTGCCGAACATCGACAGGTTCTCGGCGGCGAGCACGGGTTCGTGCGGTGCCGCGGCCAGTTGAGCGAAGGCAGTCACTCCCCCACCTCCGGTGTGGTGTGGTCGGTGCCCGGTGCGGCGGGGCCGATCCGGACCAGGCCGCCGGGCCGGGCGCCGGTGTCGGCCCAGGCGCCCCGCCCGACGGAGTTCAGCGGCACCCAGACCACCCGGTCCGGCATGTCGGTGATCTTCAACGGGAGTTCGACGCGGCCCGCCGGGCCGCTCACGGCCAGCAGGTCGCCGTCCTCGACGCCGGTCTCGGCGGCGGTGGCGGCGGAGAGCCGGGCGACCGAGGCGTGCCGGGTGCCGGCCAGCGCGTCGTCGCCCTCCTGGAGCCGGCCCAGGTCGAGCAGCATCCGGTGGCCCGCCAGGACCGCCTCGCCGTCACCGGGCCGGGGCAGCGGCCGGTTCGGCTCGTCCGGGTCCTCGGCATGTGCGCCGCTCCAGCCGCCGAGCCGGTCCAGCTCGCGGCGTACGGACCTCAGGTCCGGCAGCGCGAGCGGGGTGCCCATCGCGTCGGCCAGCATGTGCAGCACCCGGGCGTCGGCCGGCGGGAGCGTCCGCGTCATCTGCTCGGGCTTCAGCGCCGCCTCGAACGGCCGGGCCCTGCCCTCCCAGTCGAGGAAGGTCCCGGTCTTCTCGGCGACCGCGGCGACCGGCAGGACCACGTCGGCCCGCTCGGTGACCTCGCTCGGCCGCAGCTCCAGCGAGACCAGGAAGCCGACCCCGTCCAGGGCCTCCAGGGCCCGCGCCGGGTCCGGCAGATCGGCCGGTTCGACCCCGGCGACGAGCAGCGCACCCAGTTCGCCGGTGGCCGCGGCCTGAAGGATCTGGCCGGTGTCGCGGCCGAAGCCGGAGGGCAGCTCGGCGACGCCCCACACGGCCGCCACCTCGTCCCGGGCCCGCGGGTCGGTCGCGGGGCGCCCGCCGGGCAGCAGCGACGGCAGCAGGCCCGCCTCGATCGCGCCGCGCTCACCGGCCCGGCGCGGGATCCACACCAGCTTCGCCCCGGTCGCCGTCGCGGCCCGCACCGCGGCGGTCAGCCCGCCCGGCACGGCGGCCAGCCGTTCGCCGACCACGATCACGGCCCCGTCGCCGCGCAGCGCCTCGGCCGCCGCGGCCCCGTCGCCGTCGAGTCCGACACCGCCCGCGAGGGCGTCCAGCCACTCGGTCTCGGTGCCGGGCGCGGCCGGCAGCAGCGTGCCGCCCGCCTTCGTGAGGCCGCGGGTGGCGTGCGAGGCGATGGACCAGGTGCGCTGGCCGTGCTTGCGCATCGCCTTGCGCAGCCGCAGGAAGACGCCGGGCGACTCCTCCTCCGCCTCGAAGCCGACGAGCAGCACCGCCGGGGCCTTCTCCAGCGAGGCGTACGTGACGCCGGTGCGGTCCAGGTCCCGGCCGCGTCCGGCGACGCGGGCGGCCAGGAAGTCGGCCTCCTCGCCGCTGTGCGCGCGGGCCCGGAAGTCGACGTCGTTGGTGTCGAGGACGACCCGGGCGAACTTGCCGTAGGCGTACGCGTCCTCGACGGTCAGCCGGCCGCCGGCCAGGACGCCCGCCCGGCCGCGCGAGGCGGCGAGCCCGGTGGCCGCGGCGGCCAGGGCCTCGGGCCAGCTCGCCGGTTCCAGCACCCCGTCGGCGCTGCGCACCAGCGGGGTGGTGAGCCGGTCGCGCTGCTGCGCGTAGCGGAAGGCGAAGCGGCCCTTGTCGCAGATCCACTCCTCGTTGACCTCGGGGTCGTCGGCGGCGAGCCGCCGCATGACCTTGCCGCGCCGGTGGTCGGTGCGGGTGGCGCAGCCGCCCGCACAGTGCTCGCACACCGACGGCGACGACACCAGGTCGAAGGGGCGGGAGCGGAACCGGTACGCGGCCGAGGTCAGCGCCCCGACCGGGCAGATCTGGATGGTGTTCCCGGAGAAGTACGACTCGAACGGGTCGCCCTCCCCCGTGCCGACCTGCTGGAGCGCACCGCGTTCGATCAGCTCGATCATGGGGTCGCCCGCCACCTGGTTGGAGAACCGGGTGCAGCGGGCGCAGAGCACGCACCGCTCGCGGTCCAGCAGCACCTGGGTGGAGATCGGGACGGGCTTCTCGTACGTCCGCTTCTTCCCGTCGAAGCGGGATTCGGCGTCGCCGTGCGACATCGCCTGGTTCTGCAGCGGGCACTCGCCGCCCTTGTCGCATACCGGGCAGTCCAGCGGGTGGTTGATGAGCAGCAGCTCCATCACACCCTTCTGCGCCTTCTCCGCGACGGGCGAGGTGAGCTGGGTGTGCACCACCATGCCGTCGGTGCAGGTGATGGTGCAGGACGCCATCGGCTTGCGCTGGCCCTCGACCTCGACGATGCACTGCCGACAGGCGCCGGCCGGGTCGAGGAGCGGGTGGTCGCAGAAGCGCGGGATCTCGATGCCGAGGAGTTCGGCGGCGCGGATGACCAGGGTGCCCTTGGGCACGCTGATCTCGATGCCGTCGATCGTCAGTGTGACGAGGTCCTCGGGCGGGACGGCCGCCTCGCCGCCCCCGGTGGGCGCGCCCGTGGTGACGGTCATGCGTTCACCCCCTGGTGAGCGGTCTTGTCGTCGGCCCAGGCGGTCGACCTGGCGGGATCGAAGGGGCAGCCCTTGCCCGTGATGTGCTGCTCGTACTCCTCGCGGAAGTACTTCAGCGAGGAGAAGATCGGCGAGGCGGCGCCGTCGCCGAGGGCGCAGAAGGACTTGCCGTTGATGTTGTCGGCGATGTCGTTCAGCTTGTCGAGGTCGTCCGCCCGGCCCTTGCCCGCTTCGATGTCGCGGAGCAACTGGACGAGCCAGTACGTCCCTTCGCGGCAGGGCGTGCACTTTCCGCAGGACTCGTGGGCGTAGAACTCGGTCCAGCGGGTGACGGCCCGCACCACGCAGGTCGTCTCGTCGAAGCACTGGAGCGCCTTGGTGCCGAGCATGGACCCGGCGGCGCCGACGCCCTCGTAGTCGAGCGGTACGTCGAGGTGTTCGTCGGTGAACATCGGGGTGGAGGAGCCGCCGGGGGTCCAGAACTTCAGCCGGTGCCCGGGGCGCATGCCGCCGCTCATGTCGAGCAGCTGGCGCAGCGTGATGCCGAGCGGAGCCTCGTACTGTCCGGGGCTCGCGACGTGTCCGCTGAGCGAGTACAGCGTGAAGCCCGGAGACTTCTCGGTCCCCATGGAGGTGAACCAGTCCTTGCCGTTGTTCAGGATCGCGGGAACCGAGGCGATGGACTCGACGTTGTTCACCACGGTGGGGCAGGCGTAGAGACCGGCGATCGCGGGGAAGGGGGGGCGCAGCCGGGGCTGGCCGCGCCGTCCTTCGAGCGAGTCGAGCAGGGCGGTCTCCTCGCCGCAGATGTACGCGCCCGCGCCCGCGTGGACGGTGAGTTCCAGGTCGAGCCCGGGGCCGAGGGCGTCCTTGCCGAGGTATCCCGCCGCGTACGCCTCGCGCACGGCCTCGTGCAACCGCCGCAGTACGGGGACGACCTCACCGCGCAGGTAGATGAAGGCGTGCGCGGAACGGATCGCGTAACAGGCGATCACGATGCCCTCGATGAGGGCGTGCGGGTTGGCGAAGAGGAGCGGGATGTCCTTGCAGGTGCCGGGTTCCGACTCGTCGGCGTTGACGACGAGGTAGTGGGGTTTGCCGTCGCCCTGCGGGATGAACTGCCACTTCATGCCGGTGGGGAAGCCGGCCCCGCCGCGTCCGCGCAGTCCGGATTCCTTCACGTACGCGATGAGGTCGTCCGGGGACATGGCGAGGGCCTTGCGCAGCCCTTCGTAGCCGCCGTGGCGCCGGTAGGTCTCCAGGGTCCAGGAGCGCGGTTCGTCCCAGAAAGCGGAGAGGACGGGGGCGAGCAGCTTCTCGGGGTCTCCCCCGCCGCCGCTGCCGTTGTCGCTGAGCTGGGTGGCCAACGTCATCACGCTCCCTCCTCGGCCGTGGGGCCTGCCGGGTGGTCCGGGTCGGAGGCCGAGGTCGGCTGCGGTGCGTCGTGGGAGCCGAGGTGCTCGGACGGCGACGGGTCGTGCGGCTGGTCACCGTGTGGGCTCTCGCCGCGGGGGGCGACGACGCGCGGGTGCGGTTCCTCGCCCCGGGCGAGCCGGAGCCCGGCGAGCGAGGCGGGCCCGGCGCCGCCGGACGCCTCGACGGCGCCGGGGCGTTCGTCGGGGAAGCCGGCCAGGATGCGGGCGGTCTCCTTGTACGTGCACAGGGGCGCGCCCCTGGTGGGTTCGGCACCGCGCCCGGCGATGAGGTCGTCGACCAGGCGGGTCGCGCTCTCGGGCGTCTGGTTGTCGAAGAACTCCCAGTTGACCATCACCACGGGGGCGAAGTCGCAGGCGGCGTTGCACTCGATGTGTTCGAGGGTGACCTTGCCGTCCGCAGTTGTCATATCGGGCCCGCCGTTTCCGACGCCGAGGTGCTCCACCAGCCGCTCGAAGATCGCGTCGCCGCCCATCACCGCGCACAGGGTGTTGGTGCAGACACCGACCTGGTAGTCGCCGCTCGGCCCGCGCCGGTACATGGTGTAGAAGGTGGCGACGGCGGTGACCTCGGCGGTGGTCAGGCCGAGCGTCTCGGCGCAGAACGCCATGCCGGTGCGGGAGACGTAGCCCTCCTCCGCCTGCACGAGGTGCAGCAGCGGCAGCAGTGCGGACCGGCTGCCGGGGTAGCGGGCGATCACCTCCTTCGCGTCCGCCTCCAGCCTGGCGCGTACCTCGTCGGGGTAGGCGGGGGCGGGGAGCTGTGGCATCCCCAGACTGATTTCCTGGCGTGCTTCGGTCACCGGTCGACGCCTCCCATCACGGGGTCGATGGACGCGACGGCGACGATGACGTCGGCGACCTGGCCGCCCTCGCACATCGCCGCCATGGCCTGGAGGTTGGTGAAGGACGGATCGCGGAAGTGGACCCGGTAGGGGCGGGTGCCGCCGTCGGAGACGACGTGCACGCCGAGTTCGCCCTTGGGCGATTCGACGGCGGTGTACGTCTGCCCGGCGGGGACGCGGAAGCCCTCGGTCACCAGCTTGAAGTGGTGGATCAGGGCCTCCATGGAGGTGCCCATGATCTTCCTGATGTGGTCGAGCGAGTTGCCGAGCCCGTCGGGGCCGAGCGCGAGCTGTGCGGGCCAGGCGATCTTCTTGTCGGCGACCATGACCGGTCCGGGTTCGAGCCGGTCGATGCACTGCTCGACGATCCGCAGCGACTGGCGCATCTCCTCCAGGCGGATGAGGAAGCGGCCGTAGGCGTCGCAGCTGTCGGCGGTGGGGACGTCGAACTCGTACGTCTCGTATCCGCAGTACGGATCCGTCTTGCGCAGGTCGTGCGGGAGTCCGGCGGAGCGCAGGATCGGGCCGGTGGCGCCGAGTGCCATGCAGCCGGTCAGGTCGAGGTAACCGACGTCCTGCATGCGGGCCTTGAAGATGGGGTTGCCGGTGGCGAGCTTGTCGTACTCCGGCAGGTTCCTCTTCATGGTCTTCACGAACTCGCGGAGCTGGTCGATCGCGCCGGGCGGCAGGTCCTGGGCGAGTCCGCCGGGCCGGATGAACGCGTGGTTCATGCGCAGGCCGGTGATCAGCTCGAAGAGGTCGAGGACGAGTTCGCGGTCGCGGAACCCGTAGATCATGATCGTGGTGGCACCGAGCTCCATGCCGCCGGTGGCGATGCACACCAGGTGCGAGGAGATCCGGTTGAGTTCCATCAGGAGCACGCGCAGGACGGTGGCCCGGTCGGGGATCTGGTCCTCGATGCCGAGGAGCTTCTCGACGCCGAGGCAGTAGGCCGCCTCGTTGAAGAACGGCGTCAGGTAGTCCATGCGCGTCACGAACGTGGTGCCCTGGGTCCAGTTCCGGAATTCGAGGTTCTTCTCGATGCCGGTGTGGAGGTAGCCGATGCCGCAGCGGGCCTCGGTGACGGTCTCGCCGTCGATCTCCAGGATCAGCCGCAGCACCCCGTGCGTGGACGGGTGCTGGGGGCCCATGTTGACGATGATGCGTTCGTCGTCGGACTTGACCGCGGACTCGGCGATCTCGTCCCAGTCGCCGCCGGTGACCGTGTACACGGTCCCCTCGGTGGTGGCACGGGCGTCCGACAGGGGCGTCCCGGGGGGTGTCGCGTGGGGAGTAGACATCAGGAGTACGACCTCCGCTGGTCCGGAGCCGGGATCTGGGCGCCCTTGTACTCGACGGCGATGCCGCCGAGCGGGTAGTCCTTGCGCTGCGGGAAGCCCTGCCAGTCGTCCGGCATCATGATCCGGGTGAGGGCGGGGTGCCCGTCGAAGACGAGCCCGAAGAAGTCGTACGCCTCGCGCTCGTGCCAGTCGTTGGTCGGGTAGACCGTGACGAGCGACGGGATGTGCGGGTCGCTGTCCGGGGCCGACACCTCCAGGCGGATCAGCCGGCCGTGGGTGATCGAGCGCAGGTGGTAGACGGCGTGCAGCTCGCGGCCCTTGTCGCCGAGGAAGTGGACGCCGCTCACGCCGGTGCACAGCTCGAAACGGAGCGCCGGGTCGTCGCGCAGCGTGCGGGCCACCCGGACGAGGTGTTCGCGGGCGATGTGGAAGGTGAGTTCGCCGCGGTCGACGACGGTCTTCTCGATGGCGTTGGCGGGCAGCAGGTCCTGCTCCTCCAGGGCCCCTTCGAGTTCGTCGGCCACTTCGTCGAACCAGCCGCCGTAGGGGCGGGACGAGGCGCCGGGAAGCGCCACGGTGCGGACGAGGCCGCCGTAGCCGGAGGTGTCGCCGCCGTTGTTCGCACCGAACATGCCCCTGCGTACGCCGATGACCTCGCCGCTCTCGTCGCGCGGTGCGGGCAGGCCGTCCGCGCCGCCGCGCTCGTGGCCGTGGTTCTCGCTCATCGCAGCAGCCCCTTCATCTCGATCAGGGGAAGGGCCTTGAGCGCCGCGTCCTCCGCCTCGCGGGCGGCCTCCTCCGCGTTGACCCCGAGCTTGGTGTTCTGGATCTTCTGGTGGAGCTTGAGGATCGCGTCCATCAGCATCTCGGGCCGCGGCGGACAACCGGGCAAATAGATGTCAACCGGCACAATATGATCAACACCCTGAACAATGGCATAATTGTTGAACATTCCGCCCGATGAGGCGCAAACCCCCATGGAGATCACCCACTTGGGGTTGGGCATCTGGTCGTAGACCTGCCGCAGGACGGGCGCCATCTTCTGGCTGACCCGTCCCGCCACGATCATCAGATCCGCCTGGCGCGGAGATCCACGGAAGACCTCCATCCCGAATCGGGCCAGGTCGTAGCGCCCCGCACCGGTCGTCATCATCTCGATGGCGCAGCAGGCGAGACCGAACGTGGCGGGGAAGACGGAGGACTTCCGCACCCATCCCGCGGCCTGTTCGACGGTGGTCAGCATGAAGCCGCTGGGCAGCTTCTCTTCGAGTCCCATGGTGTGCCCCTCAGCCCCTCAGTCCCATTCCAGGCCGCCGCGACGCCATACGTACGCGTAGGCGACGAAGACGGTGAGCACGAAGAGCAGCATCTCCACGAGCCCGAAGATCCCCAGCGCGTCGAAGGTGACCGCCCAGGGATAGAGGAAGACGATCTCGATGTCGAAGACGATGAAGAGCATCGCCGTCAGGTAGTACTTGATGGGGAAGCGGCCGCCGCCGGCCGGAGTGGGGGTGGGTTCGATCCCGCACTCGTACGCTTCGAGCTTCGCCCGGTTGTATCGCCTGGGGCCGATAAGCGTGGCCATGACCACGGAGAAGATCGCAAACCCTGCCCCGAGGGCGCCGAGCACGAGGATGGGCGCGTAGGCATTCACGCTCCTCGCTCCTTCCAGTCGTCCTTGACCGTTGGACCGCATCGGGCGTTTCCGGCTCGCCACCCCATCAAGATCGTGCACATGTGAGGCAGTTCACAAGCCCGACTGCCCCGCATCCTATGCCCGCCGTCCTGTGATCTGCGACACGGGGTAGTAGACGGAGTTTGTGATCTCCACCACCAGGCGAACGATCATGAAGCCGGATGAGGGCCGATCTTTTCACTCAAAGCGGCAGTGCCGTTACGAGATGTGACATCTGGTGCTGTCATCGCTGGTCAAAGCGTTGTTCCATTAACAATGGAACGCCTCTGCATGCAAATTGGCAATGGACAGCGATGCATGATATGGGCATCCATCCCACTCCGGACTCACCCGTGCGAGGGGGCCCGTGCGGAGCGAAGTGGACGTGTGCACACATTCACGATCTTCCGGACGCGGGGCGCGCAGCGCCCGTGAGCCGGCCGGGCGCTCGCGGCAGATCCCGCGCGACCACTTCCCCGGGCCGCCCGCGCACCCCTCGGCCGGCGTCGCCCCGAACCCTCCGCACACCCCCGCGCACCACCTCGCCGCACGTGCGGTTCGCACGACCGTCCACGCGATCACCCGCACAACCCCCGCACGGATCGCCCGCGTGGATCGCGCATGCCCCGCACGCGGCGATCGGGATGTGACCTGCACCACTCACCAGCCACCCCAAGGAAAGCGGGCTTGGCCACCAGTACGAGTGGATGGTAAGTGGCGGGCATTTCGGACGAATTAGCGAAAGTCCGTGATCACAGCGGTGATCAGGCGTGCCCGTTTTGTCCGTTACGGCGTCAATAAGGCTCACCGGAAAGCGGATTCAGAGATTCCGAACGTAATTGTGTCGCAACACACGTTTCTTGATGGGAGCCCCGACGCCCTGATAGCGCTAGTACTCATGTCCCACACCGCTCACATACCCAGCCACCGGAAGCCCCGCCGCAGCGCGCCGAAGACGGCGCTGCGCGCCGGAGTTGCCGGTGGCGTCCTCAGCACCATCGCGGTCGCGGGCGCGGCCGGTCCGGCCCAGGCCGAGCCGGTGGCCCGGACGATCGAGATGCCCACCATCACCGACGGCCTCTCCACCGCCGTCGCCGCCTCCGCCCAGGCGACCGAGCAGGTCGCCCAGAACCTTCGGACGCAGGCCCAGCAGGACGAGGCCGCGGCCTCCGCCGCGAAGGCCGCCAAGAAGGCCAAGGCCGAGGCGGTCCGCAAGGCCGAGGCCAAGAAGAAGGCGGAGGCCGCCGCCAAGGCGAAGGCCGAGGCCGCGCTGCGCGCCTCGCGCACCCAGGCCCGTACCACGCTCAGCGCGCCCACCGGCGGTTCCCCCGCGAGCATGGCCGTCGCCTCCTCGTCCTCGTCCTCCTCCTCTTCCTCCTCCTCGTCGAGCGCGACCGGTTCCGCCGCGTCCGTCGTCTCCTTCGTGAAGGCCCAGGTCGGCGACGCGTACGTGTCCGGTGGCACCGGCCCCAACTCGTGGGACTGCTCCGGCCTCGTCCAGGCCGCGTTCCGCACGGTGGGCGTCGACCTGCCGCGCATCTCGCAGGCCCAGTCCACCGCCGGCACCCAGGTCTCCCTGAGCAACCTTCAGCCGGGCGACATCCTGTACTGGGGCGGCGCGGGCAGCGCGTACCACGTCGCGGTGTACGTGGGCGGCGGCGAGTTCGTCGGCGCGCAGAACTCCAGCACCGGCGTGGTGCAGCGCCCCCTTTCGTACGACCCGCCGTCCGGCGCGATCCGCGTTCTCTGATTCACAAGCGCGATACGTGCGAAGGGCCGTCGCTCCCCTCCTTGCCCGGGGCGACGGCCCTTCGCCATGAGCGGGTCGGCCCCTCCCCCTCCCCCGCCTCCGGCCCGGCCGTGACCGCACCGGGCATCACGGGTGGGCAGGCCCCGGTGGGGAAGACCCCACCACGGCACCCGGTGCTGACCCCCGGAAGGATTCGGGTGCCCTCTTTACTGTGCGTATCCGCCGCTGATCACACAATAATTGAATGCAGTCGACGCGAGCTCATTCATCAAGTCACGGTCGCGACTCATTCATAGACATCATCCGAGCGCTGTGTGTGCTTGCTGTCATTTCCCAGCACTGGCTGATGCCGGTCCTTTCCTATGAGCATGGGCATTTGAGCACCGGGAATGCCCTCGCCAGTCCTGGATGGTGGATTCTCACCTGGCTGACACAGGTCATGCCCATGGTGTTCTTCGCCGGCGGAGCCGCCAATTTCTTCTCGTTCCGATCCGTGGACTCGGTGCGCGACTGGCTCCGGAGCAGGATCGCCCGCCTCCTGGCGCCGGTCGTCCCGTTGGCGGCCGTATGGCTGCTGTTGCCCCATGTGCTGGTGAGTGAAGGTGTGCCTGTTCAGCCGGTGCTGATAGCCGGAAAGATCGCCGGTCAGCTGCTTTGGTTCCTCGCCGTCTACCTGCTTGTCATCGCAGCCACTCCGGTCATGTTCAAGCTGTATCACCGGCATGGATGGCGCGTGATCGGAATTCTCGCCGCCTGTTCCCTGGCCGTCGACGTATTGCGCTTCGAGGTCAGCCCTGCGATCGGCTACCTGAATGCCTTGTTCGTTTGGCTGGCGGCCCATCAATTCGGATTCCACTATGCCGACGGCGGCCTGCGCATGTGGACCGGTTGGAAATCGTCGGGTCTGGCCGTCGTCGGCTTCGGACTCACCGCGACCGCTGTTCTCCTCGGGCCCTACCCGGCGTCCATGATCGGGATGCCCGGCGCCCCCGTCTCCAACATGAGCCCTCCGACCGCGCTGATGCTGTCGCTGACGATCGGCCAACTCGGACTGTGGCTGACGCTCAAGCCTGTGATGACGCGGCTCGCTGAACGGCCGTTCGCCGTCACTGTCCTGCGGTGGTGCGGGGCCCGTTTCATGACCTTGTACCTCTGGCACATGCCGGCGCTCGTGGTCACCGCGGGAATCTCGGTCGTCGGGCTCGGTTTCGCATCACCGACGCCCGGCAGCCCGATGTGGTTCGCCGGGGCTCCGGTGTGGGTCGGCGTGGCGGGGATCTTCCTGGGATGCTTCACCGGACTCTTCGGCCGGTTCGAGATCCGCCGCGGGCCCGGCAGGACGCCGCGCACGAGTCTCCACAGGGTCGTTCTCGCGGCCGTGCTTTCCTCCTGCGGGCTCCTCGGGCTCGCGGCTCAGGGGTTCATGTCCCCCGGAAATCCGCTGGGTCCGGTGGTCTGGGTGCTGATGGTGCTGTCAGGACTGCTCCTCGTGCGGGAGAAGAGCATCCCGGGAGCCGTCGACGTGCGATGGTTCCGCACGGGACCCGTTCATGCGGGTGTCCGCCGTGACGGCGCCCGGGCTCTCACGGCAAAGGCAGGGGGCAAGGGCCTCGCGCCCTGAGAGCCTGTCCGGCGACCTCTGACCGGGCGGCCACGCCCTGGCACGCACTCTTCCGGCATTGCCGGGATGCCCTCGTAGCCCCACTACGAGGCCATCCCGGCGCCTTGGAACCGCACGCACCAAGCCGCGCCCGCTCTCCGATCGAAGGTCACCCGACAGGCTCTGGGCGCGACCGGCTCCGCCGCCGTCCGTCGCCTCCTTCGTCAAGGCCCGGTGCACCGCCGGCGCCCGGGTCCGCCCGAGCCGCCTTCGGCCGGAGCGGCGTCCTGTGCCGGGATCGGGGCCCCGCCCTGGACCCCGATCCGGCAGGGCGGAAATGCCTATGATCAGCGTCATGCTCAGCTTCGTCCCCGCTCTGGTGTTTCTCTCCGCCTTTGCGATCAGCGTGCGCCAGGACCGCAGGATGTTCCGCAATGCCGTGCTCCTGGGGCTGACCGTCATCAGCGCCGGGGCCGGTCTGCTGCTGAGCCGGCCGGAGCACGCCGGGGTGCTGCTGATGCTGTACCTCGTCCTTCCCGCGTTCGCCAGCCTCGTCCTGTCGGCGTTCCTGATCGCGAACGGCCTGACGATGGTGCGCAAGGAAGGGCGCAGCCCCGGCAACCTCCTGTCCCTGCTGACCGGGCTGGCGATCATCGCCCTGTACTTCGTACTGAACGTCCTGGGCCGTAATCCCTCGGCCCTCACATCACTTGTTCTGGCGATCCTGCTCATGCTCTGCGCCTACGTCTCCTTCCTCTTCGTCTGCTTTCTCGGCTACGCCTTCCTCTACGGCCGGATCGTCGTGCGCGGGGACGTGGATTTCGTGGTGATGCTGGGGTCGGGGCTGCTCGGCGGTGAGCGGGTCTCCCCGTTGCTGGCCTCGCGCCTGCGCGAAGGGCTGCGGATCCACGACCGGCAGGTGGCACGCGGCGGGCGGGCGCCACGGCTGCTCACGTCCGGCGGCCAGGGACCGGACGAGAAGGTGCCGGAGGCCACGGCCATGGCCGGATGGCTGGTCGGGAACGGCGCGCCCGCGGCCCACGTGCTCACCGAGGAGCACTCCCGCGACACGGAGGAGAACCTCCGTTTCAGCCGCATGATCATGGAGGCGGAGAAGCCGGACTACACCTGTGTGGTGGTCACCAACAACTTTCACGCGTTCCGCGCCGCGATGACCGCCCGCCGGGAGGGAGTACGCGGACAGGTGCTGGGCTCCCCCACCGCCCGGTACTTCTGGCCGAGCGCCACCATCCGCGAGTTCGTGGCCGTGCTCTGGGAGAACCGGACCGTCAATCTCGCCATGGCCGCCCTGATGGCGGGACTGGGCCTGCTGCTCACCCTTCCGCAGTGGTGGTCCTGACCCCCCGCCCCTCCAACTCGCCCGCTCAGGACGGCACTTCGCACCACGACGGCTGCCGGGCGGCATCGGCGCACGAACTCTGAGGCACATGAGTACCCCGGAGCAGGCTTGTCGTCAGCGCCTCGCACGACCGGGTGGACCGGACCGTCCGCACCGCGCGAGACTGTGCGCGATCAGAGGAAGGTGACATGCCACCGAGGGACAACCCCACCGCACGACAGGTGCGCCTGGGCCGCGAGTTGAGAAAGCTGCGCGAGCAGGCAGGCATGACCGCGCGCGAGGCCGCCGGGCTGATCTCCACCGATCAGGCGAAGATCAGCCATATCGAGGCGGGCCGCATCGGCGTGAGCGAGGACCGGATCCGCCGCCTGGCGAGCTTCTACTCGTGCGACGACTCCGCGTTGACCGACGCGCTGTGCGCCATCGCGCGGGAGCACCGGGGACAGTTCTGGTGGGACGAGTACCGCGGTGTGCTGGCGCCCGGCTTCCTGAACATCGCGGAGCTGGAGCACCACGCCCGTTACATGCGCTGCCTCCAGCCCGTGATGGCACCCGGGCTGCTTCAGACCCCGGAGTATGCGCGGGCGCTCTTCGGAGGTGTCCTTCCCAAGCTGCCCGAGGACGAGGTCGAGGCGCGGGTCGAGCACCGGATGCGCAGACAGACCGTGCTCGACCGCGAGGTGCCGCCGAAGTTCGACGTCGTCATCCACGAGGCCGGACTGCGCATGCGGATAGGCGGCCGCAAGGTGGCGCGTGCCCAGCTGGAACGCCTCCTGGAGGCGGCGGACCGGCCTGCGGTGACCCTGCGTGTGATCCCGTTCGCCAGCGAGCAGTTCGTCGAGGCGACGCAGACCGTGCTGTACGCGGGCGGTGTGACGCCGCAGCTGGACACCGTCCACATCGATGCCCCGTTCGGCGGGGGCCAGCTGGACGCCGTGGCCGATCTGAACCGGTATCGCGTGCAGCTCGACTTCGCGGAACAGGCCGGTCTCGACCCCGAGGAGTCGCGCAGCTTCATTCACCACCTCGCTCGCGACCTGTGATAATCCGCGCCATGGACACTCAGATCAGCTGGCAGAAGTCGTCTTTCTCCGGCGGCGGCGGAGAGCAGTGCGTCGAGGTCGCACGGCACGCCGGGGAGATCCTGTTGCGCGAGAGCGACGACCCGCGCGTGGTCACCCGGACGGGCCGTGACGAGTTCGCCGCGCTCGTCCAGGGCGTCAAGGCGGGCGAGTTCGACCACTTCGTCCGTTAGTACGCTCCGCCGTCATACGAGAGCCCCTGCCCCTTTTCTCCCTCCGGACAGGGGCTCTCGTATGCGACGGCCCCGTACGCCCAGGAGCAGGGTTGCTCCCGGCGTACGGCATGACGCCGGGGTCACCGCGCGTCGCCACCCGTCGGAGCCGACCACCCCACCGGGCCCGGCGAGCCCGTCGGCTCGCCCCGCACCGGCCGTCCGGCCGCCGCCCGCGGAGGTTCTGCATCCGGCCATCCCCGCCGGGCACCCCGCGATTCCGGAATACGCATGGGTTAGGCTCGCCGGGGCGCAGCGAGGGGCCTCGACCGGGATCCGGAGCCAGGATCCAGTGCCGCCGCGCATCGGACTCGCCGATCGGCCCGTCCCAACCCTGAGCAGCAGCCCCGGAGAAGCGGAACCGGAAGAAGCTGTTCAGGAATCGGCCCGACGGGCCGGGATGTGAGGCCGCCCGTGCGGGACTACTTGCTCATGCTGTTCATCACGGCGGCGGTGACCCATCTTCTGACCAGCCCGGTGCGGAAGTTCGCCATCGCGATCGGCGCGATGCCGGAGATCCGGGCGCGCGACGTCCACCGCGAGCCCACTCCGCGTCTCGGCGGGATCGCCATGTTCGGCGGGCTGCTGACGGGTTATCTGGTGGGCTCCCATCTGCCGTACATGGAGGAGATCTTCACCCAGAGCTCGACGCCCCGGGCGCTGCTGTCCGGTGCCACGATCATCTGGCTGCTGGGCGTCCTGGACGACAAGTGGGAGCTGGACTCGCTGGTCAAGCTCGGCGGGCAGGTGCTCGCCGCCGGGGTGATGGTGTTCCAGGGCCTGACGATCCTCTGGCTCCCGGTGCCGGGCACCGACGGGTTCTACCTCGCCGACTGGCAGGGCACGCTGCTGACCGTGGGTCTGATCCTGGTCACCATCAACGCGGTCAACTTCGTCGACGGACTCGACGGGCTGTCCGCCGGCACGGTCGGCATCGCGGCGACGGCGTTCTTCCTGTACGCGTACCGGCTCTGGTACGGCTACGGGATCGAGTCGGCCGCCTCCACCACCCTGATCTCCGCGATCCTCGCGGGCATGTGCCTCGGATTCCTGGTCCACAACTCGCACCCGGCGCGCATCTTCATGGGCGACTCGGGCTCCATGCTGCTCGGGCTGCTGATCGCGGGCTGCGCGGTCTCGGTCACGGGCGAGGTCGACCCGAGCCTCCTCAACCAGTCGGTCGACGGCACGGCCGGGTCGGCCGCGATGGTGCCGGTCTACATTCCGCTGCTGCTGCCGCTGTCCGTGATCGCGCTGCCCATCGCCGACCTCGTGCTCGCGGTCGTCCGGCGCACGTGGAACGGGAAGTCGCCGTTCGCCGCCGACAAGGGCCATCTCCACCACCGGCTGCTCCAGCTCGGCCACTCGCACCGGCGGGCCGTGCTGCTCATGTACTTCTGGTCGGCGCTGTTCTCGTTCGGGATCGTGGCGTTCTCCGCCCGCGGCGCCAAGTCGTGGATCCTGTACGGCGTCACGTGCGTGTGCGCGCTGGGGCTCGTCCTGCTGCTCCAGCCCCGTTACGAGACCGCCCTCGCCCGCCGGCTGGGCTCGCTCACGCCGCGCTGGTACCGCAAGGGACGGGCACACCTGGCCCCCAAGGACTCCGGCGTCGAACGGCACACGGAGACGGACGCCGAACGGCCGCTGCCGCAGACGGAGGACGACCGCGTGAAGGCGGGGGCCGGCGCCAGGAGCGGCCTCAGGTGATGAAGGCGAGCAGGAGGGCGAGCACCTCGCCCGCGGCACCGCAGACCACCCCGGCCAGAGCCTGACCGGGGTTCCGGAGCCTGCCCGGCGGCCACGGGAAGCGGGCGGGCGGGAAGGGCCGGGGAGGGAGGAGAGAGGCCGGGGAGGACCGGGGGCGGCGGATCAGGCCCTCGGGGCCACCTTGGAGAGGCCGTTGATGATCCGGTCCATGGCGTCGCCGCCCGTCGGGTCGGTCAGGTTGGCGAGCATCTTCAGCGTGAACTTCATCAGCAGCGGGTGCGTCAGACCGCGCTGGGTGGCGACCTTCATCACCTTCGGGTTGCCGATCAGCTTCACGAAGGCGCGGCCCAGCGTGTAGTAGCCGCCGTAGGTCTCCTTGAGCACCTTCGGATAGTTGGTGAGGGCCAGTTCGCGCTGGGCCGGGGTGGTACGGGCATGCGCCTGGACGATGACGTCGGCGGCGATCTGGCCCGACTCCATGGCGTACGCGATGCCCTCGCCGTTGAACGGGTTGACCATGCCGCCCGCGTCGCCGACGAGCAACAGGCCGCGGGTGTAGTGCGGCTGGCGGTTGAACGCCATCGGCAGGGCGGCGCCGCGGATCGGGTCCGTCATGTTCTCCGGGGTGAAGCCCCAGTCCTCCGGCATCGAGGCGCACCACGCCTTCAGGACCTCGCGCCAGTCGAGTTCCTTGAACGCGGATGAGGAGTTGAGGATGCCGAGACCGACGTTGGACGTGCCGTCGCCCATGCCGAAGATCCAGCCGTAACCGGGCAGCAGCCGGTCCTGCGGACCTCGCCGGTCCCACAGCTCCAGCCAGGACTCCAGGTAGTCGTCGTCGTGCCGGGGCGAGGTGAAGTACGTGCGCACGGCGACGCCCATCGGGCGGTCCTCGCGGCGGTGCAGGCCCATGGCGAGCGACAGCCGGGAGGAGTTGCCGTCGGCGGCGACGACGAGCGGGGCGTGGAAGGTGACCGGGGTCTTCTCCTCGCCGAGCTTGGCGTGGACGCCGGTGATGCGGCCGGTGCGGTCGTCGATGACCGGGGCGCCGACGTTGCAGCGCTCGTGCAGCCGCGCGCCCGCCTTCTGCGCCTGCCGGGCCAGCTGCTCGTCGAAGTCGTCGCGCTTGCGGACCAGTCCGTAGTTCGGGTAGGAGGCGAGCTCCGGCCAGTCGAGCTGGAGGCGCATGCCGCCGCCGATGATGCGCAGGCCCTTGTTGCGCAGCCAGCCGGCCTCTTCGGAGATGTCGATGCCCATGGCGGCGAGCTGCTTGGTGGCGCGCGGGGTGAGGCCGTCGCCGCAGACCTTCTCGCGGGGGAAGGCCGTCTTCTCCAGCAGCAGGACGTCCAGCCCGGCCTTGGCGAGGTAGTACGCGGTGGTGGAACCGGCCGGGCCTGCCCCGACGACGATCACGTCCGCGCTGTGCTCGGAGAGGGGCTCGGTCACGGTCGGATCTCCCGGAGGCTCGAAAGCGCGTGCCGCGCGGCACCTGTCCCATGCAGTCTATGGGGGGCCCTCGCCCGGCTCCCGGAGGGCTCCTCGATCGGGGCCGGGGCCGGGGCCGGTTCCGAAGGGGCAGGCCGGACGACCGGTCCCGGGGGCCGGTCCAGGGGGGCCGGTCCAGGGGGCCGGTCCAGGGGGGCCGTGCGGAACGCCCCCTTCCGAAGACCCGGCACACAAGGACCGGGCGGACGACGCTACTTTCGAAGCACGCCCTACGCGCGCACGCCCCGGTGCAGGGCCACCACGCCACCGGTGAGGTTGCGCCAGGCGACCTTCGACCAGCCGGCCCGCTGGAGCTTCGCCGCGAGCCCCGGCTGGTCGGGCCAGGCGCGGATGGACTCGGCGAGGTACACGTACGCCTCCGGGTTGGACGACACCGCGCGCGCGACCGGCGGCAGCGCCCGCATCAGGTACTCGGTGTACACCGTGCGGAACGGCGTCCACGTCGGCTGCGAGAACTCGCAGATCACCACCCGGCCGCCCGGCTTCGTCACCCGGTACAGCTCGCGCAGCGCCGCGTCCGTGTCCTGGACGTTGCGCAGCCCGAAGGAGATCGTCACGGCGTCGAAGGCCTCGTCGCGGAACGGCAGCTTCGTGGCGTCGCCCGCGGTGAACGGCAGCCACGAGTGGCGCCGCTTCCCCTCCCGCAGCATGCCGAGGGAGAAGTCGCAGGGCACCACGTACGCGCCGGTCGCGGCGAACGGCAGCGAGGACGTCGCCGTGCCCGCCGCCAGGTCCAGGATCTTCTCCGCGGGCCGGGCGTGCACCGCCTTCGCGACCTCCTTGCGCCAGAGCCGGGCCTGGCCGAGGGACAGCACGTCGTTGGTGAGGTCGTAGTTGGCCGCCACGTCGTCGAACATCGTGGCGACTTCGTGCGGCTGCTTGTCCAGGGAAGCTCGGATCACCCGTCCATTCAAGCAGCCCGGTCCGCGGCACCTCGCGCCGGTCGTGCGCCGCGCCGGAACATTCCCGAACTCGTCTTCAACCTTTTGGCCGCGCCACCACTCAGTACAGGGGTGATGGACCACCGAGATCCCGGAGAGGGGGACAGATGACCGCAGACGGCAGCCGGGACTCCACCGGATTCGAGGAGTTCGCCCGGGTGTACCAACGGCGTCTGTACCGGACCGCATATCTGCTGTGCGGCGATGCGGAGAGCGCCCGCGACCTGACTCAGACGACGCTGGCCAAGCTGTTCCAGTACTGGCACCGGGCGAGCGTGGCCGACGATCTGGCCGCCTATGCGCGCACCGTCCTCACCCGGACGTATCTCGCCGAGCGCCGGCGCCGGCTCCGCGACTTCCTGGCCCACAGCCTTGTCGATGCCCCGGCCCCCTCGGTGGGCCCCGAGCTGACGGTGACGCTGCTGACCGCGCTCGCCGAACTGCCGCCCCGCGCCCGGGCGATGGTCGTCCTGCGCTACTGGGAGGACCTGGGCGTGCGGACAGTCGCCGAGCTGCTGCGCTGCAGCGAGTCCACCGTCAAGAGCCAGTGCTCACGCTCGCTCGCCACGCTGCGTACGCGGCTGGGCGACCCGCACCTCTACACCACCCGCAGCTGAGGAGAACGTCATGGACATGTTTCCGGAAAGCGCGCCACAGGAGACCGAGGAACGACTGATCAGGGAGGCCATGGCGGAGGCTGCCGAGGGGGCGCCTCCGCTGCCGGACCTGGTGCCGGTCGCCCTGGCCGCGGGCCGCAGACGCCGCGCCAGGGCGCGGGCGGCGATCGGCGGCGGGGTGATGGGAGTGGTGGCGCTCGGGGTGCTCGGCGCGACGCTGCCCTCCTGGGGCACGGGCGCCGGCGCCGGCGGGGACACCGCCCAGGTCGGGGCGTCCTCGCCCGTACCGGGCATGAGTCACGGGACCCCCTCCCCCGCATCCACCAGCCCCACGCCCGGCTTCCCGATGCCGACCCCCTCGCACACCGGGCCGTCACGTGCGCCCGTCCACATCCAGCCCACTCCGGGCGAGTCGTCCATGGCCGACCTGTCCGCGCCCGAGCGCGAGCGGCAGGAGGAGTTCCAGCAGCAGGCGGCTGCCGTGCTGGACGAGCTGCTGCCCCCGGCGTTCGGTACGGTACGCCCGGTCGACCTGGCCGTCAGCCGGTACCAGGGCGGGTCCGGGGGCCATGTCTTCCCCGTCGTCTTCTCCGTACGCCCCACCGATGACCCGCGGAAGCCTTGCCCGTACGACTCGAAGACGAAGTACCGGTGCGAGGAGGCGGCCCTGCGGGACGGGATCGCGGCCCGCGTCGTCACCGCGACCAGGACCTCGAAGGGCGGGAAGGACATCGTCGGCGTCGGCGTCGACTTCACGTTCGAGGACAGCACCGTCGTCCTCTCGGCGGACGTCGACGACTCCGCCATGGTCTCGGCGCCGGTCACCGCCGAACAGCTGCTCCACGTCGCACGGGACCCCCGATTCCTGCGCCTGGTGCGCTACGCCGAAGCATTCCCGATGGAACCGAAGCAGGAGTCCGGCCATGGTGGGTGAAGAGCGGGGCCGCCGGGCGCGTGGCCGCGGCCGTGGTGCGGTCCGGCGGGCCCGCCGCCGGAGGACCCGGATACGGGTGACGGGCGCCGTGCTGGTGCCGGGTGCGCTGCTGCTCTGCGGGGCCTTGGTATGGGGGCCGTGGGGTGGCGGTGAAGGGGCGTCGGCGTCGACGGGCGAATCGTCGGACCGGGTGGCGGGGTCGTCGTCCCCGGGACCGGACATCGAGCCCGGCTCCCGTTCCACGCCCGGCGGTCCGCGCCGCTCCGCCTCGGCCGACGACGCCGGTACCGACGTCGGGAACAGGCGCACGGCGCGGAAGAAGCCCGAGTCGGGAAAGCGGTCGGACGAGTCCCGGAGCTCGTCCGGGTCCGTGCCCGTGCACGGCTCCGGTGAGTTCGTCACCGCTGCCCCGGTGCACACCGGCAGCCACGGCACCGGCACCGTCCACCGCTACCGCGTCGAGGTGGAGCGGGGCACCGGTCTGGCCACGCGTCCCGCCGCGACCGCGGTCTCCGAGGTGTTCGCCGACCCGCGCGGCTGGACCCGCACGGGGCACGACGCGTTCCAGCAGGTCGACTCGGGCACCGCCGGTCTGGTGATCCGGATCGCGACACCGGACACCGTCGACCGGCTCTGCGGAGCGTACGGGCTGAACACCCACGGCGAGGTCAACTGCCGCGTCGGCGCCACGGTCGTGGTGAACCTGAAGCGATGGATGCGGGGATCGCCGCAGTTCGACGGCCCGCTGGCCGAGTACCGGGCGCTGATCATCAACCACGAGGTCGGCCACTGGCTGGGCCACGGCCATGAGACCTGCCCGGGGCCGGGACGCCCTGCGCCCGCGATGATGCAGCAGATCGACGGGCTGAAGGGGTGCGTCGCCAACGCGTGGCCGTACACGTCCGCGGGCACGTACCTGCGCGGCCCGTCCGTCGCGTGACAGCGCGGACGCCCCGGGCCGGACGGGACTTTCGAAGCACGCCCCAGGGCCTGTCTGGAGTTGTGATCCGGATCAGGGAGCGGGGCGTGGTGCGTGCGATCGCAAGACGCCGGAAGGCCCTCGTAGCGGAGCTACCAGGGCATTTCGGCAACGCGGCGAGCGTGTGTGCCACGCCCCGCGAGCCCAGATCACAACTCCAGACAGGCCCTAACGCCGCCGGTGCACCAGCCGCCCGCCCAGCACCGTGGCCACGCACCGCCCCGCCCCCGCCGCGCACAGCGCCGCCTCATCGGGTACGTCGAAGACCGCGAGGTCGGCGCGGGAGCCGACGGTGAGCGGGCCGTGCACGGAACCGGGCAGGTCGTACCCCTCCACGAACGGGTCCAGGCTCGGTTCGCCGACCAGGATGCCCGGGGCGCCGGCGGGCGAGATCTCCGTCAGACCCGAGCGGGCCACGGCGGTGCGGACGGCGGGGTCGTGGAAGCGGCCCGCGAGGTGCGTCGTGCCGTACCGCAGCATCTGCTGCAGCCCGCGCCGTACGCTGCCCGCCCGGCGCGTCGCGTCCATCCCGGCGGCCAGCCGCTCGAACTCCTCGCCCCACAGCGGCTGGTCGCCGAGTGCGTCCGCCTCCCGCGGGTCGGGGTGGTAGCAGCGGGTGAGCAGCCACAGCCCGTGCCACTGCCGCAGCCCCGGTGTGATGACGCCCGGCCAGGTGCGGACCCGGGCCGCCGGGTGGGCGGCGACGACCTCGTCGTACGGTCCGAGGGCCACGATCCGGTCGCGGTCCACGGCGACCGCGCCCCGCGCGACGGGCGCCGCGCCGACCGGAAGGACCAGTGGCGCGGCGTGAACAGTCAGCAAAGCGGCCTCAGTTGGCGTCCAGGAGCTTCAGCTCGGGGTGCGCCGTGCCCCCCTCGATCGCGGTGGACGAGATGTGCGAGACGACGCGGTCGTCGACCGGGTCGTTCGCCGGGTCGTCGTGGACGACGAGGTGCTCGTAGGTGGTGGAGCGCTGCGCGGGCACCCGGTCGGCCTTGCGGATCAGATCGATGATCTCCAGGCGGTTGGAGCGGTGCTTGGCACCGGCCGAGGAGACGACGTTCTCCTCCAGCATGATCGAGCCGAGGTCGTCGGCGCCGTAGTGCAGCGACAGCTGGCCGACCTCCTTGCCGGTGGTCAGCCAGGAGCCCTGGATGTGCGCGACGTTGTCGAGGAAGACGCGGGCGATGGCGATCATCCGCAGGTACTCGAAGAGCGTCGCCTGCGTCCGCCCCTTCAGGTGGTTGTTCTCCGGCTGGTACGTGTACGGGATGAAGGCGCGGAAGCCGCCCGTACGGTCCTGCACGTCACGGATCATCCGCAGGTGCTCGATGCGCTCGGCGTTGGTCTCGCCGGTGCCCATCAGCATGGTGGAGGTGGACTGGACACCGAGGCCGTGCGCGATCTCCATGATCTCCAGCCAGCGCTCGCCGGACTCCTTGAGCGGGGCGATCGCCTTGCGCGGGCGGGCGGGCAGCAGTTCGGCGCCCGCGCCCGCGAAGGAGTCGAGGCCGGCCGCGTGGATCCGCTGGACGGCCTCCTCGACGGACACCTTGGAGATCCGGGCCATGTGCTCGACCTCGGAGGCGCCCAGCGAGTGGATGACCAGCTGCGGGAATGCCTCCTTGATCGCGGAGAAGTGCTTCTCGTAGTACTCGACGCCGTAGTCCGGGTGGTGCCCGCCCTGGAACATGATCTGCGTGCCGCCCAGTTCGACGGTCTCCGCGCAGCGGCGCAGGATGTCGTCGAGGTCGCGGGTCCAGCCCTTGGCGGTGTCCTTGGGCGCCGCGTAGAAGGCGCAGAACCGGCAGGCCGTGACGCACACGTTGGTGTAGTTGATGTTGCGCTCGATGATGTACGTCGCGATGTGCTCCGTACCGGCGTAACGGCGGCGGCGTGCGGCGTCGGCGGCGGCCCCCAGCGCGTGCAGCGGCGCCGACCGGTAGAGGTCGAGGGCCTCCTCCGGAGTGATCCGGCCGCCTTCGGCGGCGCGGTCGAGGATGGGCTGGAGAGCGGCCTTCTCGGTCACCGGGCTTGTCACCTTTCGGCGGATTTTCGGCGGATTTTCAACGGATCCACGGACCGGTTCAGCGTACGCCAGCGCTTGTCGGCGTCAGCCGCCGGACCGGGTGAGCGTGCCGTACGGGAGCCCGGCGCCCCTCTCCTCGGACCTGAAGCGCAGGGTGCCGTCCGCGTTCCGCGTGAAGTGCACGTCGGTCTCGGTGGAGGTGCAGAAGGCGCGGTCGTCGGGGCGGTCCGGGTCGGAGCGTTCGTGGAGGACGAGTTCCTCGTCGGTGCCGGAGGTGAGGGCGGCGACGCTGTTGCAGCGGACGGACAGCCCGAGGGCGGAGACCTTGGTGGTCATGCGGACCACGTCCGTGCCCTTCCGGCCCTCGGTGAACACGGCCGTGAGCGTGCCGTGCGGCTGCCCGGTGGTCTTCTCGGTGAGCGGGCCGCTCCAGGTGCCGACGAACGCCTTCGGCACCTCGGTGACCTGTTCGGTGCCGCCCTGGCCCGGGTCCGTTTCGGACGCCGGGGGGTTCGAGGGCCGGGTGGAGGGGGTGGCGCCCACGCCGTGCTCGGCGGCGTCCCGGCCGCCCCCGCCCGGCATCAGGTCCAAGAGGAACGCGCCGCCGACGGTGACCGCGGCCAGCGCGCCCGCCACGGCGAGGGCCACGGTGCAGCTGAGCCGTCGGCCGCGGTGGCCGTCGGACCGCGACGGGCCGGATTCCGCGCCGACGGTGACGGAGAACCGGGGGTCCGGCGTCCGCTGCCCCGGCAGCCCCGGGGCTCCGGGCGTGTCCGGCCGCGCGGGGCCGCGCGCCGCGGAGCCGTCCGCGGCGGTCGCGGTCCAGAAGGGCGGCCGGGTCGGTTCGTACGCATCCGGGGCGGGGGACGATGACGGGAACGGGGACGAGGACGAGGGCGAAGACGGCTCGCCCGGCGGGCCGTACACGCCTCCCGCGCCCTTCGAGCCGCGCCCGCCGTACACGCCTCCCGCGCCTTCCCCGCCGGGCCCGCCCCGCGCGCCGCGCCCGCCGTCCGAGGCGTCCGCGGCATTCGCGGCGCCCGAGCCCCAGGACGCCGCGCTGAACGGCACCGGGCCCGACTGCGCCGGGGCGTCCTGCGGCTCCAGGTCCAGCAGCGCCACCGCCGCCCGGCTCACCTGGCGCACCAGCGGACCGGGCAGCCAGCCTCCCGCCACCAGCCCCTCGGCCCCGCCCGGCGCCAGCCGACGGGCCAGTTCCATGGGGGTCGGCCGGTCCTCCGGGTACTTCTCCAGGCACCCGGCGACGACCTCCCTCAGTTCGCCCTCCAACTCCCCCAGTTCGGGCTCCTCGTGCACGACCTTGTAGAGCAGTACGGCGGACGAGTCGCCCAGGAAGGGGGCGCTGCCGGTCGCCGCGTAGGCGAGCACCGCGCCGAGCGAGAAGACGTCGACCGCCCCCGAGATGTCCTCCGTGCCCCTGATCTGTTCCGGCGCCATGTAGCCGGGCGAGCCGACGGAGACCCCGGTGGAGGTGAGGGAGGAGGTGGCGCCGACGGCGTGGGCGATCCCGAAGTCGATCAGCCGGGGGCCGTCGAGGGCGAGCAGCACGTTGGACGGCTTCACGTCGCGGTGGACGAGCCCCAGTCCGTGGACCGCGGCCAGCGCCTCCGCGAGCCCGGCGCCCAGGGTCCGCACCGCGTGCTCGGGCAGCGGCCCGTGCTCGATGATCGCGGTGGACAGCGGCGGGCCGGCCACATAGCCGGTGGCGACCCACGGAATGGGAGCATCCGGGTCGGCGTCCAGCACCGGCGCCGTCCACTGCGCGCCGATGCGCCGGGCCGCGTCCACCTCCCGCCGGAAGCGGGCCCGGAACTGTTCGTCGAGGGCGAAGTGGGGATGCACGACCTTGACCGCGACGGTGCGGCCCCCGGCGCTGCGCCCCAGATACACCCGGCCCATGCCGCCCGCACCGAGCCTGCCGAGCAATCGGTAGGCACCGATGGTCAGCGGTTCGCCGGCTTCCAGCGGCTGCATATACGTGACTCCCCCTGTGTACGGCCGGATCTCCGGTCGAAGCCTAGGCGGCGAAGGTCATCGGTTCCCAGAGGAAACCATCCGCCGATTTCGCTCCCAAGGGAACGAAGAACGGCTTTCGACACAACAAAAGGCGTGAATACGTCGTTCACGCGAGCGATTCCGGCGTAGAACCGCGACTGTGTCCGGACAGCTTCCAGGAATCGGCTATTCGCCGCGTATTAACCCGAACCGATAGCCGGCGAGGAGAAGGCGCGGAGAAGAACGGGAGAGGCCGACGAGAACGGCATAGAGATTTTTCCGCCCCGAAAGTTCGAGATTCATCCACTTTCTCGAACCCATTCCGCGCCGTCGCGCACGGCATCCGTCCGCGGTGCCGCCCGGCCCCCTTCCCAAGCGCCCCTTCCCGCGCCCCATCCCGTCCGGTCAGCCGCCGAGCAGCTCGACCTTCACATCGGCCGGGAACCCGGTCGTGGGGCCGACCCGGCGCGCGAACTCCGCCACACCCGCGAGCTGCTCGGGGCCGAAGCGGAAGTCCAGGGTGGTGAAGTACCGCTCCAGCGTCCGCGCGTCGAACGCCTCCCAGCGCGCCGCCTGCTCCGCGACCTTGGTGACCTCCTCCAGGGAGACGTCCCGCGAGGCCAGGAACGCCTCGTGCACCTTGCGCACCTGGTCGGGCTCGCCGGCGAGGAAGTCCTTGCGGGCCGCCCAGACCGCGAAGACGAACGGCAGCCCGGTCCAGTCCTTCCACATCTGCCCCAGGTCGTGGACCTGGAGGCCGAGACGGGGGGCGTCGTGCAGGTTGGCCCGGAGCGCGGCGTCGCCGATCAGCACGGCGGCGTCCGCCTCCTGCATCATCACGCCGAGGTCCGGCGGGCAGGTGTAGTAGTCCGGGCTGACCCCGTACCGTTCGGCGAGCAGCAGCCGGGCCAGCCGCACGGAGGTCCGCGAGGTCGAACCGAGTGCCACCCGGGCCCGGTCCAGCTGCTCCAGCGGCACCTGCGACACGATCACGCACGACATGACGGGTCCGTCGCAGCCCACCGCGATGTCGGGGAAGGCGACCAGGTCGTCGGCATTGCGCAGGAACTCGACCAGCGTGACCGGGCCGATGTCCAGATCGCCCCGGATCAGCTGCTCGCTGAGCTTCTCGGGGGTGTCCTTCGACAGCTCCAGGTCGAGCAGGGTCCCGGTCCTGGCCAGGCCCCAGTAGAGAGGGAGACAGTTCAGGAACTGGATGTGACCGACGCGCGGCCGACTGCGACGGTCGTCGCGCACGGCGGTTGAAACGGTTGAATTGTCCACGCCGCGAGGCTAGACCCGAGACGCCGCCCGAGGGGCACCGGGTGCGCGGCACGACCCGGTCCCCGCCCCGGCGCGCGCCGGAACCACCCCGAAAGCACCCCGAAAGCACCCCGGAACCGCCCCGAAAGCGCTCCGGAAGCGCTCCGGGGCCCCTTCGCGCCTCTTGAAGTCGCCGCCTCGGCCGCGCCCCCCGAAGTCACCCCCGAAGTTGCCTCCGAAGACGCTCCCGAGACGCCTCGGGGACGCCTGCGCGTCACCCTCCCGGACGCGCACTTCATCAGCTCATCCGCACAGCAATGAAACATCCGAGTGAAGTGATCTTTCCCTCTACCCTTCCGTACACGCTGCGTGCTAGGCTCGACGCAAGTTGCAGTTTGGTTTCCCTTGCAGTACAGAGCCTGCGGAGCATGTGACCCGCAGGCTTTTGTAGTTTTCAGACTTCTTTGCAGGTTCTGGAGCAGGGCAACCCTTTGGCCCAAGGAGGGCTTATGGCTACCGGAACCGTCAAGTGGTTCAACGCTGAAAAGGGCTTCGGCTTCATCGCCCAGGACGGCGGCGGCCCGGATGTCTTCGTCCACTACTCCGCGATCAACGCGTCCGGGTTCCGCTCCCTCGAGGAGAACCAGGTCGTGAACTTCGACGTCACCCAGGGTCCGAAGGGCCCGCAGGCTGAGAACGTCACCCCGGCCTAGTTGCCCGGGTCGGCCGATCGCGGCCGACTAGCAGTACCCAAGGAGCTCTGTTCCCCGTCTCACCGGGGAACAGAGCTCCTGCCTTTTCGCGTCGGAATCCTCCGCCGCGCGACAAACCCGCCCCGTGAAACGGACCCGCCCCGTGAAACGGACCCGCCCCGCGAACGGACCCGCCCCGCGAACGGACCCGCCTGCGTGAACGGACTCGTGCTTGCGGCGAATCCCACCGGCCGGCGTCCCACCCGGGCGGCGAACCGCACTTGACCTTGACACCGTGTGAAGCCCTGCACTGGGAGACATCATGTTCACCATCGGAGACTTCGCCAGGTACGGGCAGGTGTCGGCCCGGATGCTGCGCCACTACGACGCCATCGGGCTCCTGCGCCCCGACCGGACCGACCCCGCCACCGGGTACCGCTTCTACACCGCCGCCCAGCTCGCCCGTCTCAACCGCGTCATCGCCCTGAAGGATCTCGGCTTCACGCTCCAGCAGGTGCGCGCCGTCCTCGACGAGCGGGTGAGCACGGAGGAGCTGCGCGGAATGCTGCGACTGCGGCGGGCGGAACTGGAGGAAGCCATGGCGGCGACGGCGGCACGGCTGGCACGGGTCGAGGCGAGACTCCGGTCGATCGAGAGCGAGGGACGCATGTCCGTGGACGATGTGGTGGTACGGAAGGTGCCCGCGGTGCGGGTGGCCGAGTTGACCGGTGTCGCGGCGGGCTACGGGCCGGAGGACATCTCTCCGGTGATCGGGCCGCTGTACGACCGGCTCTTCCCGCTGCTGGCGGCGGCGGGCGTCAGCCCGAGCGGCCCCGGGATCGCGCACTACGAGGCCGCTCCGGACGGCGGCGGCGCGGTCGTCGTACACGCGGGGGTGGCGGTCTCCGCCCCGCCGGGGCCGATCGGCGACACCGGGATCACGGTGGTGGAGCTGCCCCCGGTCGAGGCGGCCACCGTGGTCCACCGCGGATCGATGGACGACGTGCTGTCCACGGCACAGACCCTGGCGCGCTGGATCGACGCCAACGGCTACCGGTCGGCGGGGTACGCCCGCGAGGTCAACCTGGAGTGCCCCGAGGACCGGGACGCGTGGGTGACCGAACTCCAGGAGCCGATCGCGAGGGCCTGACGCGCGGCGGGGCCCGGCCGTGCCGGTGGGCCCCAGGGCCTGGCGCACCGCGGGCCCGGCCTCGCGTCGGCCCGGTACGCCTCGGGGGCCGGGCCCGCTTCAGGTCCCGCGGCGGCGGGGCAGCGGGGCGGCGGAGGTGACGCCTCGCCGCCCCGACACCTCGTGTCCAGGGCGCCCGTATGCCGGACGCCCACGCTCCGGACGCCCGCGCTCCGGGTTGTCACGCCCTCTTCGCGCCTCGGCCGCCTCCTGTGCCCCTCCGGCGTTTCTCCTCGTACCGCTAACGCCCTCCCGGCCCGGCCCACAGCCCCTCGTCCGTCAGCCCCAGCAGCTCGATCGCGTTGCGGCGGACGATTCGTTCCACCACGTCGGCGGCCAGATGCCCCATCTGCGCCTCGCCGACCTCGCGGGACCTGGGCCAGGTGGAGTCGGAGTGCGGGTAGTCCGTCTCGTACAGCACGTTCCCGACGCCGATCGAGTCCAGGTTCCTGAGCCCGAAGGCGTCGTCGAAGAAGCAGCCATAAACGTGGTCCGCGAACAGCTCCGACGGCGGGCGGCGGACCTTGTCGGCGACGCCGCCCCAGGCCCGGTTCTCCTCCCAGACCACGTCGGCGCGTTCCAGGATGTACGGGATCCAGCCGATCTGCCCCTCCGCGTACATGATCCGGAGGTTGGGGAACCGCTCGAACTTGCCGCTCATCAGCCAGTCGACCATCGAGAAGCAACAGTTGGCGAAGGTGATGGTGGAACCGACGGCGGGCGGGGCGTCGGCCGAGGTGGACGGCATCCGCGAGGACGAGCCGATGTGCATCGCGATCACCGTCCCCGTCTCGTCACAGGCGCGCAGGAACGGGTCCCACTCATCCGTGTGAATGGACGGCAGCCCGAGATGCGGGGGTATCTCGGAGAACGCCACCGCGCGCACCCCGCGTGCCGCGTTGCGCCGGACCTCGTCCGCGGCCAGCTCCGCGTCCCAGAGCGGGATCAGCGTGAGCGGGACGAGCCGGCCGCGCGCCTCGGGCCCGCACCACTCCTCCACCATCCAGTCGTTGTACGCGCGCACGCCGAGCAGGCCCAGTTCCCGGTCCTTCGCTTCGGTGAAGGTCTGGCCGCAGAAGCGGGGAAATGTGGGGAAACAGAGGGCGGACTGGACGTGGTTGGCGTCCATGTCGGCGAGCCGGTCCGGCACCGAGAACGACCCCGGACGCATCTGCTCGTACGTGATGATCTCCAGCTTGATCTCGTCCCGGTCGTAGCCGACCGCGGTGTCCAGCCGGGTGAGCGGCCGGTGCAGGTCCTCGTACACCCACCAGTCGCCGATCGGGCCGTCGTCCCCCTCGGCACCCATCACAGGCGCGAACTTTCCACCCATGAAGGTCATTTCCTTGAGCGGCGCGCGGACGATCCTGGGAGCACGGTCGAGGTACTTGGACGGGAGCCGGTCCCGCCAGACATGAGGGGGCTCCACCGTGTGGTCGTCCACCGAGATGATCTTCGGGAAGGTCTCCATGCACACCACGGTAGCGTCGATCTGACGAACCGTCAGCTATCTCGACCGGTCCCCGTTCTGCGATCGTTGTCGAGGGCTTGTGCAGAGCGTCACCCACTGCTGACGTCCCCGCCCGTGACAAGGCAGACTGTTGAGCGCGATACCAGCGGTACGCGGCAATCCGGATGCGCCCCGGACCGGAACATGGGACGGCGGGCGGTCCGGGACGGCACACCGGCACGATCGGCAGGACCGGCAAGGCGAGCAAGGACAAGGAGGCGGCAATGGACCGTGACAACGGACCGCGAGCGCGGGTTCCGGAGCAACGCGCTCCGCGACAGCGGTCCGCCGCCGACGACGACGGCGGTCTGCGCTTCTCCGTCCTCGGTCCGGTACGGGCGTGGCGGGGCGGCGAGGCCCTGCCGTCCGGTTCCCCGCAGCAGCGCGCCCTGCTGACCGCCCTGCTGTTGCGGGCCGGCCGTACGGCCACCGCCGCCGAACTCATCGACGCCATCTGGGGCGAGGATCCGCCCTCGCAGGCGCTCGCCGCCGTACGCACGTACGCCTCCCGGCTCCGCAAGGTCCTCGACCAGCAGACGCTCGTCAGCGACGCCGGCGGATACGCAATCCGCACCACTCACGACGCCGTCGACCTGACCGTGGCTCAGGAACTGGCGGCCGGGGCGGAGAAGGCCCGCGCCGGCGGCGACCGTGCCCAGGCCCGTGACCTGCTCGACAAGGCGCTCGGCCTGTGGGACGGCGAGGCACTGGCCTCCGTGCCCGGCCCGTACGCCGAGAACCAGCGCACCCGCCTGGAGGAATGGCGGCTCCAGCTCACCGAGGCCCGGCTGGATCTGGACCTGGACCTCGGCTGCCACGCGGAGGCGGTCTCCGAACTGACCGCGCTCACGGCCGCGCACCCGCTGCGCGAGCGGCTGCGCGAACTCCTCATGGTCGCCCTGTACCGCAGCGGCCGTCAGGCGGAGGCGCTCGCGGTGTACGCGGACACCCGCCGGCTGCTCGCCGACGAACTGGGCGTCGACCCGCGCCCCGAACTCTCCCAGCTCCAGCAGCGCATCCTGCAGGCCGACGAGGAACTGGCCCGCCCGGCCGACGAACCGGTCCCGGCCCCCGTGCCGGTGCGCCCGGCCCAGCTCCCGGCCACTGTCCCGGACTTCACCGGCCGCGCCTCCTTCGTCCGCGAACTGGGCGAGCGGCTGGCGACCGCCGAGGGCTCGGTCATGGCCGTCTCCGCGCTGGCCGGCATCGGCGGCGTCGGCAAGACGACCCTCGCCGTACACGTCGCCCACCAGGCACGCCAGCACTTCCCGGACGGCCAGCTGTACGTGGACCTCCAGGGCGCGGGCGCCCGCGCCGCCGAACCGGAGACGGTCCTCGGCGTGTTCCTGCGCGCCCTGGGCACGGCGGACTCGGCCATCCCCGACTCGCTGGACGAACGCGCCGCGCTCTACCGCTCCACGCTCGACGGCCGCCGCATCCTGGTCCTCCTCGACAACGCCCACGACGCCGCCCAGGTGCGCCCACTCCTCCCCGGCACCGCGGGCTGCGCGGCACTGGTCACCAGCCGCGTCCGACTGGTCGACCTGGCCGGCGCCCACCTGGTCGACCTGGACGTGATGTCCCCGGAGGAGGCGCTCCAGCTCTTTACCCGCATCGTCGGCGAGGAGCGCATCAACTCCGAACGCGAGGCCGCCCTCGACGTGGTCGCCGCCTGCGGCTTCCTCCCGCTGGCCATCCGCATCGCCGCCTCCCGCCTCGCCGCCCGCCGCACCTGGACGGTCTCCGCCCTCGCCGCCCGGCTCGCCGACGAACGCCGCCGCCTGGACGAACTCCAGGCCGGGGACCTCGCGGTGAAGGCCACCTTCGAACTCGGCTACGGGCAGCTGGAGCCCGCCCAGGCCCGGGCGTTCCGCCTGCTGGGACTGGCCGACGGCCCGGACATCTCTCTGGCCGCGGCGGCAGCGCTGCTGAACCTGGAGGCCCACGCGGTGGAGGACCTCCTGGAGGCCCTGGTCGACACCAGCCTCCTGGAGTCGGCCGCCCCCGGCCGCTACCGCTACCACGACCTCGTGCGCCTCTACGCGCGTTCGTGCGCCGAACGCGACGAGGAGCCCCCGGAGGAGCGGGAGGCGGCGCTGTCGCGGCTGCTGGACTTCTACCTGGCGACGGCGGCGGGGGTGTACGCGCTGGAGCGGCCGGGGGATCGCGCCGTCGCCCACCTGGTGGCCACCGAGCACCCCGGAATCGAATTCACCGACGGGCACGAGGCGGTGGACTGGCTGTACAGCGAGGCCGATTCGCTGCTCGCCTGCGCCCATCAGAGCGCGTCGAGCGGAATGCTGCAGCGCGCCGTGGACCTGCTCTGCGCGGCAAAGGACCTTGCAGAGTCGGGCGCGAACTCCCGCCAGTACGAGACCACCGGCGTAGCCCTCCGCGACGCGGCGATGGCCGCCGCCGACCCCCGCTCCGAGGCACGGGCCCGCGCCTCGCTGTCCACTGTCTATCTCGTCTCCGGCCGTTTCACGCTGGCCGACGAGGAAGCCCGGCACGCCATGGATCTGGCCAAGAGCACCAAGGACCCGATCCCCGCATGCTGGGCGCCCAACGACCGAGGCATCATCGCGTTCTACCAGGAGCGGCACGAGGAGGGCGAGAAGTTCCTGCAGGAGGCGATAGACAACTACCGCGCGGACGGGAATCTGGTCGGCGAGGCATCCGCGTTGTGCAATCTCTCACGCATCCACGTGAACATGAACCGCACGGCCAGCGCGGTCGAGCTCGCCCAGCAGGGCACAGCCATCTTCGACGGAATGGGACTCAGCCTCCGCACGGCCAACGGCCGGTTCGCGCTGGGCATCGCGCTCACCCAGGCCGGAAGGTCGGCGGAGGCCCTGGAGGAACTCGACGAGGCACTGCGCGTGTTCCAGGGCAACCGTCAACGGCTCTGGGAGGGTTCGACCCATTTCCGGATGGCGGAGGCGCACCTGGCCGACAAGCGCCCCGCGCGGGCGGCTCAGCACGCGGAGCAGGCACTGGCTCTCCGTGTCATCGGAGGCGAATGGATGCGGGGCAATGTTCTGATCACCCTGGGACACGCCCTCGAACGTCTCGGCCAGATCGACCGGGCGCATGCATGCTGGACCGAAGCGCTCGCCATTCACGAACAGTTCGGGGCTGCGGAAGCCGACAAGGTCCGGGCCCTGCTCACCCCGGTCAACGCCGCCTGAGGCACCGGAACCGGCAGAGAACCGGCGGCGTTCATCGAACGTTTATCGCCACTCGTCAGTCTTAACTCCATCGATCCGTCGCGTCGGGGGGCAGGCGGATCGTACGGGGGACCACACCGCTAGGGTGAACGGCCCTGACATGCCCGTCCGGCAGCCCACGGGGGAGCAGCCGGACGGGCATCGCCGACCACACAAGCAAAATCTCTGGGAGTTGACAGGCATGAGCGACGCACTGAAGCCGAAGACCGGTGCCGCGACCACGCAGGAGAACCACGCCGGCAGCCCGGGCAACGGCAGCGGCTCCGTCAAGCCGCTGGAGAACCATGCCGGCAGCGTGAGCGAAGACATCACGACTCTGGAAAACCACGCCGGCAGCACGCCGAAGGACCTCCTCAAGACGCAGGAGAACCACGCGGGTTCCGAGAAAGCCTGAACCTCATTCGACGGGGCCGCGGCGGCACGGAGGGGGAGCCGTCGCGGCTGTGGCACGTCCCCGGAACGAAGCCGAAAGAGGGGCACGAACCGATGGTTCGTGCCCCTCTCCGCGTTCCGCGCGGCCCCGGCGTGCGCGAGGCCGCCGAGGACGGTTCTTCGGTGCATATCGTCGTCGTCTCTCGCATGCTCCTGGGGGAGGCCGCTGGAGAGACCGACGAGTGACGGCGGGATCTCCAGGTGTGCAGCCGCCGCAGCCAGGGCGCTCGTGCTGTAGGTACCCGTACCGCGCTTCTCCAGGCGGGACACGGCCGACTGCGACATGCCCAGCGCTTCATAGCCGCGCGGTCCTGGTCCTGTTCGCGCTCGGGGTGACAGGGCCCGTGGCGATCCTGGGGCCCCGAACGACCGCTGATCGGGCCCCTTCGGCGGCCGGCTGACAGGGACATGGATCCGGGCAGGCCCGCCCGGATTGGGCAACAGCAGACAGGCGAGACAGGCCCAGGAAGTGCCGGACGCCCCGGCCAGACGGGACTTTCGACACAAGCCCTACAGCCCCCGGACCAGTACGTCCGCCGCGCACAGCTTGCCCATGTCGTCCTCGTCCGAGGTGAAGACCACAACCCGGCCCGCCTGACGCCCCGCGATCACCGCGAGCGCCGCGTCGACGGCGTACTTGTGGCCGTGCAGCCCCGTGGCGCGCAGCAGCCTGATCGCTTCGTCGGCGACGTCCTTCGTGACGGGCTCGACGACGATGCCGGACATCGCCCAGTCCCAGACGGGCTTCCGGATCTTGCCGTGATACGCCTCGATCAGCGTCATCGAGCTGGTCACCACGCGGATGCCGGTACGGTGCGCGTCCTTGAGGCGGGCCCGCATCTCCGCGTTTCCGAGCGCCGTCCGGGAGAACGCCTCGCAGTCCAGCACATAAGAGGTCTCGGACATCAGGCCGCACGCCGGCGGGGCTCCGTGTCGGCGTCGCGCTCGTCGAACCACTGCTCGATCTCGTGCCGCTCGGCCTCGGCCGCGGCGAGATCGGCGTCCGTCACCGGTCCGTACTCGCCCTCCAGCCGCCCCACCAGCTCCCCCAGCCGGTCGCGCTCGCGCTGCCGCTCCATGGCATGCGTGACGTACGCGCTGAACGCGCCGGGGCCGACCTCGCGGCGGATCTCCTCCGCCAGCTCCTCCGGCAGGGTGACCGTGTACTTCTTGGTAGCCATACCAGGCACCATACTCTCGCTCCGGGCGACGCGACCGCCCCTTTCACCTGGACGAACGATCTCCATGCCCCCGTGTTGACGCATGCGGCGGGCGGTCAGGCGCCCGTCGGGCTCCCCGGCTCGTCCGCCCGCCCCCGCAGCTCCCCCTTCAGGACCTTGCCGCTCGCGTTGCGCGGCAGGGCGGGGACGAACTCCACCGACCTGGGGACCTTGTAGTTCGCCATCTCGCGGCGCGACCAGGCGATCAGGTCGTCGGCCGTGGCGGTGGCCCCCGGCCTGCGGACCACGTATGCCCGCCCGACCTCGCCCAGTCGGGGGTCCGGGACGCCGATGACGGCCACGTCGGCGACGTCCGGGTGCAGGCCGAGGATCTGCTCTATCTCGGCGGGGTACGCGTTGAAGCCGCCGACGATGAACATGTCCTTGATCCGGTCGGTGATCCGGAGGTTGCCGTGCTCGTCGAGGACGCCCACGTCGCCGGTGTGCAGCCAGCCGTCCGGGGTGATCGTCGCCGCGGTGGTCTCCGGGTCCTCGAAGTAGCCCGCCATCACGTTGAAGCCGCGCACCAGGACCTCGCCGGGGGCGCCCGGCTCGGCCAGGACACGGATCTCCGTGCCCGGGATCGCCCGGCCCGACGTCGAGGCGATCGTCTCCGGCGGGTCGCCCCGGCGGCACATCGTGACGATGCCGCTCGCCTCGGAGAGGCCGTACGCCGTGAGGACCGTCGCCACACCCAGCCCGGTGCGCAGGCGCTCCACCAGCCGCAGCGGCACCACCGCCGCGCCCGTCACCACCAGGCGCAGCGCGGAGAGGTCGTGGGTGCCCCGGGCCGGATGGTCGAGCAGGGACTGGTGCAGGGTGGGCGGACCGGGCAGCACCGAGATGCGTTCGGCGGCCACGTTGGCCAGGACCGTGTCCACGTTGAACACCGGCTGCGGCACCATCGTCGCCCCGCGCATCAGGCAGGCGAGCACCCCCGCCTTGTATCCGAAGGTGTGGAAGAAGGGGTTCACGATCAGATAGCGGTCGCCCTCGCGCAGGCCCGCCAGCTCGCTCCAGATCGCGTAGCAGCGCAGGGTCTGGGCGTGGGTGATGACGGCGCCCTTGGGCCGGCCGGTGGTACCCGAGGTGTAGATGATGTCGGAGGGGTCGGTGGGGGCGATCGCGTCGGCGCGGGCCCGGACCGCCGCGGATCCGACCCCCTCCCCCGCCGCCAGGAAGTCCTTCCAGGCGAGGTAGTCGTCGGGGGCGCTGTCCGCCAGCACCACCACCCGCTCCAGGTGCGGGAGCGGTACGTCGGCCCGGCGCAGCGACGCCACGTACGAGGTGCCGAGGAAGGTGCCGGTGACGAAGAGGATTCTCGCCCGGCTGCGACGCAGGACGTACGCCGCCTCCGTGCCCTTGAAGCGCGTGTTGAGGGGGACGAGGACCGCTCCGGCGGTGACGGCGCCGAGCGCGGAGACGATCCAGTCCAGGGTGTTCGGGGCCCACACCGCGACCCGGTCCCCCGGCTCGACGCCCGCGGCCATGCACGCGGCGGCGGCCCGCTCGACGCGTTCGCCGAGTTCGGCGTACGAGATCCGGGTCCGGCCCTCGACGACCGCCTCCCGGCCCCCGTACCGCCGCGCCGCCGCGCGCACCAGTCCCGGGACGCTGCCCCACTCCTCGTCGCCGCGCATCGCTCGCCCTCCTGACGCAGTGGCCGATCGACGCGGTGGCCGATCGACGTGGTGGCCGATCGCAGCGCAGTCGGCCACGAGTAGCTGACTATCCGTCAGATTAGCTGTAGCCTCTGCCGCTGTCAGCGGTCAGGACGGTCTCGGAGGTGGCGGTGACGGCACTCAAGGACAGGACGGCGATAGCCGGCATAGGTCAGACGCGGTTCGCGAGACAACTGCCGGAGTCCGAGAAGACGTTGGCCTGCCGGGCCATCGTCGCGGCGCTCGACGACGCCGGGATCGACGCCTCGGAGGTGGACGCCTTCGCCTCGTACACGATGGAGGAGACCGACGAGGTCGAAATCGCCAAGGCGATCGGCGCGGGCGACGTGACCTTCTTCAGCAAGGTGGGCTACGGGGGCGGGGGTTCGTGCGCCACGGTCGCGCATCTGGCCGCCGCGGTGGCGACCGGGCAGGCGAGCGTCGGGGTGGCCTGGCGGTCGCGGAAGCGGGGCTCGGGCCCCCGCCCGTGGAAGAACACCACCGCGCAACTGCCCACGCCCGCCCAATGGACCCGGCCGTACGGACTGTTGCGACCGGCCGACGAGATCGGGATGCTGGCCCGGCGCTACATGCACGAGTACGGGGCGACCCGCGACCACCTCTTCAACGTGGCCCTCGCCTGCCGCAACCGCGCCAACCAGAACCCGGACGCGATGATGTACGAGCGCCCGCTGACCCGCGAGATGTATATGACCTCGCGCTGGATCAGTGAACCGCTCTGCCTCTTCGACAACTGCCTGGAGACGGACGGGGCACTGGCCTGCGTCATCGTCTCCGCGGAGCGGGCCAGGGACTGCCGGCGCCGGCCCGTCTACATCCACTCCGTCGCGCAGGGCCTGCCCGCGCAGCACCACGGGATGGTCAACTACTGGAACGACGACCCGCTCTCGGGCCCCGCGTGGACGGCCGCCCGACAGCTGTGGAAACAGGCCGACCTCGGCCCGCAGGACGTGGACGTCGCGCAGATCTACGACGCCTTCACCCCGCTCATCCCCTTGTCGCTGGAGGGCTACGGCTTCTGCGGGCGCGGCGAGGGCGCCGCGTTCACCGAGGGCGGGGCGCTGGAGAGCGGCGGGCGGCTGCCCCTCAACACCGGGGGCGGCGGGCTCAGCGAGGCGTACGTGCACGGCTTCAACCTGATCAACGAGGGCGTGAAGCAGCTGCGCGGCACCTCCACGGCCCAGGTCCCGGACGCCGGGACGTGCCTGGTCACCGCCGGCGAGGGCGTGCCCACGTCCGCCGTACTGCTGAGGAACTGAAGAACCGAGGGACTGCGGGACTGCGGGACTGCGGGACTGAGAAATCGGGGAACCGGGGAATCGAAGAATTGGAGAGCCGACATGGATGACGCGCTGCTGACGCCCGTCGTGGACGACGACGGCGCCCCCTTCTGGGAGTACGCGGCCCGCGGTGAACTCCGGGTCCAGGCGTGTGCCGCCCCGGAGTGCGGGAAGCTCCGTTTCCCGCCCCGGCCGTGCTGCCCGCACTGCCGGTCCTTCGAGAGCGAGTGGCGGGCGATGAGCGGGCGCGGCCGGATCTGGTCGTACGTGCTGCCGCACCCGCCGCTGCTGCCCGCGTACGCCGCGCAGGCGCCGTACAACGCCGTCGTGGTCGAACTGGCCGACGCGCCCGGGATCCGGCTGGTCGGGAATGTGGTGAGCGGTCCCGACGCCCCGCTGGACTCGGTCGATCCGGGGCGGCTGCGGATCGGGGCGCCGGTGCGGGCGGTGTTCTGTCCGGATGCCTCCGGAACCGCCCTGGTGCGCTGGCTGCTGGAGCGGTGAGGGGACGGCGGCGATGACCCTGCGCACGGAGAAGGACGAGGAGACCGGCGTCGCGCTCGTCACCCTGGACCGGCCGGAGAAACTGAACGCGATCGACCTGGCGACGGCCGCCGAACTGGCCTCCGTCTGGCGGGCGTTCCGGTACGACGACGGGGTGCGGGCGGTCGTCCTCACCGGCGCGGGCGACCGGGCGTTCTGCACGGGAATCGACCGGTCGGCACACGTCCCGCAGCCCTCGTCCCCGTACACCATCGACGATCCGCTGCTCACGATCGGGCCGAAGGCGAACGACCTGTGGAAGCCGGTGATCGCGGCCGTGGAGGGAATGGCCTGCGGCGGGGCGTTCTATCTGCTGGGCGAGGCGGAGTTCGTCGTGGCGTCGCAGGAGGCGACGTTCTTCGACCCGCACACCACGTACGGCATGGTCAGCGCGTACGAGGCGATCGCCATGGCGCAGCGGATGCCGTTCGGGGAGGTGGCCCGGATGTCCCTGATGGGGACGGCGGAACGGGTCACGGCCCGGCGGGCGTACGAGACCGGGCTGGTCAGCGAGGTGACGGCACCGGGCGACGCGGTGGCGGCGGCGCTGAGCGCCGCGGGGGTCATCGCCTCGTACCCGACGGAGGCGGTGCAGGGGACGGTACGGGCGGTGTGGTCCGCGAAGGAGGCGGCCAGGACGCAGGCCATGGCCCACGCCCCGCACCTGATCGCGCTCGGGAACCTGCCGCCGGAGCGGCAGTCCGAGCTCTTCCGGGGGCGGGGCGTGGGCGGGAAGAACGGCGGCTTCCGGCCGCGGTGAGGGCGGCGGCCCGGTGGCTCCGTGGTCCGGGACCCCGGTGGCACGGTGGCCGGACGGTCCGGTGGCCTGTGGGCGAGTGCCGGACGGCCCGGTGGCCGGACGGCTCAGTAGGTCAGTTCCGCCTCGACACGGCACTTCTTCACCCTGGAGACCTTGCGCGGGTTGTCCATGCGCACGGACACGGTCCTGGCGTCCCCGCCCTCGGCCTTCACCCGCGCCTCACCGGTGTCGACGGTGTTGCCCATCGCGTCGAGGAAGGTCACGTCGACCTCGTAGGTGTGCGGACCGGCGGCGTTCGCCGTGAGCCTGACGGTGGCGGTGGTGACGGCCTTGCGCTTGCCCTTGCGGGGCTGGGCACACCGGAACACGTACGCGTCGGCCGCGTCCGAGGCGGACGGCGACGGGGCCGTGCCGCCGGAGGAACTGCTCGACGACCCGTAGTCGTAGTCGTCGTTGTCGCCGCTGCTGTCGTAGTCGCTGTGGCGGTAGTCGTCGTTGCTCTTCTCGGAGCTGGAGCAGCCGCCACCGCTGCTGCTCGATCCGCCGCTCCTGCTCTTGCCGGAGTGGCCCCGGCCGGTGGTGAAGCCGGTGAGTGCGAGCACCACCACGAGTAGTGCCGCCGAGAGTCTGATGTGCCGCCGCATCATCGATGCAGCCCCCCTTGATCGTCGTCCTGTGTCGTCGTCCGTTGCGTCCCGGATGGCGCCATCCACATCCCGGACGGCCCATGGCGTCCCGGACGGCCCCCGTGCGGTTGCCCGCTCCGAGTTGTTGTGCATCGAACAATCGCGTCACGTTAGCGCACGGTGGCGAGGCCCGTGGGGCGGGCGTAGCGTCGAGGCCGGGAGTGGTGCCGATCCGTGACACGGACCTGTGACGCCGGCACGCGACACCGGTTCGCAGGGCCGGGCCCGTACCGGCCCGCGGCACCGGTCCGTGCGTGCGCAGGCAGGAGGCCGACGATGATCCGCGACGTCCCCGGTTCGGTTCTCGCCCTGGCCGGTGCGGCCGTCACCGTGCTGAGCCCCTACCGTCATTGGTACGACGGACGCCTCGGGCGTCAGTACCGAATCCTGGATCCGTTCACCGGGATCACCTCCGCCCGACCGGGCCTGCTGAGCTCGATCTTTCTGTTCTTCCTCTTCACGGCCCTGCTGACGGTGATCGGCGTGGTGCTGCGTTCGCGGTCGCTGGTGGCGGTGGCGGGTGCGCTGGTGCTCGGGTTCACCGTGCTGTGGATGGTGCGCCAGGGGCAGGTGCTGGGCAGTCTGGGGATCGCGAGCAACGGTTCCGGGCTGCGGTGGGGCGTGGCCGGCGCGGCGGCGGGCGGGGTGCTGACCCTGCTGGGCGCGGCCCTGATGCCGGGGCGGCGGCGCGGTGGTGAACGGCGCGAGGGCGGGTGGCAGCCCGGTCGGCGGCACCCCGTGCACGAGGGGTACGCCCAGCCGTACGCGGCGCCCGGTTCGGAGCACCCGGACACCTGGCCGCCGACGCAGGAGCCGGGGCCGTCCGTGCAGACGAGCACGCTCCCGGAGCCCGAGCCGCACCCGTACACCGGGCCGAACCCGTACGAGCGGCCGGGAACGGGGCCGAAGCCGGGACCGGGGCCGAAGCCGGGAACGGGGCCGTACGAGCGGCCGGGGCCGGAGCCGGGACCGGGGCCACGTCCCGGGCCGGACGAAGGGCCCGGGCACACCGGGCCGGACGAGGGCCCGGGGCACGGGGGCCGGCCGGACGACGGTCCCGGGCGCCCCGGGGCGGGATCCTGGGAGCCGTGACCGCGTGGCGTCCTGACGCCCTGATCCCATGACGCCGTAACCCCATGCGCGCTGGCCGACAACGCGGCGAGTGAGCGTGTCGTGCGACGCCCGGCAGGCGGCGGGCGGCAGTTCGAGGACAGGGCCTACGTGCGGGCGCGGCTGCCCGTGCCCGTTCCCTTCAGCGCGTCCAGCGCGTACACGCAGCGGTCCTTGCTGCACGCGTACACGACACCGCCCCGCGCCACCGGGGAACCGGTGATCTCGCCTCCCGTCGCCAGCTTCCAGCGGAGCTGTCCGCCCGCCGCGTCCAGGGTGTAGAGGACGTGGTCGGCGGAGCCGAAGTGCACCCGGCCGTCGGCGACCACGGGCGCGCCCACCACCTCTCCGCCCGCCGCGAACCGCCACTTCGGGGTGCCGGTGACCGCGTCGAGCGTGTACAGCGCGCTGCCACTGCCGACATGGACGTTCCCCGCCGTCACCAGGACCGGCTCGGCCGACTGCCGGGACTCCGTGGCGATCCGCCAGCGGTCCTTGCCGGTGGAGGCGTCGAGCGCGTACACCGTGCCGAGGTAGTCCGCGAGGTACACGCCGCCTCCGGTGACTGCGGGGCCGGGCGCGAACGCGGGCGGGGAGAGGAACACCGCGGGCGACTCGAAGTGCCAGCGGACGTGGCCGGACACGAGGTCTACGGCCAGCACCCGGGCACCGGCGCTGATGTACACGAAACCGTCCGACGCCGGGGTCACCCGGACCGGCACACCGCCGCAGGAGGCCGCGTCGCCGATGGGGTACGCCCAGCGCTCGATGCCGGTGCGCGCGTCGACGGCGCGCAGCCGGGCGTCCTGCCAGAGGAAGACCGTGCCGTCGTGGAGCGCGGGCCCCGCGTCCTGCGACTCGAAGTCGGTCTGTACGCCCACGGCCTCCCACAGCTTCTCGCCCGTGGACGCCTCCCACGCCTGGACGCCGCCGCCCCGGGTGCCGGTGACGACGGTGCCGCGCTCGGCCTTCAGGGAGTACACCCAGGCGTCGGTCTGCAGCCGCCACTGCTCGGCGCCGGTCGTGGCGTCCAGGGCGTACAGCGACGGCCCGTCGGAGGCGTGGATCCTGCCGCCCTCGACGGCCATCGCCCAAGCCACGTCCCGGGTCTTGAACTGGCGCCGCCCGTTGCCGATGTCCAGGGCGTGCACCTCGAACGAGGTGACGTAGAGGAGGTCCCCGACGACGACGGGGGTGCCCCAGACGTCGTTCGACATCCGGAAGCGCCAGGGCCGCCAGCGTTCGGGGCCCGGGGGCGGCGCGTCGGGGGCGTGCGTCGGCGCGGGCAGCGGGGCGGGCGGGGCGCCTCCGTTCACCCCGGCGGCGCCGGTGGCGGCCGCACCGTTCACCCCCGCGGGCGGGCGCACCCAGCCGGTCGCGGGACCGGCGTCCGTGGCGGCCGTGGCGGCGGCCCGCACGCCCTGGGCACGCGGACCGGGGCCGATCGGCACCTGGGTGCCGGGCAGCCGGACCGGACCGCCGCCGTCGGGCAGCTGGGCCGGGGCGGCCGGACGCGGATCCGCGTCGCCGCCGTGCCACGCGGGGGGCGGACCGGCGGCCGGCGGCTGCTGGGGCGGCGGAGGCACCGGGGCCGGAGCGGGCGCGGGCCCGGGAGCAGGTGCCGGTGGCGCGGTGCCGGGCCCGGGGGCGGGCACGTGGGAAGCGGGCTTGCGACCGCCCCGGCGTTGCTCGATCATCGCGGTGGCGGCGGACGGCAGCCAGGCCGAGGCCGTACCGCTGTCGTCACCGCCGGAGGCGAAGAGGTGCGGAGCGAGCTGGGCCTGGAGATCGGCGGGGCTGGGGCGCAGGGCGGAGTCCATCTGCATGCAGGACTCGATCAGCGGACGCAGCTCCTCCGGCAGCCCCTCCAGATCAGGGCCCTCGCGCAGCAGCATGAAGACCGTCTCCACGGGGTTGCCCCCGTGAAACGGCGCGTGGCCGGTGGCGGCGAAGACCAGGGTCGAGCCGAGCGAGAAGATGTCGCTGGCGCCGGTGACGCTGCGCGAGTCCCTGGCCTGCTCGGGCGACATGTACGCGGGGGTGCCGACGGCGACGTTCGTCATGGTCAGCCGGGTGTTGGAGACGCCCGACGCGATCCCGAAGTCGATCACCCGGGGGCCGTCCTCGACGACGAGCACGTTCGACGGCTTCATGTCGCGGTGGACGAGCCCGGCGCCGTGGATCGACTGGAGCGCCTCGGCGATCCCGGCGGCCAGCCAGCGCACCGCCTGCACCGGCATGGGACCGCACTCGTTCACGATCTCTTCGAGCGAGGGAGCGGGCACATAGGCGGTGGCGAGCCACGGCACGGCGGCCCGCGGGTCGGCGTCCACGACCGCGGCCGTGTAGAAGCCGCTGACGGCCCGGGCGGCCTCCACCTCACGCGTGAAGCGGACCCGGAACAGCTGGTCCTCGGCGAGCTCCGTACGCACCGTCTTGATCGCCACCCGCCGGCCCGAAGCCGAGCGTGCGAGATAGACCAGCCCCATGCCGCCGGCCCCGAGCCGTCCCAGCACCTCGAACGGGCCGATCCGCCTCGGGTCGTGCTGCGTCAGCTGCTCCACCACTTGCCCTGCCACCTCCCCGTACGGACCTCCAGAAACGGAAGCCCGCGAAAACCCGCCTTGTGCGGCGTCTCACCACTGGGCACCACCCGGCGGTGCGCACCCCGATTGTTCCTGGCTGAGCCCCCGGTTGCGAACCCGGGGGCGGACCGGGGTGTCACAGGTCACTCCGCCCGCTTCCCGGACACAACGGGCTGAAGCACGGCGAACACGGCGCCCTGATCGTCCTGGAGCACCGCCATCCGTCCGTACGGGATGTCGAAGGGCGGCGCGGTGATGCGACCGCCGAGGCGTACGGCGTGACCTGCGGTGGAGTTGCAGTCCTCGACGGCGAAGCAGACGAGGAAGTAACTGGGCAGTTCGGCGGGGAAGGCGTCGGTGATGACGCTGCGGCCGCCGATCGCGGTGTCGGGCCCCGGTTCGGTGCCCGCCGGGGACCACATACGGAAGTCGGGGCCGAAGGCGGCGGATCCCCGCTCGGTCGCATCGGGTTCGGCGGATCCGCTTCCGGTCGCTCCGGGCTCGGCGGATCCGGAGCCGCCCGCACCGGGGGCGCCGGAGGCATCGGAGGTGCCGAGATCGATGCCCTGGAAGCCGAAGACCTCCTCGTAGAAGGCGTCGACGCGGTCCCGCTGCCGGGTGTGGACCTCGGTCCAGCAGAACGAGACGGGTTCGTTCCGCTTCTCGAAGCCCTCGCGCTCACCGGCCTGCCACAGCCCGAACACCGCCCCACCGGGGTCGGCCGCCTGGGCGACCACCCCCGCACGGCCGGCCCATACGGGATCGGTGATCACCGTGCCGCCCGCCTCCCTGATCCGGGCGACGGACGCGGCGGCGTCCTCGGTCGCGAAATAGATCCCCCAGGCGGTGGGCATGCGGCCGTCCTGCTTGGCGACGAGCGCGGCGACCAGCCTGCCGCCGCTGAACGCGTCCGCGTACGGGCCCTCGCCGGACCGGAAGGTCCAGCCGAACAGCTCGCCGTAGAAGCGCTTGCCCGCTTCGAGGTCGGGAAGCTGCACATCCACCCAGCACGGCGCGGATCGCGCGAATGCGGCCATGGCCCGGTCCTTCCGTGTTCACACCGTTGCCCCCGACCGCTCTCGACCACCCCGGCCGTTCGCGGTCGCGTTCGGCCTGTCCGCGATGGCTCACGGTTCACATCGGTGACGCTCGTCACAGGAAACGTAACCGCGAGTGGCGCGCGCCGCGCCCCGGGTGACCACACCGAGCTCACCCTTCGAAGGAAAGTTCGATATCCGCGGCGTCACAGAAAGTTATCCACCGAAGTTATCCACAGGCTGTTGATAGGACTTGTCTACCTGCGGGGCCCATGCGTCACTTTTCGGCCACACCCCCCGGCGCACCTGCGGGGCTCCCCATTTGCAGTCGGCCGAATCGCGCTCGGATCACCCCTCGGTAAGCTGACGGCATGACAGGACAAGTACGCACCGTCGACGGCCGCGTGGCCGGTCGACGCGGACAGGCGACGCGGCAGAAGCTGCTCGACTGCCTCAGCGAGATGCTCAGTTCCTCGCCGTACCGGGACGTCAAGGTCATCGACGTGGCCCGTAGGGCGGGGACTTCACCCGCGACCTTCTACCAGTACTTCCCCGATGTCGAGGGCGCCGTCCTCGAAATCGCCGAGGAAATGGCCAAAGAGGGCGCCGGATTGACCGAATTGGTCGCCGGTCGCTCCTGGGTCGGCAAGGCCGGCTGGCAGACCGCCGAAGAGCTCGTCGATGGGTTCCTCGACTTCTGGCGACATCATGACGCGATCCTGCGCGTGGTCGACCTCGGGGCGGCCGAGGGCGACAAACGCTTCTACAAGATCCGCATGAAGATCCTCAATTCGGTGACCAACTCCCTCACGGAGGCGGTGAAGGACCTCCAGGCCCGTGGCAAGGTCGACAAGGACGTCAGCGCCGCCGCGATGGCCGGCTCGATCGTCGCGATGCTGGCCGCGGTCGCCTCTCACCAGAAGGGCTTCACGACCTGGGGCGTGAAGCAGGCCGAACTCAAGCCGAACCTGGCACTGTTGGTGCATCTGGGCATCACCGGCAAGAAACCGACGAGGTAGTCCCGCGCCGGGTCCCCCTCACTTCCCCCACTGGGCACCGTCCGGCCGGTCCGGGCGCCCCAGGTCCTGTCTCGCCGACGGCGGACCACATCGTGGTCCGCCGTCGGCGCATCCGGGGCTTCCCAGGTACCCCGGCACGCATCACCGGCTCGTCGCACGCCCCACGGCCCCGCCGGACGGCCGGCCCCGCCGGTTCGCTCCGTCAGCCCGTCGCGTCACCCGACTGTTCCAGCCTGAAGAGCCGGATCTCCCGCTCGATCCGCGCCTGGTAGGACGCGTACGGAGGCCAGAACCTCAGCGCCGCCCGCCACGCCGTCTCCCGCTCCGCACCCTTCAGCAGCCTGGCGCGTACGGGGATGTCGCGCCCGTTCCAGTTGATGACGGCCTTGTCGGGACCGGCCAGCAGGTTCGCGGTCCAGGCCGGATGCCCCGGGCGGCCGAAGTTGCTGCCGACCAGGATCCAGCTCCGGGGTGTCCCGTCCCCGGGCACGGCCGCCCCGCCCTCCGGCATGCAGGCCAGCGGAGTGGTCCTGGGCAGCCCGCTCCTCGCGCCCGGCACCGTGAGCACCAGCCCCGGCAGCATCCGGGCACTGAGCAGCACCTTGCCGCGCGTGAGCCGGTGCACCGCCCGGTCCATGGCCGGGATGACGTGCGGGGCGATCCTCGCGAAGGCGCGGGTGGCGGAGACCTTCTGGATCAGCCGGAAACCGGACGCCATCAGACGGCCACCCGCCCGGCCGCCCGTGCACTGTCGGGATGTTCGCCGCCATGGCAGACGCCGCCCGGACGTAAGGCGCCGGGGCGCGCGCTGTCGGAATGGACTTCGTCGGGGCGTGCGCCGCCCGGACGCATGCCGCCGGGACGTGCGCCGCCAGGAGGCGCGAACAGTCCGGCCAGCTCCGCCGCATGGGCGCGAAGCCCGTGGACGGGCCCGAAGAGCAGTTCGTCCGCGGCGGCCCGCTTGAAGTACAGGTGGGCGTCGTGTTCCCAGGTGAACCCGATCCCGCCGTGCAGTTGCACGGTCTCGGCCGCGGTGGTCCGCAGGGCCTCCAGCGCCTGGGCGAGGGCGAGGCCCCCTGCGGCGGCCGGGTCCCAGGCCGCGTAGTACGCCGCGGAACGGGCGGCCCGTACCCGTACGTACAGGTCCGCGAGACGGTGCTTCACGGCCTGGAAGGAGCCGATCGCCCGGCCGAACTGTTCGCGCGTCCCGACGTACTCGACGGTCCGCTCCAGTGCGCTCGTCGCCGCCCCCACCGCCTCCGCCGCGAGCAGGGCGGCGAGCGGGGGGCCGGCCGAGGCGAGTGCGTCGGTCACGTCCGCGGTGTGGTCCGCGCCCAGGAGCTCGGCACCGGCGTCCCGCAGTTCGACGCGGGCCAGCGGGCGGGTCTCGTCCAGGGTGGTGCGACGGACCCGGACGACACCGGCCGCCCCGTCCGGGTGGACCAGGAAGAGGAGCGTACGGCTGCGCGGGAAGCCTCCGGCGTGGGCGGCGACCACGAGGAGTCCCGCGCTGTGCCCGTCGAGGACCCGCGTGGCCTCCCCGTACAGCCGCCAGCCCGCCCCGTCGGCGTCCGGTACGGCCTGGATGCCGCCCGCCCGGCCGCCGCCCGCCCAGGCGCCACCGGTCGGGTCGCCGGTGAGGCCGAGCGCGGCGGGGAGCGAGTCGCCGGGGACGGCGAGGGCCGCGGTCAGCCCGCCCGCGGCGAGGCTCGGCAGCAGGGCGGCGCGCTGGGCCTCGGTGCCGAGTGCGGCGATCAGGGGCGCGGCCAGGGCGGCGGTGGCGATCAGCGGCGACGGCAGCAGGACCCGCCCGGTCTCCTCACAGGCGACGGCGAGTTCGACGAGGCCGCAGCCGACGCCCCCGTACTCCTGCGGGAGGGCGAGTCCGGGCAGCCCGAGGTCCCGGGCGAGGCGGCGCCACAGGGCCGTGTCGTATCCGTCGGCGGTGCGTACGGCGCTCCGGATTCCGTCCGATCCGGCGTGCTCGGCAAGCAGTTCCCGCAGGGTGCGGCGGATCGCGTCCTGCTCCGCGGTGAAGGCGGCGTCCATCGTCGGGCTCCTTCCCCTCGGCGGCCCCGGCCGCCGATCTGACGGCCCGTCATATTAGAGGCGCTCCGCCGAGATGCCCAGAGCCGCGCAACCGGGGCGGTCACGCGACCGGCGGGGCCGCCCGCATCACCGACGGGGCGACCCGGGCGACCGGCCCGCACGGCGGCACACCCGGTCGGCCGCGGGGCGCCCCAGCCGGCCGGCCCGGGCGACGACGACGTACGCGGCGGTCCGCCCGAAGCAGATCTGATGTACCGTCAGATTCATGCCTGCTTCCCACCGCAAGGTCGCCGTCGTCGGCATATCGCTCGCGGACTGCGGACGCGTCGACGACGCCACGCCGTACGCCCTGCACGCCCAGGCCGCACGTCGGGCACTGGCCGATTCGGGCCTGGACCGGTCCGTGGTCGACGGTTTCGCCTCCGCCGGGCTCGGCGCGCTCGCCCCGGTCGAAGTCGCCGAGTATCTGGGGCTGAAGCCCAGATGGGTGGATTCCACCGCGGTGGGCGGCTCGACCTGGGAGGTGATGGCGGCCCACGCGGCGGACGCCGTCGCCGCGGGTCACGCCGATGCCGTACTGCTGGTCTACGGGTCGACGGCCCGGGCGGACATCAAGGCGGGGCGCCGGACCTCCAACCTCTCCTTCGGGGCGCGCGGTCCGCTCCAGTTCGAGGTGCCGTACGGGCACTCGCTGATCGCGAAGTACGCGATGGCCGCCCGCCGCCACATGCACGAGTACGGGACGACCCTGGAACAGCTCGCCGAGGTGGCGGTCCAGGCCCGGGCGAACGCCGCGGCCAACCCGGACGCGATGTTCCGTGACCCGATCACCGTGGACGACGTGCTGTCGGGGCCGGTGATCGCGGACCCGTTCACCAAGCTGCACTGCTGCATCCGCAGCGACGGCGGCTGCGCGGTGCTGCTGGCAGCCGAGGACCACGTACCGGACACGGCGAAGGACCCCGTATGGGTCCTCGGCACGGGCGAGCACATCTCGCACTCCGCCATGTCCGAGTGGGACGACTTCACGGTCTCCCCGGCGGCGGTCTCGGGCCGGCTGGCGTTCGAGCGGGCCGGGGTGCGGCCGTCGGACATCGATCTCGCGGAGATCTACGACGCGTTCACCTACATGACGCTGGTGACGCTGGAGGACCTGGGGTTCTGCGCGAAGGGCGAGGGCGGCGCGTTCGTGGAGAAGGGCCGGACCGGCCTGACCGGCGAGCTGCCGGTCAACACGGACGGTGGCGGGCTGTCCGCCTGCCACCCCGGGATGCGCGGGCTGTTCCTGCTGGTGGAGGCGGTACGGCAGCTGCGCGGGGAGGCGGGCGCGCGCCAGGTGCGCAGGAGGGGCGGCGGACTGCCGGAACTGGCGGTGGCGTCGGGGACGGGCGGCTGGTTCTGTTCGTCGGGGACGGTGGTGCTGGGGCGGGGCTGAGGCGGCCGGCGCACGAGGCCCGGGGCGAAGACACGGACGGGGCCGGGCCGGAGGCACGGATGGAGGGACGTAGAGACGCACGGGAACACAGGACGGGACCGGACGGGAACACAGGACGGGACCGGACGGGAACACGGCGAGCGGCCATGCGCTGCAATGGGGGCCATGAGTGACGTACAGAAGTCCGACACGCGGCAGAGCTTCCTCGATCTGCTGCACGCCCAGCGCGTCTGGGACATCGACCTCCCGGCCTTCGCGCCGGACGCCGCCCCCGCCGCCCCGCTTCCGCTCTTCCACGCGTGGTTCGCCGAGGCCGTGGCGGCCGGGCAGACCGAGCCGCACACGATGTCGCTGGCCACTGTCGACGCCGAGGGGCGGCCCGACGTGCGGACGGTGATGCTGCACGACGCGGACGAGCGCGGCTGGCACTTCGCCAGCCACCGCACCAGCGCGAAGGGCCACCAGCTCACCGCACACCCGCACGCCGCTCTCGGCTTCTACTGGCCCGCCCAGGGCCGACAGGTACGGGTCCGGGGGCCGGTGACCGCCTGCTCGCCCGCCGAGAGCCGGGCCGATCTGCACGCCCGCTCGACCGGGGCGCTGGCGTCGGCGCTGGTCGGACGGCAGAGCGAGGTGCTGGGCTCGTACGACGAACTCAACCGCGCCTCCGACCTGGCCTGGGAGCGGGCCCGGGCGGAGCCGGACGCGGAGGTCGTGAGCTGGACGCGGTACGTGGTCGAGCCCCGGGCGGTCGAGTTCTTCCAGGGAAACGCCGGACGACGGCACGTACGGCTGCGCTACGTCAGGCGGGAGGACGCCTGGGACCGGGAACTGCTCTGGCCCTGACCATGTACGGCCCGCCCCCGCCGGCCCACCACGCACGGCCCACCGCAGACGGCCCGCCACGACCGCGCGGAACGACCCGCCCGCGCGGACACCACTGCCCGCGTGGACATCGTGCGGGGACGCGACCCATTCGGTGTCACGTCCCCGCACGCCCACCGGCCCACGGGTCGCAGCCGGCGACCGGGGTGGTGGTCAGGTGATGGTGATCGCCTGCACCGGGCAGGCGCGGGCGGCCTCCTTGACCGTGGGCCCTTCGAGGGCGTCCTCGTAGCCGGGCAGCAGTTCGCTGAACCCGTCGTCGTCCTGGGTGAACACCTTCGGTGCGTTGAGCGCGCACTGTCCCGCGCCGATGCACCGCTCCTTGTCGATGTCGATCTGCATCTCGTCAAACCTTTCCGATCCGGCCGGTCCGGGCGATCCGGCCCCGGTCACCGGATCACCACGTCACGGGCAGTTCGAGCAGCCCCTGAATGGTGTCGCCCGGCTTGAACGGAACCTCGTCCGCGGGCACCGCCAGACTCAGCCCCGGAAGGCGCCGCAACAGCTCGCGCAGCGCGATCTCCAGTTCGGCCCGGGCCAGGTTCTGCCCCAGGCACTGGTGGACCCCGAATCCGAACGCGACGTGGTTGCGCGCGTTCCGGCCGACGTCCAGTTCGTCCGGCGCGGGGTAGACGTTCTCGTCGCGGTTGATCACCGAGGTGGACAGGATGATGCCGTCGCCCGCCCTGATGGTCACGCCGCCCACCTCGATGTCCGCCACGGCCACCCGCGCCATCCCGTCGGCGATGGACAGGAAGCGCAGCAGTTCCTCGACCGCGGAGGTCATCAGGTCGTCCGACTCGCGCATCCGGGCCAGTTGGTCGGGATGCTGGAGAAGGGTGAACGTACCGAGCGAGATCATGTTGGCTGTCGTCTCATGGCCGGCCACGAGCAGGATCTCGGACAGTCGGACCAGCTGTTCGTGGTCCACGGCCCCGGTCTCCAGCTGCTTCGCGATGAGCTCGTCCAGCAGCCCCTCGCCCGGGGCGGTGCGCTTCTGATCGATCAGCACACGGAAGTAGTCGTCGAGCGACTCCCTCGCGGCCTCCACATCGGCCGCCGCGGGACCGCGCAGCAGCTTGCGCGACTGCGCCTCGAAGAACTCGTGGTCGGAGTAGGGCACGCCGAGGAGCGAGCAGATGACCATGGAGGGCACGGGCAGTGCGAAGTCGCTGATCAGGTCGGTCGGCGGCCCCTGCTCGATCATCTGGTCGAGGAGCCGGTCCACGATCTGCTGGATATGCGGCCGCAGGGCCTCCGTCCGCTTGACCGTGAAGCCCGGGATCAGCATCCGGCGCTGGACGTTGTGTTCCGGGTCGTCGACGCCGATCAGTTCGACACGGCGCAGGGACGCCTTGGCCACCCGTTCGGCGAAGATCGGGAACGAGGGGTTCTCCCGGTCGGACGACACTCTCGGGTCCACCAGGAGTGAGCGGGCCTCGGCGTGTCCCGTCACCATCCACACCGTGCGTCCGTCGAACAGACGAACGGGGAAGACGGGCTGGTCGCCGCGCTGCGCGTCGCGGTATTCGGTCGGGGGGTGATAGGGGCAGGTGCGGTTCTGCGGGAACGGGATGGTCTCGGCGACTGCCATGGCAGACCTCGCAGGGGTGGAGGGAGTCCTACCGATCTCTGCCCACTAGATGCCCGAGGCATCTAACGGGTCCAGGTGATGTTCGGCCAAATATCCTCCGGCGGTCCCTCGGGCCCTCCCTGATCCATTTTCTCTTCGTGGGCCACTCTCCCGCCGCCGGACCGAGCGCGCACGTCGAGCCCCACTCCCGGCCTCCCCCTCCCGCACGTGCCCCCGCTCTCGCATCTCCTCCCCCTCACGCCCGCCTCCGCTCTCACACTTATCCCCGCTTTTCGGGCGAAAGAGGCAAGATGGAAGGCGATACGGCGACTGGAGGCGACTATGAGCCGGACCCGTTCCCGTTACGCCCCGGACAGCGGGCTGACCACCCGCATGGTCAGCACCATGTTCCTGATCGGACTGCTGTACGTGGTCCTGGTCGGCGTACTGCTCGCCGTGCTGCGCGGTGCCTGGCCGATCATCCTGATCCTGGTCGGCGGCATGTTCATCGCGCAGTTCTGGTTCAGTGACCGCATCGCGGCGTTCAGCATGGGTGCCCACGAGGTGACGCCCGAGGAGGCGCCCGAGCTGCACGGCGCCATCGACCGGATCTGCGCCCTTGCCGACATGCCGAAACCGCGCGTGGCCATCGCGCGGAGCGACGTACCGAACGCCTTCGCCACGGGCCGCAGCGAGAAGACGGCCCTGGTCTGCGCCACCACCGGGCTCCTGCGCAGGCTGGAGCCACCGGAGCTGGAGGGTGTGCTCGCGCACGAGATGTCGCACGTGGCCCACCGCGACGTGGCCGTGATGACGATCGCCTCGTTCCTCGGCGTGCTCGCCGGGATCATCACCCGCGTCGCCCTGTGGGGCGGCCTCTCCCGCAGCAGCCGGAGCAACGATCCCCTCGGCATCGTGGTCCTGCTGATCCCGCTGATCAGCGCGGTCGTGTACGTGCTGAGCTTCCTGCTCACCCGGCTGCTCTCGCGCTACCGCGAGCTGTCCGCCGACCGGGCCGCCGCCCTGCTGACCGGCCGCCCCTCGGCCCTCGCCTCCGCCCTCACGAAGGTGAGCGGCCAGATGGCCCGCATCCCGACCGAGGACCTGCGCAAGGCGGAGCCGTACAACGCCTTCTACTTCGTCCCCGCGTTCTCGTCCAAGGAGAGCCTGAGCCGGCTGCTCTCCTCCCACCCGACCCTGGAACAGCGCCTCGACCAGCTGGCCCGCATCTCCGCCGACCTCGCCCGCCCGTGACCCGGCCCCGCCCCGCTCACCCGTGAGCCGGCCCCGCCCCGTCCACGACTCGCCAAGGACCAGAACCCCGTAAGGAACGTTCATGGGTCTTCTCGACGCCATCCTGGGCCGCAGCAAACCGGTCCGCCCCGACCTCGACCAGCTCTTCGCCGTGCCCTCCGCCGCCCTCACCCTCCAGGCGGGCGCCGGGTTCACGCCCACCGGCCTCGGCTCGGTCTGCTTCGCGGGCGTCGAGGGCGGCTCCTTCGCCCGCGTACGGCAGGACGTGCGCGAACTCCTCGACGCCGACACCGACCGCGGTGGTGTCCCGGTGGAGTTCAGCCAGGACGCGTACGGCTACACCTGGCTGCTCGCCCGCCAGTCCCCGGACGACGTGGCGGCCCTGGTCAACGATCTGCACGCGGTCAACACCCTGCTTCAGGACGGCGGCTTCGGGCCGCAGCTGCTCTGTTCGCTGATCGGCTTCCGCGACGACCACGATCGCCCGTTGGCCCTGGTCTACCTGTACAAACGCGGCACGTTCTACCCGTTCGCGCCCGCGCCCGACGGCGTCGAGAAGCGTGACAACCAGCTGGAGCTGCAGATCAGGGCGGTACTCGGGGACGACCTGCGGATGGAGAAGGACCTGGCCCGGTGGTTCCCGGTATGGGGGGCGCCGGGACTGTGAGGGAACCGTGGGTAGCTGCGGGATGCGTGGCGAGCCGTGAGGGACCGCGACGGGTACGAGAGTGAACGCGACGGGCGCCTCGTGACGCGCCCGTCCGTATCATCGCTCCCATGACTGCTGAGCCCTCGCGTTCCGTCAAGCCCCTGCGCGCTTCCGATGCCGACCGCGAGGCGGTGGTCGACCAGTTGCGGGAGGCGGCGGCCGAGGGGCGCATCGACCTCGACGAGCTGGACACCCGTCTCGGGCTGGCCCTGTCCGCCAAGACCTGCGCGGAACTGGCCCCCCTCACCGAGGACCTGGTGCCCGTCGCGGTGGCCGCGGGCGAGCCGCTGGTCCTCGACGGAGGCATGCACGGCGCGTCCCGCTCGGGCCGCTGGAAGGTGCCCCCGGCGATACGTGCCAAAGGCGGCGCTGGCGGCGTCAGGATCGACTTCACCCTCGCCGACTGCCAGTGGCGTGAGATCGAACTGGACGTGCGCGGGGGCATGGGGGGCGTGAAGATCGTCGTCCCGCAGGGCTGGACCGTGCAGACCGACGAGCTGTCCCTCGGCCTCGGCGGGCTGAAGGACAAGACCACGGGCGAACGGGTTCCCGGTGCGCCGCTGCTCCGGCTGACCGGATCGTGCGGCATGGGGGGCGTGACCGTTCGCCACCCCAACTTCCGGGAACGCCGCAAGCTGCGCGACGCCGAGACGCGTTGAGACACCGGCGCGCCGGGCATCGCATCGCGGCTCAGGGCCGGAAGACCGCGACGGCCTCCTGCCCCGGCTCCCGCCGGAACGTCACCCGCAGCGGCATGCCGATCACCAGGTCCGATTCCGCGCAGTCCACGATCTCCGTCATCATCCGCGGCCCCTCGGCCAGGTCGACGACGGCGGCGGTGTACGGAACCCGGGCGCCGAACGGCGGCAGGTCGTTGCGATGGACGACCGACCAGGTGTACAGCGTGGCGTCCCCGCTCGCCCCCTCCCACACGACGTCCTCGCTCCAGCAGTACGGACAGAACTCGCGCGGATAGTGGTGGGCACGCCCGCACGCACCGCAGCGGCGCAGCAGCAGCCGTCCACGGGCGGCGGCGTCCCAGTAGGGGCGGGTGAAGGCGTCGGGTTCGGGAAGGTCGAAGCGCGGGGCGGGGCCGGTGGCGGTCACAGGAAGAGTCCGATCGCGTGGTCGAGGGACCAGGTCTGCCAGGACATCGCGAACAGCGCCACGAGTGAGATGAGCGCCATCATCGCGTTCTGTCCCTGCTCGGCCCAGTCGTGGATCATCAGCACCAGGTAGAGAAGGTTGAGGAGCAGCCCGCCGACGAGGGCGACGGGGGTGAGGAATCCGGCGACCAGACCCAGCCCGAGGGCGAGTTCGGCATACACGACGACGTAGGCCATCGCCTTGGGGCGGGGCGCGACGATCCGCCGGAAGCCGGTGCGTACGGCACCCCACCGGTGTTTGGCCGCCACGTCGGCGGCCCAGGCGATGCCCGTACCCCGCTCGAACCAGCCCTTCTTGTCCTTGTGCCGCCAGCTCTCCAGCCACCACAGCCCGAGGCCCACCCGGAGAACGGCCAGCCACTCGGCTCCGCCGAGCCAGATCGTCTGCATGAGCCCTCCCACCCAATTGATCTGACGGTGCGTCAGTTTACTTCAGTTCACCTGATGCCGGTGGCGGGCACAAGACGCGGGCCCTCACGAGCGATTGATTCCCTTGATCGATTCGACCCGTGACCGATTCGCAATCGATTCCGGGCTTGACCGAGACCCATCAACCAACTTCGCGATTACGCTCCAGAACCATGTCGCACACCGCCCCCGCCGCGGCTGGTTCCGCCCCGGCTCTCGACGACCGCACCGAGGAACGGCCCGTGTACGTCATCGGCGGCGGTCCGGGCGGCCTGGCCGCCGCCGCGGCCCTGCGCGAACGCGGTGTGCGGGCGGTGGTGCTGGAGAAGTCCGGCGACGTCGGGGCGTCCTGGCGCGGCCACTACGACCGGCTGCGCCTGCACACCACCCGCCGCCGGTCCGCGCTGCCGGGTCTGGCGATGCCGCGCCGGTTCGGGCGCTGGGTGGCCCGGGACGACGTGGTGCGCTATCTGGAGAAGTACGCCGAACACCACGAGTTGGAGGTGGTGACGGGCGTCGAGGTCTCCCGCGTCGACCGGGCCCCGGACGGCTCCGACTGGCAGCTGGCCGCGAGCGGCGGCCGGATGCTGACCGGACGCGCGGTCGTGGTCGCCACCGGCTTCAACCACACCCCGCGCGTCCCCGAATGGCCGGGGCGCGACACCTTCACCGGCACGTTCGCGCACGCCTCCGAGTACCGCGACGCCGCGCCCTACGCGGGCCGGGACGTCCTCGTCGCCGGCATCGGCAACACGGGCGCCGAGATCGCCGTGGACCTGGTGGAGGGCGGGGCGTCACGGGTGCGGATCGCGGTGCGCACGGCGCCGCACATCGTGCGCCGCTCGACGCTCGGCTGGCCCTCACAGGCGACGGCCGTCCTGGTGCGCAGGCTGCCGGTGTGGCTGGTGGACCCGGCCGCGCGCCTGATGAGCCGGCTGGTGGTGCCCGACCTCACCGCGTACGGGCTGCCGCGCCCGGCCACCGGGCTGTACTCACGGGTCCGGGAGGGCGCCATTCCGGTGCAGGACGTGGGGCTGATCGACGCGGTGAAGCGCGGCCGGGTGGTGCCGATGGCGGCCGTCGAGTCGTTCGACGGCGACACGGTGGTGCTGGCCGACGGGAACCGGATCACCCCGGACGCGGTGATCGCGGCGACCGGCTACCGACGGTCCCTGGAGGGGCTGGTCGGCCACCTCGGCGTGCTGGACGCCCGGGGCCGCCCGGTGGTGCGCGGGGGCCGCACGCCGAAGCGGGCGCCCGGGCTGCACTTCATCGGGTTCACCAATCCGATCAGCGGCATGCTGCGCGAAATCGCCCTGGACGCACCGAAGATCGCGAAGAAGATCGCCCGAAGGACGGCCCGCTCCCGCTGACCGCCCGCCCACCGGGCCCGGGGCGGTACGCACGCGGGGCGCGACCGGTGTGACGACCGGCCGCGCCCCGCGCGGTCAACTCCCGTACCTGTTCGTCGTGGTGTGCGTCAGGCCCCGGAGGTGGGGTTCACCACGAGCTGGGCGGTGTTGTTGTCCGGGTTCGGGTCGAACGGGAACGGCGTGTCGCCGAAGCTCGGCCGGAGCACGACCGGGCCGGTGGCGTCGGGAACGACCTGGTCGATGCGCAGCTTGAACGCAAGGGTGTGCGCCGTGTCCGGCAGAGTCCAGTACGGCAGCTTGCACACGTAACGCGGAGCGCCGGCACTGCTCGGCCAGGAGTCGATGCCGTCCAGGGAGCGCGCTATGCACTCCTCGGGCACGGAGGTGACGGTGACGCCCTCGGGGACGGTGAAGTCGACCCGGGCGACGGGGTCGCCGGAGACGGGGTAGGCGATCCAGGCCGGGCCGTTGTTGCGGAAGCCGAGTTCGGCGGTGACGGTCTCGCCCGCGGCGCCCGCGACGCGGGCGCCCCGCGCCTCGAAGTCGGCGGTGTTCACCGCGCCGAGGTGGGCGGCGGTGTAGTTGTCCTCGTCGGCGAGGTCGACGGCGCCGTTGCCGGGCTCGACGCTGATGTCGAGGCGCTCGGCGTACGCGTGCGGGGCCAGGGCCACCCGCATCGGCTCGGGCAGCGCGAAGGACTCACCCGGTTCGAGGACCTCGTCGAACGTACAGGTGGCCTCGGTCATCGGGGCGTAGTCGTCACCGCCGATGGTCCGGTACGCACACTCCGGGTACCGGGTGATGAGATCGAGCCCGTACGAGCCGACCAGCCTGACGGTGAAGCCCTCGGAACGGTCGTCGCCCTTGTTGGTGAGCGTGAACGGCACGGTGTGCGTGCTGCCCGGCTGGGCACCCTTCACCGGGGCGACGTTCCCGAGGGACAGGTCCGGCCCGCCGGCGACGGTGAGCGTGGTGTCGAACGAGTCGAGCGGGGCCTCCAGGGTGCCGGTGGGCCCGCCGGTGGCGACGGCCGCGTAGGTGATCCGGCCGTGCGCCCCGGCCGCCGCGCCCTCGGCGGCCCGCACCGTGAGATGGACCTGCGGGCTGTAGGCGTCACCGATGACCGGAACCTCGGGGACACCGCACACGGCGGTCGTCCCGCTCGGCGTGCAGTTGTCGGGCCAGGTCACCTCGGCCACTCCGGCGATGCCGGAGATGTCGACCGTGAGCCAGCCGTCCGTGACGGCGAAGTTGTCGTTGTCGTGGGAGAGCCCGATGTTCAGCGAACGGCTCTGCGGCTCACCGTCGGAACCACCACCGAGCGGCAGGGTCTGTTCGAGTGGCGCGTTGATCCACAACTGGTCGGTCTGGCCGGTCGGCTCGTCGGCGGACGCGGGTACCGCGGCTCCGACGGTGAGCAGTCCGGCGGTCAGCAGGCCGGTGGCCGCTGCGGCGGCGGTACGGGCCCCGAGGCGCGTGGTGCGCCGGGCGACGTCAGGTCTCATTCTCTCCCCCAAAGGTGGGACGTGGACAGCGAATTCGGCCGATGAAAACCGGCCTGCACATTGGACGTTCAAGATCACCAGGAGGTTGTACGCATTGCCTGCATGCGTCGCCTGCACGTATTGCCTGCACACCCATTCCTGACGGGCCGTCAGTTCAGTAACCTGACAGAGTGTCAGCTATTTGCTGGCGCCGGAAACAGGAACCCGACGGACTTCGAGCAGAAGCGGGCGGAACGATGCTTGGATCGACTCACGGCACCCTTACCACCGACTTCCGCGCCCGGGTGGTGGCCTGCGGCGAGGAACCGCACGCCACCGTCCGCTGCATGGCGACCGCCGCCGCGGAGGGCGATCTCGATGTCAGCGGCCGGCCGCTGCACGCGTCCGTGCCGGACCTGGACCGGTTCTTCCGGCCCGAGTCCGTGGCCGTCGTCGGCGCCTCCGACGCCGAGGGACGCCCCAACACGGGGATCACCCGACAGCTGATCGCCTGGGCCGAACGGGTCGGCGCGCGGCTGCATCCCGTCCACCCCACCCGCAAGGCCGTGTTCGGACGGCCCTGCTTCCCGTCCGTCGCGGATCTGCCGGAGCAGGTCGACCTGGCCGTGCTGCTGGTCGGCGATCCGCTCCCCGTGATCGAGGAACTCGCCCGGACCAAGGTGAGGTTCGCGGTCGCCTTCGCCTCCGGCTTCGCCGAGACCGGCGCGGAGGGCGCCGCCGCCCAGGCACGGCTGGCCGAGGCGGTGGAGCGGTCCGGGCTGCGGCTGCTCGGGCCGAACACCAACCTCAACGCCTTCGAGAAGTTCCGGGACGACCTGGACGGACCGGCGATCGCCCTGATCACCCAGTCGGGTCACCAGGGACGCCCCGTGTACACCCTTCAGGAACTGGGAGTGCGGCTCTCCCACTGGGCCCCCACCGGCAACGAGGCGGATCTGGAGACCGCCGACTTCATCTCGTACTTCTCACAGCGCCCGGAGGTCGGGGCCATCGCCTGCTACGTGGAGGGGCTCAAGGACGGGCGCTCCTTTCTGCTGGCCGCGGACCGGGCCGCGCGGGCCGGGGTGCCGGTGGTGGCGGTCAAGGTGGGACGTACGGAGACGGGGGCCAGGACGGCCGCCTCGCACACCGGCAAACTGACCGGCGCGGACGAGGTGGTGGACGCGGCGATGCGGCAGTTCGGCGTGATCCGGGTGGACGGGCTCGACGAGCTCCAGGACACCGCCGCCCTGCTGGCCCGGGCCCGCAAGCCGCTGGCCGACGGAGTCGTCGTGTATTCGATCTCCGGCGGCACGGGCGCGCACTTCTCGGACCTGGCGACCGGTGCGGGACTGAAGCTCCCCACCCTGTCGGAGGAGAAGCAGCGCGAGCTGCACACCTGGATACCCGGCTACCTGAACGTCGCCAACCCGGTCGACAACGGCGGGCACCCGGTCGGCGACTGGCGAGGCCGGAAGATCATCGACGCGATCCTCGCCGACCCGGACGTAGGGGTCCTGATCTGTCCGATCACCGGCCCCTTCCCGCCGATGAGCGACAAACTCGCGCAGGACCTGGTGGACGCGGCGGAGGCCACGGACAAGCTGGTCTGCGTGGTGTGGGGCTCGCCCGTCGGCACCGAGGACGCCTACCGCACGACGCTGCTCGGGTCCTCCCGCGTCGCCACGTTCCGTACGTTCCGCAACTGCGTCACCGCCGTGAAGGCGTATCTGGACCACCACCGGTTCACCACCCGCTACCGCTCCCCCTTCGACGAGGCGCCGCGCACGCCCTCGCCGTCCTTCCGCAAGGCGCAGGGACTGCTGCGCGCGGGCAACCAGCTGAGCGAGCACGCGGCGAAGCAGCTGCTGCGGGCGTACGGGATCCGGGTGCCGCGCGAGCAGCTGGTGACCAGCGCGGCGGCGGCCGTCCGAGCAGCGGGGCTGGTCGGCTATCCGGTCGTCATGAAGGCGTCGGGGGCCCGGCTCGCCCACAAGACGGAGCTGGGCCTCGTCAAGGTCGGGCTGACCTCCGCCAGCCAGGTGCGCGACGCGTACCGCGAGCTGACCGACATCGCGCGGTACGAGGACATCGACCTGGACGGCATCCTGGTCTGCCAGATGATCGAGCGGGGCGTCGAGATGATGGTCGGCGTCACGCAGGACCCGCTGTTCGGACCGACGGTCACGGTCGGGCTGGGCGGCGTGCTCGTCGAGGTGCTGCACGACGCGGCCGTACGGGTGCCGCCGTTCGGCGAGGACCAGGCCAGGTCGATGCTCGGCGAACTCCGCGGCCGGGCCCTGCTGGAAGGGGTGCGCGGCGGCCCGCCGGCCGACGTGGACGCGCTCGTCGAGGTCGTGCTGCGGGTGCAGCGGATGGCGCTGGAACTGGGTGACGACCTCGCCGAACTGGACATCAACCCGCTGATGGTGCTGGGGCGGGGACAGGGCGCGGTGGCACTGGACGCGCTGGCCGTCTGCCGCTGACCACCGGCCGTCTGCCGCTGTCCCGGCCCGGCCCCGTCCGGTACGCGGGAGCCGTCCGTCCGGCCAGGCCGACCGGGCACCGCCCCGGAAGCGCCCCGTCCGCCTCCCGCGCCCCCACCACCCGCCAAGGAGCTTCCTCATGCCGTCCTCCCCCGAAGACACCGCCGAGCACACCGAACACGATCAGCGCGCCGGAAACACCGAGCGTTCCCAGCATGCCAAGCACGCCGAACGAACCGGTCCGGCCCCGTCGGCCGACCCGCTCGATTCATTGGTACTCCACACCACTGACAACGGCGTCTCGTGGATCACGCTCAACCGCCCCGAGGCGATGAACGCCGTCACCTGGGACCAGCGGGAACGCGTCATCGCCCTGCTCGCCGGCGCCTCCGCGGACCCGGCGGTCCGGGCGGTCGTCCTCACGGCCACCGGCCGCGGCTTCTGCGCGGGCGCCGACCTGCGCGGCACCCCGGCGAAGGGCTCCTCCGCCCCGGGCACCCGCGCGCCCGGCGACCGGGTTCCGGGGGACGTGGCCCGTACGATCCGGCTTGGCGCGCAGCGCCTGATCGCCGCGGTCCTGGACTGCGAGAAGCCGGTGATCGCGGCGGTCAACGGCACGGCGGCGGGCATCGGCGCCCATCTCGCGTTCGCCTGCGATCTGGTGCTGGCCGCCGAGTCCGCGAAGTTCATCGAGGTGTTCGTCCGCCGCGGGCTCGTACCGGACGGCGGCGGCGCATATCTGCTGCCGCGCCTGATCGGCCCGCAGCGAGCGAAGGAGCTGATGTTCTTCGGGGACTCCCTCCGGGCGGCGGACGCCGAACGCCTGGGCCTGGTGAACCGGGTCGTACCGGACGGAGAGCTGGCGGCGACGGCCCGCGCCTGGGCCGAACGGCTGGCCGAGAGCCCGACCCGGTCCATCGCGCTCACGAAACAGCTGGTGAACGCCTCGCTGGAGTCCGACCGGGCGACGGCCTTCGCGGCGGAGGCCATGGCCCAGGAGATCAACATGACCACGCACGACGCCAACGAGGGCGTGGCGGGCTTCGTGGAACGGCGAGCGCCGAAGTTCCGGGGGCGGTGAGGCCCCGGGTCCGGCGGACATCGTGCCGGGCCCGGCAGCGCCCGCGAGGGGCCCGGTCGTTCGGGCCCCTCGGGTTTCGCCCTCTACTTCTCGGCGAAGATTTCCTCGACGGCGGAGACGTTCGGAGCCCGCAGGAGCCAGCGACTCAGCTGGTCCACATCCGTACAGTTCATAATCCGCTCACGTACTTCACCCGACACGGCAACGCCACTCTGCCCCAGCAGAAGCAGAACGCTCCTGGCGATACCCTCCGCACGTCCCTCGGCTCGGCCCTCTGCTCGGCCCTCCGTGCGGCCTTCGGCACGCCCCTGTACTCGGCCCTCGGCCCGGCCTTCGTCCCGGATCTCCTCCGAAAGCGCCGACTTGTAGAACGAAAGGTCCACGGCCACCAGGTTCCTCCACTGTTGCGCGGCCGGGCGTTTACCCAGGCCCTGAGCGATGAGTTCGACGATCGGGTCAGCAATGGGTTCCGGCACATCCCGCAGAGCGGTCGACAGCGTCTTGAGCATGGTACCGATGTCCGGATCGCCCGCATGTGTGATCACCGCCAGAGTGGCCAGCGCCAGGTCCTTCCGGGCCTCGGCCACGTCCTTGATCACGGGCATGTTGTGCGGGCCCGCGACGAGCGGGCGAAGGGTGAGTACGGGCGCCTTCGGGTGCCCGACGGAGTACGGCTGAGCGGCCCATTCGGCGGTGGCCCGGTCCTGGCAGACGACCAGCAGCATGGGCGGCAGTCTGTACTTGGCCTGCAAGTAGGACAGGTAGTACATCCAGCTCACCGGCTTCTCCGGGTCTTTCTTCCCCTGAGCCTCGATCGCCAGGAGGTACGACTCGTCGTCCTCCATGTCGATCCGCAACAGGGTGTCCACCCGACGTTCGAGTGGCCGGTTCTCGGTGAGGTCCGTGGGCATGATGGTGGCCGAGGCCGGGGAGCCGATCGAGACCCCCAGCACCTCGGAGACACGGGAGAAGAGCCCGGGATACTCCTGAAAGATGCGGTGCATCGCCTCGTGGGACGAGCTGACCATACGGATTCCTTGGAGTTGCTTGAAACGATCGGAGGGCGTGGCCCGGTGGAGGCGCACAGGTCACCGACGACTTGCGTCCATGTGTTGGGCGGAGAGAAAAGGCGAGTGACGGCCCGTCTGGAGGTACGTCGCGGACGGTCCCGAGCCGCAGGCTCCCGGAAGACGGTGTTGCACCCTTTTGAGGGCGTCGCGCCTCTGAGGGTGTTCGCTTGGCGAGCATATGCCCGACAACCAGGCTTATTTCCAGCTCAGTTGGCTTGAGTCATCCAAGTGTGTGACGGGACGGCGAGAGCGTGATCGCACGGATATTCGCTCACACATTCCTCGGTGCCCCGAGGGCCGGGCCAGCAGATTCCTTGCGGGGAGACCCGTCCTGGTCCCAGCCCCGACCCCGGTCACGGCGCGGGGTCGGGGTCAAGGTCGAGGTCGAGTTCGGCCCAGACGGTCTTGCAGGGCAAGGGTCCCGGGCTGATGCCCCACCGGTCGGCCAGCGCCTCGACGATCAGCAGTCCGCGCCCGGATTCGCGGTCGGCACCCGGTAGGAGTGTGTGTCCCGGTTCGGGCGGCAGGCGATCGCCGCGTGCGTCGCTCACCTCGATGCGCAGCACCGAGCCACTTCCGTACACGCCGAGCCCGAGTCGGATGTCCCTCCCCCGCACCCGGCCATGGGCCACGGCGTTGGCGGCCAGTTCGGCCACGATCTGGGCAGCCGCTTCCACCCGCGACGTGACTCCCCACTCGTCCAGCTGCGTCGTGGCGAGCAGCCGGGCCAACCGGGCACCTCTGCGGGTTGGCGACAGCAGCACGGTGAACGCGCTGACGGCGCCACCGTGTTGAGGGAGGGTGATTTCTTGTTTCACAGCACTCAGCCTCGTCGCACCGATCTAGGCTGACCAGTGATCAGGCGCATGCGTACGGTAACTGTCCGTCACTTGTCCGGAGCTGTCGGGGCTGTCCGGAGCAGGCGTACGGGCGGGCACGGCCGTCGCGATGACAACAACTTGACGGCACGGTGGAGGTGGCGCGGATGCGGGTGGATTCGGACGGCGCGAAGAGGCCCGAGGCCGACACGGACGAACCCGGCTGGGAGGTCGATCCCGACGACGAGTCCGGCGCGGCCGTCGTGGCCACGGTGGGGCGTCAGCTGAAGCTGCGCCGGGAAGCCGCGGGGATGCGGGCGGCGGAATTCGGCCTGGCGATCGGGTACGGCGAGGACCAGGTCTACAAGGTCGAGGCCGGGAAGCGGATTCCGCGCCCGGAGTATCTGGACAAGGCCGACAGGACCTTGAAGGCGGGCGGGCTGATCTCCGCCATGAAGGCGGATGTGGCGGAGGTCCGTTACCCGAAGAAGATCCGCGATCTGGCTCGGATGGAGGCGCGGGCAGTGGAGTTGCTGTCGTACGGCAGCCACAGTCTGCATGGGCTTCTACAGACCGAGGAGCACGCCCGAGCACTCCTCAAAACCAGGCGCCCCACCTTTTCGGACGACGAGGTGGAACGCGGAGTGGCAGGCCGCATGGCCAGACAAGCCATCTTCGATCGCTCGCCTGCGCCCGAGCTGAGCTTTGTCCAGGAAGAGTCGACGCTCATGCGCCCCACCGGAGGCAAGATGGTCCAGCGCGGGCAGCTGGAACGCCTCCTGGAAGTCGGGCACTTGCGTAACGTAGAGATCCAGGTGATGCCGATCGCTCGTTGGAATCACCCCGGAACAGGTGGGCGGATCCAGGTGCTGAAGTTCGGGGACGGCACCGCAGTCGGGCGTACCGACGACGAGTTCGGGGGGCGTCCCGTCTCCAGCCCGAAGCATCTGAGGATCCTCGAACTCCGCTATGGCATCATCCGATCGGAGGCTCTCAGCGCACGGGAGTCGCTGGCTTTCATCAAGCGAATGCTGGAGGAAACATGATCCGGAATGCCTCTACTGGAGACGATTCCGAGCTGACGTGGTTTAAGAGCAGCCACAGCGACACCAGCAATCCCAATGACTGCGTCGAGGTTGCCACCACCCCTCACACCATCCACATCCGTGACTCCAAGAACGTCCCGGGCCCGCTGTTCACCGTCGCTCCCGGGGCCTGGAGCGCCTTCGTGACGTACGCCGCCAAGCACTGATCTGCGCGGCACCCGCGCCTCGCCCTCGTAACGGGGGCGAGGCAGATCACCAACCCAACACGTACCGACAAGTACTGGAGGAAGCGTGATCCAGAGCGCCTCAGTCGGGAACGGCCCCGAGCTGATGTGGTTCAAGAGCAGCCACAGCGACAGCAGTAGCGGCAATGACTGCGTAGAAGTCGCCGCCATCCCCCACGCCATCCACATCCGCGACTCCAAGAACACCAACGGCCCCCGTCTCTCCCTCTCACCCACCACCTGGGCGGACTTCGTGGCGTACGCCGTCGGTGATTGACCGGTCCGCAAGTCAGCGATCAGCGCGGGATCAACGTGTACCAGTCCGGTGAATCCGGGTCGCCGTACTCGTAGTTGAGTTCGAGCCGGTCCGGGGTGCCGCCGATCCGCCATCCGTCGCCTGCCGTGTCGTCGGGGCAGGACTCGATCTTCAGCCGTACGCGCTGGTCCCAGGTGGTCGAATCACCGGCCTCATAGCTCCACGTGCCTCGTCCCGAGCAACGGGCGGACTTCGTCGGGTCCGACCACATCTCTTCGGGGTCGGACAGCGCATCGGCGTGTGCCGTGCCGTCGGCGGCCAGGCGCAGCGTGCCACCCTTGCCGTCGGTCCAGGTCCCGGACAGTTGGGCGGTGTCGGCCTTCGGCGGGCGGTATTCCGCGATCAGACCGGTGCCGTACAGGCCCGAGCCGATCCCGTACACGGCCACGACGGCGACCACGCACCAGCCGAGCACGCCCCGCAACCTGCGGCGTCGCAGCACGACCTCGCGGGCCACGAGCGCGGTGACCGTCAGCAGCGCCGCACCCGCCGGCCAGCACAGGAGCAGTGGGCCCGGGGCCGGACGCAGGGCGATACCGGCTACGGCGGCGCCCACCGCGGCCGGGACCAGCGCGGTCACCGGGACCCACCACCACACCTCGCGGCCGGTGAACCGGGTACCCGCCCATCGCGCCGCCGCGACGGTCGGGAGCACCACCAGCAGGCTCGCCACCAGGAAGAACGGGGCGCCGCAGAGCAGGAACGGCATCATCAGCAGCACGATCGCGGGGTCGTCCGGCGGGGCGGGAGCCGGGAAGGCAAGTTCCACGAAACCCGCGATCTCCACGGCCGCCACGACCAACACGATCTGCGTGATCGTGCTCGCCGCGATCGACCGGCCGCTCCACGTCTCCACTGTCGCAACGGGTGGCCTCGTACCTCCCGCGATACGCGTCGACACGCGTCCTCCCCTCCCCGTGCCCGCCCGTGCCGCCTCTCCGCACGGGCCCGCCGTCCGGGCCGTACGAAGTGGCTCCGGGCGGCTCGAAGCGCTTCTGCGACGAGCGTAGTCCCGCCGTTCCGCCCGGATTCGGCTCCCCACCCCTTCCGATCTGACGTAGCGTCAGCTTCAATGGACGGTGTGATGGGACACGCAGGAATGGCCGCCACCGCCGTCCGGTACCTCAGGTCCGTCGGCGCCCCCACCAGTGCCGGGCCGGCGCCGGTCGATCCGCTGCCGCGCCCGGATCTGCGGGCGGTCGCCGAGGACGAACGGGCCCCCGTCGACCCTGCCGAATTCCGCCGCGTACTGGGGCATTTCGCCAGCGGGGTCACGATCGTCACCGCGCACGACCCGGGCGACGGCGTCGGCGCCCCGGAGGGGCCCACAGGCCGGCGGCCCACGGGCTTCGCCTGTCAGTCGTTCGCGTCGCTCTCCCTCGATCCGCCGCTGGTCGCGTTCATGGTGGCCCGTACGTCGACGACCTGGCCGCGCATCGCCCGCGCCGGGGCCTTCTGCGTCAATGTGCTCGGGGCGGGCCAGGAAGCGTTGTGCCGGGGCTTCGCGGTGAGCGGGGCCGACAAGTTCGCGGGGGTGGCGTACGAGGCGGCCCCGGCGACCGGGTCACCGCTGCTGGACGGCGTACCGGCCTGGATCGACTGCCGCATCCACGCCGTCCACACCGGAGGCGACCATCTGATCGTCGTCGGCCGGGTGGAGGCGTTGGGAACGGCGGACTCGGCGGATCCGGCGGGCGAAGACAGGGCCGTGGACGGTCCGCTGCTCTTCCACCGAGGGCGGTTCGGGCGGTTCAGCCAGTGACCGGTTCTCCGGCCGGCCGCCCATCGCGGCGGTGTCGGATGGCCAGGGCCATCAGGGCGGCCGTCGCGCACAGCACTCCCGACGCGTACCAGACCATGTCGTAGGAGCCGAACACGTCGCGCGCCACTCCGCCCAGGAACGCCACCAGCGCCGCGCCCACCTGGTGGGAGGCGAGGGCCCGGCCGAAGACGATGGCGCTGTCCTCCCCGTACTGCTCGCGGCAGAGGGCAAGCGTCGGCGGCGTACCGAATCCGACGGGTTCGCCTCGTTCGCTCCCTGGCGTGCTCCTTTCGTGCATAGGATCACTGGGCCACGCCTTCGAACTGATGCCCGCCGCCCCTCGGAGGAGCATGCGCCCTCTCCACCGGGGCTCGTCCGTCGCGCCCGCAGGGAAAGGGAACCGTCATGCACTGGGCCGCCCGCCAGCACTTCGACCGTCGCTCCGGGACCCTCCTCGGCTGGGGTCTGGGGCTGCTGGCCGTCGCAGCCGGGCTACTGATCTGGCTGGGCTACCTGCTGCTGGCCCCCTACACCGTGCACAGCTATTCGTACGACCTGGAATGCGATTCGCCGGTCGCGGACTCCCACTTCCGGAGCAGCTCGCCGCGGTGCGGTTCCGCGCGCGACTGGCCCGAACTGATGCTCATCCTCGCGCTGTCCGTGCCTCCGGCCGTCGCGGGCACGGCGCTCTGCGTCAGCGGCAGCACCCGCAAGCAGACCAGTGCGCACGTCTTCGCGGTCATCGAGATGCAGAAGTCCGAGGAGCGTCTTCGGAACAAGCAGGACGAGCAGGGCAGGTAGAAGGAGCAGGGCGGGCGACCGAGGGAGCAGTACGGGCGGAACGGGCGGAGCGGGCGGCCAGGGCCGTCATGGCACAGGCGAGCCCCGCCCCGACCGCGTACCAGAACAGATCGGGCGCGTTGAAGGTCGAACCGAGCACCAGCCGCGCCACGATGCTGTGCCGGGAGAGGTCGGCCGGCAACCCGGTCAGTTGCAGCAGTTCGACCGCCCAGCTCAGCGCCAGCCCGGTGCCGGCCACTGCGAGCGGCCGGGACCGGGGCGCGGCCACGAGCACGAGGGCGCAGATCAGCACGGTGTAGAGCGCGTCCCCTGCGTACTTGGCGACGTCACCCTCGGCCACGGCCCTGACCCCCAGCCCGGCGGCGACGGTCAGCACCGCCGCGCCCGCGGCCGTCATCCGCGACACCATCAGCACCCCCGCACCGTCCTCAACAGCACCATCCGCACCGTCCCCATCCGATCCGCTCCATCCTCACCGGCACCAACCGATTCGCTCAAGCCGCCGGATCGGCCGGGTCGGCAGCAGGACGGCCGCCACCACCATGGTGATCGCCGACCGGGTCGGCAGGTTCCCGAGGAGCACACCCCACAGAGCCGCCCCGGGTCCTGGCCCCGGCCGGGATCAGAAGACCAGCACCCCCCGGGCCACCCGGCCGTGGTGCGCGTCGTCCGCCGCCTTGGCGAAGTCCTCCACCGGGTAGGTCTCGGTGACGAGTTCGTCCAGCAGCAGCCTGCCGTCCCGGTACAGCTCCGCGTACAGCGCGATGTCCCGTTGCGGACGCGAGGAGCCGTAGCGGCATCCCAGGATCGACTTGTCCAGGTACATCGACGAGACGAGGAACGACGCCTCCGCCGTCGCCGCCGGAACACCCAGCAGGACCGCCTGCCCGTGCCGGTCCAGCAGGTCGATCGCGGTGCGGATCAGTTCCGTACGGCCCACGCACTCGAAGGCGTGGTCGGCGCCGTGCGGCAGGATCTCCCGTACGGCCTCGACCGAGGCGGAGGTCAGGAAGTGCGTGGCGCCGAAGCGCCGGGCCACGGCCTCCTTCGCCGGGTTGGCGTCGATCGCGACGATCGTCAGGGCGCCCGCGATCCGGGCACCCTGGATCACGTTGAGTCCGATGCCGCCGGTGCCGATCACCACCACCGTGTCGCCGCGGTCGACCTTCGCCCGGTTGAGCACGGCCCCGACCCCGGTCAGCACTCCGCAGCCGATGAGGGCCGCCGAGGTGAGCGGCAGGTCGGCCGGGATCTTCACCGCCTGCACGGCCTTGACCAGGGTCCGTTCCGCGAAGGCCGAGTTGGAGGCGAACTGGTACAGCGGCTCGCCCCGCCGGGAGAACGGCCGCCCCGGCATCCCGATCGCCTTGCGGCACATCGTCGGCCGGCCCCGGTCGCACTGCGCGCACGCCCCGCAGTTGGCCAGCGTCGACAGGGCCACGTGGTCGCCGGGCACCACATGGCCGACGCCCGCGCCGACCGCCTCCACCACGCCCGCGCCCTCGTGCCCCAGCACCACCGGCGAAGGGAACGGGATCGTCCCGTCGATCACCGACAGGTCGCTGTGGCACAGCCCGGCCGCGGCCACCGCCACCAGCACCTCGCCGGGCCCCGGCTCCCGTATCTCCAGATCGTCGACGACCTCGGTGCGACTGCCGTCGAAGACGACGCCTCTCATCCCGTCTCCCTCGGTAGGCCGAGCACCCGCTCGGCGATGATGTTCCGCTGGATCTCGTCCGAGCCGCCGTAGATGGTGTCGGACCGGGTGAACAGGAACAGCCTTTGCGCCTCGTCGAGTTCGTACGGCGCGCTCGACGTCCAGTCGTACGGGCCGACGGCCCCGGACGCGCCCCTGATCCGTACGGCGAGTTCGCCCAGGCGCTGGTGCCAGCCGCCCCAGAGCAGCTTCGCCACGCTGGGTGCGCCGGGATCGCCGACGGCCCCCAGGGTGCACAGGGCGTTCCAGCGCATGACCTTGAGCTCCGCCCACTGCCGGACGAGGCTGTCGCGCAGCACCGGGTCGGTGACGGCTCCGGTGGTCACGGCGCCCCGCACCACTCGGTCGAGCTCGGCGGCGAAACCGATCTGCTGGACGAGCGTGGAGACGCCGCGTTCCAGGGCCAGCAGCCCCATGGCCACGGCCCAGCCGTTGCCCTCGCCACCGACGCACTCCTCGGCGTGCGCCCCGTCGAAGAAGACCTCGTTGAACTCGCTGGTCCCCGACATCTGGCGGATCGGCCGCACCTCGATCCGGCCCGGCTGGTCCATCGGCACGAGCAGGAACGACAGGCCGTGACGGCGCCGGGAGCCGGGCTCCGTGCGGGCCAGCACGAAGCACCAGTCGGCCTCCCGGGCGAGCGACGTCCAGATCTTCTGCCCGGTCACGCGGTGGCCGCCCGTGCCCCGGTCGGGGACGGCGGTCGTCCGTACGGCGGCGAGGTCGGATCCGGCGCCGGGCTCGCTGTAGCCCTGGCACCACAGCTCCTCGCCGCGCGCGACGGCGGGCAGGAAGCGCCGCCGCTGCTCGGGGGTGCCGTGGGCGATCAGTGTGGGGGCCAGGAGGTTCTCGCCGATGTGGCCGACCCGGGCGGGTGCGGCGGCTCGGGCGTACTCCTCGGCCCAGACGACCTGCCGGATCAGGCTCGCCCGCCGGTTCCCGTACCCGCCGCCGTCCCCGTGTCCGTCGCCTTCGTCGTCGGGCCACCCGAGGCCGATCCAGCCGCCGCGTCCGAGTTCGCGTTCCCAGGCGCGGCGGACGTCGATGCTCTCGTGCTCGCTGCCCGGCCCACCGGTGCCGGCCGCCGCCGCGTACGCGCCGACGAGGTGCTCGTCCAGCCAGGCGCGGGCCTCCTCGCGGAAGGCGGTGTCGTCCGGGCCGAGGGTGAAGTCCACGTTGCCTCCTGCGTACGGGTACGGAGCGAGGGGCCGCCCGGCGCCCGCGCACCGGGGCCGGACAGCGCGTCGGCGGGGTCCGCGCCGGTGCGGTCCGCGCCGGGGAACGCCCGCGAAAGCGGGTCCCACGGGACGTCCTGGAAGGTCCCCGTCAGACGTTCGGCCGGGCCTTGGCAGCCGCCGCCGCGGCCATCTCCTCCAACTGCGCGAGCATCGGCATGGGATCGGTGCCCACCGTCCCCGGCAGGAAGTCGGCGATCCGTTCCGGGGTCCACGGCCCCTCCGCGTACCCCGCGCGCAGCTCCCTCGGCTGAGCCCAGACCGCGATCTTCGGCCCGGCGACCGTGTACACCTGGCCGGTGATCCGCTCCTTGCGGGCCCGGTCGCTGAGCAGGTAGACGACGAGCGCCGCCACGTCCTCCGGCTCGCCGATCTCCTTGAGCTCCATGGGCACGTTGGCGGACATCCGGGTGCGGGCGACCGGTGCGACGGCGTTCGCCGTGACGCCGTACTTGTGCAGACCGAGGGCCGCGCTCCGTACCAGCGAGATGATCCCGCCCTTCGCGGCGCTGTAGTTGGCCTGGGCGACGCTGCCCTGGTGGTTGCCGCTGGTGAATCCGATGAGCGTGCCGCCGCCGTCCTGCTTGCGCATGACCGCCGACGCGGCCCTGAAGACGGTGAAGGTGCCCTTGAGATGGGTGGCGACGACCGGGTCCCACTCCTCCTCGGACATGTTGAACAGCATCCGTTCGCGCAGGATGCCGGCCACGCACACGACCCCGTCGATCCGGCCGTACCGCGCGAGCGCCGTGTCCACGATCCGCTGCCCGCCCGCCATCGTGGAGATGTCGTCGGCGACGGCCACCGCCTGCCCGCCCGCCGCCTCGATCTCCTTGACGACGGACTCGGCCACCTCGCTGCTCGGCTCGCCGCCGTCGATGGAGACGCCGTAGTCGTTGACGACGACCCGGGCGCCCTCGGCCGCCGCCGCGATCGCGACCGCCCGTCCGATGCCGCGACCGGCACCCGTCACGGCCACCACTTTGCCTGCCAAGAAGTTCCCCATGCCCGGCCCCTTCCCGCGGTTTCTGACGGACCGTTAGATTTTATGGGCCATCAGGTCCGCGAACACAAGCCCCGGGAGGCACCGTGTCACTGCCGGAGGAGTTCCACGACATCGCCAAGCGCGTGAACAACTGGGGCCGTTGGGGCGCCGACGACGAGATCGGGACGCTCAACCTGATCACCGACTCCGTCGTACGGGACGCCGCCGCCACGGTCCGCTCCGGGCGACGCGTCCCGCTCGCGCTCCCCCTCCAACAGGACGGCGTGCAGAGCGGTCTGGTCCCCGGGAGGATCAACCCGCTGCACACCATGGTCCAGATCAACCAGGAGCTCTTCGGCCCCGGCACCGTCGCCACCAGCGACGACTCGGCCGTGCTGAGCCTCCAGACGGCCACCCACTGGGACGCCCTCACCCACGTCTCGCACTCCGGAAGGATCTACAACGGCCGCCCGGCCGACACGATCACCGCGCACGAGGGCGCGCGGTTCAGCGGCATCGACAAGGTGCCGCACCTCGTCTCGCGCGGAATCCTCCTCGACGTGGCCCGCGCGCACGGCGTGGACCGGCTGCCCGGCGACCACGCCGTCACCCCCGAGGACCTGGACGCGGCGGAGGACCTGGCCGGGGTCCGGGTCCGTCCCGGCGACATCGTCCTCGTACGGACGGGGCAGGTGCGGGTCTACCTGACGGGCGACAGGCCCGCGTACGCCTACCCCTCGCCCGGCCTCTCGATCCGCGCACCCGAGTGGTTCCGCGCGCGCGATGTGGCGGCGGTCGCCAACGACACCCTGACCTTCGAGATCTTCCCGCCGGAGATCGAGGACCTGTGGCTGGGCGTGCACGCGCTGGACCTGGTCGAGATGGGCATGCTCCAGGGCCAGAACTGGAACCTGGAGAAGCTGTCCACCGCCTGTGCGGAGGAGAAGCGTTACGCGTTCCTGCTGTCGGCCATGCCCGAACCGTTCGTCGGCGCCACCGGCACCCCGGTCGCCCCGGTCGCCGTGCTGTGACCCGGGCTCTTCGGGCGCCGGACCCGGCGCGGCCCGAAGGGCTCCGCTCGGCCCCAACCGCCCCTCGGGACCACTGCTTTAACCTTTATGCACGTCGCGTGACAGTGCGCGGGGACTCGTACGCCTTGCGGTCCACGCTCCCCGTGCCGCCGACGCCGCCCGCGCACGAGGAACCGCCCGCGCAGGGCGTACCGCCCACGCACGACGCGCCGTGCACCGCGCGCGGTTGGGTGCCCGGCGCCGCGTGGGTGTCCTTCGCCCCCGAGGGGGTTCGGAGCGCCTGGCCACCCGGGTGCAGCGGGACGACCTGGACCAGCGGGGGTTCCCGGTCGACCTCGCACCAGATGCGCTTGCCCGCGCCCTCCGGCTGCCAGCCCCAGCGGTCGGCCAGGCCGTCGACCAGTTCCAGTCCGCGGCCACCGGTGTCCTCGCCCAGCGCGTGACGCTGCTGCGGCGGGCGGCAACTGGCGTCGGCCACCTCGACCCGTACCGTCCCGGAACCGGACCCGCCCGCGCAGCCGAACAGCATCCGCAGCACGGCCGGGCAGCCCGTATGGACCACCGCGTTCGTGACGAGCTCCGAGATCAGCAGGATGAGGGTCTCGGCCAGTGGCTCGTCACCCTTCATCCCCGACCCGATCAGTCTCGACCGCGCCCATCTGCGTGCCCGCCCGACCTCTGCGGGATCCGGACCGACCTCCAGCTGAACCTGAAGCACCTGCACCGCTCACACCATCCGAACCGGCGGACACATCGCCTCGCGCCTCCTCGGGGTCACGGAACGTGATTCCCGTACGCGACAGCATGGTTGACGTACAGTCACCGCAACAAGCGCTTCGGGCATATTCCAGCGCGAAGGAGTACGCGTGGTACATACTGTGCGACGCACATTGCGGGGAGTCGAACAGAAGCGCGTGGAGGTCTCGGGAATCTCCCGGGCGGAACCGGTGTCACCACCCGAAACGCGGGCCGGCCGCCCCCTCCGGTCCGAAGCCGCCACGCGGGCAACTCCCGGATCGTCCGGCACACCCGGCTCCAGAACCTCTCGCACCCCACGGAGAGTACCCGAGGTGACCGCCGACTCCGCCCCGTGACGAATCCCCCGCGGGCACGGGCCTCGCTCCCGAGAGGCCGAACGCACCGCGTGACTCCGTACTGTGAGGCCGTGGGGCCCCTCCGTCACCTCTCCGCGAACCGCGTTCGCACATATCTACGGGCGGGAATTCTTCACGGAACCCGACCGAATCGAGCACAGATTCGAACCGACCGACACGAATCCCGACCGGATCGGGCACGGATCCCAGACAGTTTCAGCACAAGTCCGAACCCGGCGTCGGCGCCGAACTCCCGCGCCGGTCCCGTGCGGAACCCCGCGCCGGTCTCAGTGCGGTGTCCCGGCGCCTCTGCGCAGATCCGACGCGAGTCGTTCCTCGGCCGCCGCCGCCCCGATCCACCGGCCGGAGCGCAGCCAGGCCCGCTTGAGGTGCAGGTGGACGTCCGCCTCCCAGGTGAAGCCCATGCCGCCGTGCACCTGGAGGCAGTCGCGGGCGTTGCGGACCGCCGCCTCGTCGGCGAGCAGCTTGGCCCCGGCGATCTCGACGGGGTCCGCGGTCACGGCCGCCGCGTAGACGGCGCAGCGCGCCAACTCGGCCCTGACCAGCATGTCGGCGCACAGGTGTTTGACCGCCTGGAACGATCCGATCGGGGCGCCGAACTGCTCGCGTCCACCGGCGTGCTGGACGGCCAGCTCGGTCGTGCGGGCGGCGCTGCCGAGCTGTTCGGCGGCGGCGAGCAGGGCGCCCTCGTCACGCCACCGGGCCGTCCGGCCGGGCAACAGCTCACCGGACAGCCGCTCGTGGGGTGCTCCGGCGGGGGCGCTGATCCGCCACAGCGGGGTGAACGGGTCGAGCGACCGTACGGGCTCGGCTGCCTCGCCCACGAGGTCCCGCAGTTCTCCGCCCGTCACGGTGTACGCCCGCTCCGGTCCCGGCGCCGGCTCCGACGCACCCGCGCCCTGTGGGGCGAGCACCAGCAGTGCGTCCGCGTCCCCCAGGTGTTCCACCGGGCTGCCCGGCTCCAGCACGGCGACCACCGCCGTCCCCTCCGCCGCGCCCTTCACGGCCCCCGCCGCGAGGTGCGTGGTGATCAGCGGTCCCGGCAGCAGCGCCCGCCCGGCCTCCTCGAAGAGGAGGACCGCCTCGGGCAGTCCGAGCCCGGCGCCGCCCTCGGTCTCCGGCAGCCGCAGTGCGAAGAAGCCCGCCTCGCCGAGTTCCCTCCACAGTCCGCGGTCCACCGCCGTGCCCGTATCGAGGGCCGTCCGCATCCGGTCCCTGCCGAAGCGCCCGGCGAGGATGTCCCGTATCCCCGAACGCAGGGCCCGCTGGTCGTCCGAGAGCTGGAAGTCCATGGCCGGTTCAGCGCCCCTTCGGCAGGCCGAGTATCCGCTCGGCGACGATGTTCCGCTGGATCTGCGAGGTGCCCGCGGCGATCGTGTACGAGAGCGAGGAGAGCCGGTCCAGGACCCATTCCCGGTCCAGATCGGCGGCGTCCGCGCCGAGCACCTCTGCGGCCGTCTCGTACAGCTCCTGACGGGCGTGCGAGTAGCGCAGTTTGAAGACCGAGCCCCCGGTGCCGGGTACGCCGCCCGTGCCGGGGGCCGCCCGTGCCGGGCCGCGGCCGGCGCCGGCCTGCGCCTCGCTCACGTTCCACTGGGTGAGCCGCCACAGCGCCCGGAACTCGGCGTTCAGCCTGCCCAGCCGCCGGCGCAGCACCGGGTCGTCCCAGCGCCCGCTGGTCCGGGCCTCGGCGGCCAGGGCGGCCAGGGTGCGGCGGCAGGCGACGACCTCGCCGACGAAGGCGGTGCCGCGTTCGAAGGAGAGCGTGACCATGGTGACCCGCCAGCCGTCGTTCTCCGCGCCGACCCGGTGGGAGACCGGCACCCGCACCTCGTCGAGGAACATCTCCGCGAACTCGGTGGACCCGGCGAGGGTGCGCAGCGGGCGGACGGTGACGCCCGGGGTGTCCATCCTCATGGCGAGCCAGGTGATGCCCCGGTGCCGGGGGGCCTCGGGGTCGGTGCGCACCAGCAGTTCGCACCAGTCGGCGACCTCCGCGTGCGAGGTCCAGATCTTGCTGCCGCTCACCACGTAGTGGTCGCCGTCGCGCACGGCCCTGGTCCGCAGTGCGGCGAGGTCCGATCCGGCGTCGGGCTCGCTGAACCCCTGGCACCAGATCTCGTCGCCGCGCAGTACGGGGGGCAGCCAGCGCGCCCGCTGTTCGGCGGTTCCCTCGGCGGCGACGGTGGGCCCGGCGTGCAGCAGTCCGACGAAGTTGGCGCCGACGTACGGAGCGCCGGCCTTCTCCGTCTCCTCCAGGAAGATCAGGTGCTGGGTCGGGGTGGCGCCCTGTCCGCCCGCGTCGACGGGCCAGTGCAGGCCCGCGTAGCCGGCGTCGTACAGCATCCGCTGCCAGGCGGTGTCGTACGCGCGCCGCCCCGGCCAGTCGTCGGGGTCGGGCTTCGCGGGCAGCGCGGGCAGTACGGTGGCCAGCCACGCGCGCAGCCGCGCCCGGAACTCCTCCTCCGCCTCCGTGTACGCGAGATCCATCGCGCGCCTACGCTCCCTGGCCGGTACGGCCGTTCGGGGCCGGGCGGCGGTCGCGGTCGAGGTCGAGGCCGAGCATCCGGATCGCGTTTCCGCGCATCAGTTTGTAGACCGTCTCGTCGTCCAGCCCCTTGACGTGGTCGAGCGCGACCTCCTTGGTGTGCGGGAACGTCGAGTCGACGTGCGGGTAGTCGGTCTCGAAGGTGGCGTTGTCCCGTCCGACGACGTCGAGCGAGGCGACCCCGTGCTTGTCCCGGAAGAAGCAGCAGAAGATCTGCCGGTAGTAGTACGTGGACGGCGGCTCGGGGATCAGGTCGCGCACCCCGCCCCAGGCCCGGTGCTCCTCCCAGACGTCGTCGGCGCGTTCCAGGGCGTACGGGATCCAGCCCATCTGGCCCTCGCTGTAGGCGAGTTTCAGCCGGGGGAAGCGCACCAGGACCCCGCTGAACAGGAAGTCCATCATGGAGGCCATGGCGTTGTTGAAGGAGAGGCTGGCCTGGACGGCGGGCGGGGCGTCCGGGGAAGCGGCGGGCATCTGCGAGCTGGACCCGATGTGCATGTTGACGACCGTGCCGGTCTCCTGGCACGCGGCGAAGAACGGGTCCCAGTAGCCGGTGTGGATCGACGGCAGGCCGAGATGGGTGGGGATCTCGGAGAACGTCACCGCGCGCACGCCGCGCGCCGCGTTCCGGTGGATCTCCGCGACCGCCAGGCCGATGTCCCAGAGCGGGATGATGCAGAGCGGGACGAGCCGTCCGCCGCTGTCGCCGCACCACTCCTCGACCATCCAGTCGTTGTAGGCGCGGACGCAGGCGAGCGCCACTTCTCTGTCCCGCGCCTCTGCGAAGGTCTGGCCGCAGAAGCGCGGGAAGGTGGGGAAGCACAGGCTCGCCTCGACGTGGTTGAGGTCCATGTCCTTGAGGCGCTCGGCGGGGTTCCAGCAGCCGGGCCGCATCTCGGCGCGGGTGATGCCCTCCAGCGTCATGTCGTCGCGGTCGAAGCCGACGGCGGCGATGTTCCGCTTGTACGGGAACTTCAGGTCCTCGTAGATCCACCAGTCCGTGGGCGGCCCGTCCGGGTCCATCGTGATCACGTACTTGCCGCCGACGTACGCCAGTTCCCCGATGCCCGCGGTGAGCGGCTGCGGGCCGCGCTCGCGGTACTTGGCGGGCAGCCAGGTGGAGAAGAGGTGCGGCGGCTCGATCACGTGGTCGTCGACGCTGACGATCCGAGGCAGTTCCGTCATGGTGTCCCCTTCTCCGTCACGGTGTCCCCTGTCCGTCCCCGGCGGGCTCTTCGCGCCCCGACGGGGTCTCCTTCCGTCCCCCGCGGTCCGACTTCCGTCCCCGGCGGACACTTTCCCGATATTCATTTCTGATGACCCGTCAGATCCGACTCCGGACTCAGGCTAGCCCCGCACCCCTGGACCGACAAGGCGCGGCGCTCTACGCTCTCCGAACGATCTGACTGACCGTCAGCTTTTGAGGGGTTCGCCGTGGACGAGACCGCACACGCGCTGGGCACGTCGGGCACTTTCTGGGAGCTCGTGGAGCGACGGGCCGCCCTGACGCCGGACCGCCCGTTCCTGATCCAGGACGACCGCTCCCTGACCTTCGGGGAGCTGCGGGACCGCGGCGAACGGGTCGCGGCCGGGCTCTGGGGGATGGGGGTGCGCCCCGGAAGCGTGGTCGTCTGGCAGCTGCCGACCCGGATCGAGACGGTGCTGCTGTCGTTCGCGCTGACCCGGATCGGGGCCGTGCAGTCGCCCGTCATCCCGTTCCACCGGGACCGCGAGACGGGGTTCGCGCTGCGCGAGTCGAAGGCCGGCTTCTTCGCCGTGCCGGGCACCTGGCGCGGCTTCGACCACACGGCGATGGCGCACCGGCTGGTCGCGGCATGGGCCTCGACGCCGCAAGCGGTCACGGCGGAACCGGCCGCGGAGGCGGCACCGGCCCCGGCGGCCGGGCCCGTACCGCTGGTCTTCGAGGTGTACGCGTCGCTGCCGGACGGCGATCCGGCCGTGCTGCCCCCGCCGCCCGCCGACGGGACCGCGGTCCGCTGGATCTACTGGACCTCGGGCACCACCTCCGACCCGAAGGGGGTCCTGCACACCGACCGCAGCCTGATCGCGGGCGGCTCCTGCCTGGCCCACGCGCTGCGCCTGTCGGCCGACGACATCGGCTCGATCGCGTTCCCGTTCGCCCATGTCGGCGGGCCCGACTACGCGGTGATGCTGCTGCTCTACGGGTTCCCGGCGGTGCTCTTCGAGCACTTCGCGATGCCGGACGCGCTGGCGGAGTACCGGCGCCACGGGGTGACGGTCGCGGGCGGTTCCACGGCGTTCTACTCGATGTTCCTGGCCGAGCAGCGCAGGACCCCGGACCGCGGGCCGGTCCCCACCCTGCGGCTGCTGGCGGGCGGCGGGGCGCCGAAGCCGCCGGAGCTGTACCACGCGGTGGTGCGGGAGATGGGCGTCCAGCTGACCCACGGGTACGGCATGACCGAGGTCCCCATGATCACGATGGGCTCCCCCGACGACACGGCGGAGCACCTCGCCGGGACGGAGGGGCGCCCGCCCGCGGGCATGGAGATCCGGATCACGGACGAGGACGGCATGCCGTTGCCGCACGGCACGGACGGCGAGGTGCGGTTGCGCGGGGAGGCCGTCTGCAAGGGCTACCTGGACCCTGCGGCGACGGCCGCCGCCTTCGACGCCGACGGGTTCCTGATCACCGGGGACATCGGCCATGTCGAGCCGAGCGGGCATCTGGTGCTCACCGGGCGGCTGAAGGACATCATCATCCGCAAGGGCGAGAACGTCTCCGCCAAGGAAATAGAGGACCTGCTGCACGGACACCCGCAGGTCGGGGACGTGGCGGTGATCGGGCTCCCGGACGCGGAGCGCGGCGAGCGGGTCTGCGCGGTCGTGGAACAGCCCGCGGGCGCCGCCCCGCCGACCCTGCCGGACATCACCGGCTACCTGCGGGAACGGGGACTCTCCGTGCACAAGCTGCCGGAACAGCTGGAGGTGGTCACGGAGCTGCCACGCAACGAGACCCTGCGGAAGGTGCTGAAGTACCGGCTGCGGGAGCGGTTCTCCTGACGGCAGGCGTCCTCCCGGCGGCGAGCGGTTCTCCTGACGGCGGGGGCCGGTGCCCCGTTTCCTCCGGCCCTCGGACCAGGAGCGGCCGGGCCCCGTCGTCGACGGCCGCGCGCCGGTCGGGGTAGATGTCGAAGAGACGGCGTACGCCGAGGACGCCGATGACCCGGTTGACGTGCGAGCCCTCCTCCACGCCCCGCGCCGGGAGGATCAGCCGCAGCCGGCCCCCGCACGAGCGCATCAGGCGGCGGGCCGCGATCAGTACGCCGACGCCGCTGGAATCGCAGAACTCAACCTCGGAGAGGTCGAGCACCACGTCGTGGCGGCCCTCGGCGACCGCCTCATGGACGGACCGGCGCACCGCGGGCGACGACACCAGATCCAGCTCGCCGCGCATGCGCAGCACGGTCCAGTTGCCATGCACGGTCTCGGCCACTTTCAGTGTCACGCGACTGGGCCTCTCGTTCCGTGTCCTCCGACGCCGTTCCGTGGCGTCGATTTTCGACTACTTACAAATGTTTCCGACCGTTTTCGATCGTCTTCGATCGGCTCGTCCGACGTTCCGGAAGTTTCCGTGCCTTCTCGCGGGTGCCCCGCCGCAGGCTCATGAAACACCGGCTCGCGCGAGAGGACCGAGAGGCCCAAGAGGCCCGAGAGGCCCGAGAGGACATAGTCGCGTCCGGACCGAAATGATTGGTTCGCATACGATTTCGCCACGGCGACGAGACGGCGCCTTCTCTACCACGTCCGGCCTCTCCGGGGGCGCACTTGCCACAAAGGGTCGTCCGTGGTCGGCACCGCCGACTACATTCGGTGTGACGAGGGGAACAGGGCTGGGGGTCGCATGGCGAAAAACGCACCACCCCGCTGGGACCGCAAGATGCAGCAGCGGCTGACGCGCGGTGAGGCGGCCGCCCTCGGCGAGCTCTACGACCGGTTCGCTTCGCTCGTGCACAGCCAGGCCCACCGGATGCTCGATGACGAGACGGCTGCGGACCAGGTGACCCGCGAGGTCTTCGGTTACGTGTGGGAGAACCCGGACGCCTACGACCCGAAGCAGGGCTCGATGCGCTCCTGGGTGGCCCGGCTCGCGCACCGGCACTCCGTACGGCGGCTGCGCGAGACGTACCGCCCCGCCGAGGACGCGGACGGGCGGACCGGCGCCGAGCTGGAGGAGCGGGTGCGCCGGGCCACGGCCTCGGCCCGCGCCGACTACATCGTGACGTCCATGCCCGCCCCGTTGCGCGCCGCGCTGGAGCTCGCCTACGTCCAGCGCAGGGACTACCGGCAGGCCGCCGCCGACCTCGGGGTCACCGAGGACGAGGCCCGTCGCCGGCTGCGGCTCGGGCTGCAGCTGCTGTCCACCGCCCACACCCACCCGCTGGAGGGTGCGTCCCCGCCCGGATACGGACGGGCGCTGTGACCACCGACGGCAGCGCGCACGGACGCGACGACGAGAGCGAGGGACGCGACGAGGAGGTGCGGGGCGCACCGCGCATACCGGGACCGCGGGCGGCCGCCGACGACTTCGACCTCGGCTCCCTGCCGCTGCCGCCGCTCGCGCCGGCGTCCCCGCCCGACGAGCGGCACCGGACGCCGGACGAGCGACCGTGGGCACCCGAGGAACGGGCGTGCGCATCCGACGAACCGCGGCCGACGACACCGGAACGGGAATCCGCCGTGGCACCATCCGGCCCGCTGACGCCGCCGAAGCCGCAGAACCCACCGGCCTTCTCGGCCTCGCCGCCCCCGCCGAATCGACCGAACCGGCAGAGCCCGCCGGGCTCACCGAATCCACAGGCCCCGCCGCTGCCGCCGAAGCCGACGGAGCCGCCGGCCCCGCTGCTGCCCCATCGCGTCCTCAAGTCGCTGCTCGGCGCCTGGGCGCTGGCCGCGTGCTCGGCGGAGGAGACCGAGGCCGTCGAGGCGCACTTGACCGAGTGCGCCACCTGCGCGGACGAGGCGTTGCGGCTGCGCGACGCGGTCGGCCTGTTGCAGACCGACCGCAGTCTGGATCTCGATCCGGCGCTGCGTTCCCGGGTGATCGACTCCTGCCTGACCCGTCGCCCGGCCGCCATCCCGGTACCGGACTGGGCCGCTCCGTACGAGGCGGAGACCGCCCGGCTCGACGCGCTGCTGCACGACATCGGCGACTGCGAGTGGCACGCCCCGGTGCGGCTGAAGTGGTTCGAGGACGAGCAACAGGCCCGTCGCAGGACGACGGTCGCGGGTGTCGTCGGCCATCTCATGACCGTCGACGGGCTGGTCGGCACGGCACTCGGCCTGGACGTGCCGCTCGGCGACGGCACCATCGGCCGGGCCGAGGACTGGCCGCTGTCGCCCACCGCCCGCACGGAGCGGTACTGGTCCGCGACCCGTCTGCCGCCCACCCGCTCGGTCCACGAGCCGTGGCGGGCGCAGAGCCACACCCTCATCCGCACCGTGTCGTTCGCGGGCCGCCGAGTCTCCGAGCTCTCCGTCCCGTACGGCGACTTCGCGCTGCCGATGCACGACGCGTTGCTGGAGCGTGCCTTCGAATGCTGGGTGCACGGCGGTGACATCGCGGACGCGGTGGACTATCCGTACGAGGCGCCGTCCGCCCCGCATCTGAACCGGATCGTCGACCTGGCGGCCCGGGTGCTGCCCGCGGCGCTGGCCGAACGCCGCAGGACGGGACTGGCCGGGCCCGTACGTCATCTGGTGACGGCGGGTTCGCCGGGCCGTTCGCTGCATCTGGAGATCGAGGGCTCGGGCGGCGGCAGCTGGTACATCCCGCTGGACTCCCCCGCCGCCTCCGGTTCGCCCGCGCACACGGTGGCGCAGATCGCGCTGGACGGCGTCGAGTTCTGCCAGCTGATCGCCGGGCGGGTGCCTCCGGTGGACGCGGCGGCCGGTCAGCAGGGCGACCGCGAGGCGATCCGCGACATCCTGTTCACCGCGGCCTCGCTGAGCCGCCTCTGAGAACTCCCGACGAAATGATCTCCGATGTGGTCGGGTCGTCCGGGTCGGTGCTCCGGGGATGTCGGGACGGCGGCTCGGTGGAAGCCGTGGGACATCGGCGACGAGTTGCGGCCGGCGACCGAGCCGCCGCTGCCGAACGTGGAACGCCGCGCCCGGCAGCCGGGTGCGAGCGGCATCCGGACCGGTCTCACCCGGCGTGCAACGCCCCGCCCGCGCCCTGGACGAGCGGGGACGGGGCGGGGCCGCACGGCGTCCGGCCCACAGTGCCCGGCACGCGCTACGCGAAGACCACCGTGCGGTGGCCGTTGAGCAGGATGCGCCGCTCCGCGTGCCACTTCACCGCCCGTGCGAGCGCCTGGCACTCCACGTCGCGGCCGAGGGCGACCAGCTGGTCCGGGGTGACGTCGTGGCCCACCCGCTCGACCTCCTGCTCGATGATCGGCCCCTCGTCGAGATCGGCCGTCACGTAGTGCGCCGTCGCACCGATCAGCTTCACGCCGCGCGCGTGCGCCTGGTGGTACGGCTTCGCGCCCTTGAAGCTCGGCAGGAAGGAGTGGTGAATGTTGATGATCCGGCCGCTCAGCCGCTTGCACAGATCGTCCGAGAGGACCTGCATGTAGCGGGCGAGGACGACCAGCTCGACGTTCTCCGCCTCGACCAGCTCCAGCAGCTCGGCCTCCGCCTCCGCCTTCGTCTCCTTCGTCACCGGGATGTGCCGGAACGGGATGTCGTACGAGGCGACGAGCTCCGCGAAGTCCGTGTGGTTGGAGACGACGGCCGCGATCTCGACCGGCAGCGCCCCGATCCGGGAGCGGAACAGCAGGTCGTTGAGGCAGTGGCCGAACTTGCTGACCATCAGCACGATCCGCATCCGCTCCGCGGAACGGTGGATCTGCCAGTCCATCCGGAAGGAGTCGCCGACCGCGGCGAAACTGGCCCGCAGCTTCTCCACGGTCACCGGGCTGTCCGCCGAGAAGTGGACCCGCATGAAGAACAGACCCGTGTCGTGGTCGCCGAACTGCTGGCTGTCCTCGATGTTGCAGCCCGTCATGAAGAGATAGCTCGACACGGCGTGCACGATGCCCTGCTTGTCGGGGCAGGAAAGCGTGAGGACGTACTGCTCGGAGGTGGTCTCGGCCGGTTCGGCGGAATGTGGCACGGTCATTCCCGTAGCGTGCCACATCGGGCCGGGATCAGGCCGACCCGATCATGATGCGGACCCGATCATGATGTATACGCACCCGCACGAGGACCGGCCGCCGCTCGGACCTGCCGTCAGGCCGAGCAGCCGGCACCCCGGCCCGTCATGATGCGGACCCGGTCATGATGCGGAGCACGTCCAGAGAGCGCGGCGGGGTGTCCGGGTCCTCGCCGTCGTTGGTGGCGAGCAGCACATGGGCCTCCCCGGCGGCGACCACGGCCTCCGGCCAGCCCGGGTGCTCCAGGTACGCCGAAACGGGGGCGTCCGCGCCGATCTGGTGCATGATGCGCAGCACCCGCAGCACGGCGGCATCGACGAGGGCGGCCTCGTCCGCGTCGCGGAAGATCGTGCCGACGTACTTTTCGGCGGACCAGTTGTCCAGCCACGTGTCCTCGACCAAGCGGTACACGGCGTCGGTGACGTCGCCGTACCCTTCCCGTCCGGCCAGCCAGCACTCCTGGTGGAAGACGGGGTCGGAGAGCATGTGCAGCGCCGAGCGCACATTGCTGCGCCAGCGCCACCACGGCATGTCGTTCAGCGGCATGCCGCCCATGGTGGAGGAGCGGCGGCCACGGCGGGAAGTGTTCTGCGAACCTTGCTGCACGAGAGTCGATCGTACGTTCCCTTTTCAGCCAACCGCGCGGGCCCCCGTAATTCACCTGGACGCCACCGCGCGTTGTACGGAGCACACAGCGCCGTTACCCCGGGGGCGGAATTCTCCTTGTCCATGACCGGACGGCGACGCCTCACCTCCCCCCGCCCCCGCGGACTCCTCATGAGCGCGGTGGCGGCCGGGGCGTTGCTGGCCACCGGCTGCGGCGCGCTCCCTGGGGCCACGGGGGGTTCCAGGGAGCCCGTCACCGTGGTCACCTGGGCCCCCGCGGGAACCACGGGTCCCGACACGCTGGACATGTCCGGCATGACCGCCATGGCGGTCGCGTACGGGCGCTGGGTCAACGAGAACGGCGGGCTCAACGGTCACGAGCTGCGGGTCGTCACCTGTGACGAGGCGGACACCCCGGTCGGCGCCGCCAACTGCGCCCGGCTGGCCGTCGAGAAGAAGGCGGTGGCGGTCGTCGGCTCCTACAGCCGGCACGGTTCGTCGTTCATGCCACCGCTGGAGACCGCCGGCATCCCCTTCATCGGTGGTTACGGCGCCTCCGAGGAGGAGTTCAGCAGCTACAACTCCTTCCCGGTCAACGGCGGACAGTCGGCGCTCCTGGCGGGCAACGCCCGGCAGCTGGCCCGCCGCTGCGACCGGGTGTCCGTGGTGCGGCCCGACACCCTGGGCGGCGACGGCCAGGCGTGGCTCCTGAAGACCGGCCTCACCGATGCCGACCGCCCCGCCCCCGCCGACATCCGGGCGGCCGAGGCGGCCACGTCGTACGACGACGCCGCCGGTCGCGCGCTCCGGGCGGCAGGCCGGAGCGGCGGCTGTGTGACGGCTGTGCTCGGGAGCCGTACGGAGACCTTCTTCGACTCCTTCCGACGGCTCGAACCCTCGTACGGGGAGGTCCGCATCTCGTCCGTCCTCGGCAGTGTCGGGCAGCAGATGATCGACAGCACCGGTGGCCGGAAGAGTCCGTTCGAGGGTGCGTACGTCACCGGCTGGTACCCGGCGCCGAGCGACTCCCGCTGGAACGAGATGCGGGCGGTGGTCCGCGAGCACGCCTTCGGCGACAACCGGATCGACCCGGACGACCCGGGCGTCCAGACCACGTGGATCGCCTACACCGTGCTGAACGAGATCGTGAAGGCGATCGATTCCCCGGAGGTCACCGCCGGAAAGGTCGTCGGAGCGCTCGGCCACGGTCCGCGGATCGAGACCGGCGGGCTGACACCGCCACTGCGCTGGCGGTTCTCGGACACGCTCGGCTCGTCCGCTTACCCCCGCATCGTCAACACCAAGGTGACGTTCCAGGTGGTCCGCGACGGGCGGCTCGTCGAGGACGAGAAGGGCTTCGTGGACGTCGCCGAGACGCTGTCGGACGCCAGCGCCAGGGGGTGAGCGGGTGAGGAGCGGCCCCGCTCCTCACCCGCGCCGGGCATACGCCCCGCCGACGCAGGGACTCCTGCCGCCGCGCGGGCCGGGGCCGGTCATCCCGTCCCGGCCGCCTCGCCCCGGCGCGCGCCCCGCCGTCGGAGACCGACCGCCCTCCTCAGAGGTCGACCGCTTCCCGCGTGGTCAGTCCGTACTTGGACGCGATCACGTTCCACAGCTCCGACGCCTGCTGCTTCGCCTTGCTCGCCTCGCCGCTGCGCACGGTGGCCTGCTGCGTCTCGTGCGTCGTGCGGGCCTTGCCGTGCTTGCAGACCTTCTTGCCCTGCTTGGCCTGCTCGGCCCAGGCGGCGTAGTGGTCGTCGGCGGAGGCGGACGCCTGCCACGCCTTGGTGAGGGCGGCGGTCAGCCGCTCGTGGTCCGGCAGCTTGTCGACGTTCAGCTGTCCGAGCTGGGTCACCAGATCGCGGCGCTGCCGGGCCGCGTCCTTCAGGTCCGTCACAGCCTGGTCCAGGTCCTGGCAGTTCTTGGTCTTCTCGACGGCGCCGATGACCGCCGAACGGCTGTTGTTGCTGTGCGCCAGCAGCTTGTCCAGCGCCTCGGCCTGCGTCTTCACCGGGTCCTCGGCCGACTTCCGGGGGGCCTCGTTCGACGGTGAACCGGTGGCCGCCACGGGCTGCTTGTCGTCGTCGCCCTTGCCGTCGCCGCCGCTCATCAGCGCACCGGCGCCGAGCCCCACGACGGCACAGCCGGCGACGACCGCCGTGATGAGCGTGACGTGCGCGCGCTTCTTGCGCGGTGCGGCCCGCCCCTGCGGCTCGTCCGCGTGCTGGTACCCCGGTCGCGGCGCCGGGGGTGCCTGATGGGCTCCGCCGCCCGGGTGCTGCTGCGCGGGGGCGAGCCGGGGCATCTGCTGAGTGGCCCCGGCCGTCCCGTCCTCGCGGAACAGGTTGTCGAACTCGGCCGGCGGCTGACGGTCACCGGGGGCGCCGGGCCTGATCCCGTACGGGGCGCCGCCGGGGACCGGCGGGATGTACTGGGTCGCCTCCGCGTCACCGCCGTGCGCGGGCTGCTGCTGTTGCGGGTACGGCTGCTGCTGCGGCTGCGCACCGTGGGGAAGGAACTGGGTGGCCTCCGCGGGGTTCTCCGGCGGCAGCCCGCCCGGCGCCGGTCCGCCGGGCACCGGCGCGATGTACCGCGTGGCGTCCGCGTCCCCGCCCGCGGGGGGCACCGCCTCGGGCGGCAGGGGCTGGGCATACGGCTGCGACGGCTGCTGGTGCTGAGGCTGCTGTGGAATCTGGGGTGGCTGGTGGTGCTGATGATGTTGCGGGGGCTGCTGCTGCATCGGGGGCAGCGGTTGCCCGTACGACTGCCCCTGTGGCGCCTGCCCGTACTGCGCCTGCCCGTACGGATCCTGCTCCGGAGCGGCCTGCTGCGGCAGCGACGAGGCGTCCGGGTGCGCCGCCTGCGGCCCCCAGGGCTGCCCCCACGACTGACCGCCCGCCGGGGCGCCCTGCTCGCCGGGCCCCCCTGGTATCCAGGGCTCGCCGCCACCCGCGGGCAGCACGACACCTTCGTGCGCGGGCCGTACAGCAGGGAGCTGCCGCTCGTCACCCTGTCCGCTCTGCGTCACCGGGACTCCTACATGTGAACCTACGGAATCGTCGGCTCACGCTATCGGGTGGTCCCCGTCGTCCGCCAAGCGTGTCCGGTCACTCACCGCCCCTTCACAGAGGCCGGGCACCCGGCAGCCCTCAAGACACGGTCGGAGGACCGTCGGACACCCGGCACAACAGGGAACGGACACAGGACGGCAGGGAACCGGCGCAGGACGACGCAGGCAACCGACGCGGGACGGCAGGGAAGCGACGTGGGCCGGGCGCGGAACCGGCGGGGCCCGTCAGGCCGCCTGGAGCTCCAGACGCGCCCCGAACTCCCGTACCGCCGCCTCGTCCCCGTACGGGACCAGACGCTGCTGCAGGTCGTCCAGATACTCCGCGCCCCGGCTCGAACGCACCGATGCCAGCAGCTCCATGGCCCGGGTGCCGGTGTGGCACGCCTGCTCCACCTCGCGCAACTGGACCTGGGCGGTGGCCAGAAGCACCAGTCCGATGCCGCGTCGGCGCGCCCGGGACTCCGGATGACCGTCCAGGGCCTCCTTCGCCCGACGCGCGGCGGCCTCCGCCTGGCCGAGGTCGCGGTGGCAGTGCGCCAACTCGTCGGCCAGATAGGCGTGATCGAAGTGTGCGATCCAGTCCGGGTCGTCGCCGGTGTCCGGCTCGACGAGCTCCATGGCCGCCGACGCCCGGCCCGCCGCGGCCTGGCAGGTGCGGGCGTCGCCGAGCAGGGCGTGGCCGCGCGCCTCCGCGGCGTGGAACATCGCCTGCGCGCGCGGGGTGACGTGTCCGCGCGCCCCCTCCTGCGCGGCCCGCGCCAGTTGCGCGATCTCCCGCGGATTGCCGAGCTGGGCGGCGAGATGGCTCATCGACGCGGCCAGTACGTAACCGCCGTACGCCCGGTCGCCCGCCGCCTGGGCCAGCCGCAGCGCCTGGATGTAGTAGCGCTGGGCGAGCCCCTGCTGGCCCGTGTCGACCGCCATGTATCCGCCGAGTTCGGTGAGTCGGGCGACCGCGGCGAACAGCTGCCGTCCGACCGATTCGCGGTACGCGCCCGAAAGCAGCCCGGACACCACGCTGTTCAGATAGTGCACGAGGACCGGCCGCACGTGGCCGCTGCCGAACCGGTGGTCGAGATCGACCAGCGCGGACGTCATCGCCCTGACCGCGGCCACGTCCGACATCCCGACCCGGGCCCCGGCGGTCCGCGCCACCTGCGGGTCGGCGCCGGTGATCAACCAGTCGCGGCTGGGTTCGACCAGGGCCGAGGAGACGACCGTCGAACCCGAGAGGAAGTCGCGACGGCCGACGTCGCTCCGCCACAGCTCACAGACCTGCTCGATCGCGCCGATGACGGTCGGGGCGAACTGGAGACCGACGCCGGACGCCAGGTTCTTGCCGTTGGCCATGCCGATCTCGTCGATCGTGACCGTACGGCCCAGTTTGCGGCCGAGCGCCTCGGCGATGATGCCCGGCGCCCTGCCGCGCGGTTGCTGCCCGCGCAGCCAACGGGCCACGGAGGTCTTGTCGTACCGCAGGTCGAGGCCGCGCTCCGCGCCGACCATGTTGACGCGGCGGGCAAGGCCGGCGTTGGAACATCCGGCTTCCTGAATGAGCGCCTGGAGCCGTTCGTTCGGCTGACGGGCGACGAGAGGCCTGGCTGCCATGTTTCCCCCAGAGGCCGCAGAGATCGATGAGCGGATCAATGCCCGGCGATTGCACGGAAAATGCGCACATTCATCGTGTTCGTCACGTCCGTCTTATTCCTTACTGTTCCTTGCTTTTCCTTGCCGTTCCTTGTCATTACCTGTCACCCCTGTCGCCGCACGACGGAGGCCGGCCGTTCCGACGGTGCCGCGGGCGCCCCTCCGGCGCTGCCGCGGACGGTCGTCGCGGCCTCGCCCGTACATGGCTACCCGACCCGCCCGGGCGCCGTCTCGCGCGCGCCCCCGCCCATGCATCCATGCGCCCGTTCACCGGATCGGTACGCCGTGGCCGCGCCCGGTACGCCCGTAACCCCGGCCGGTGGCGGGAGTTGTGCCGATCATGGAAGAGCCCATCGGAGTGGAAGATCTCGTCGGAGTCCGGCAGCGGACCGGGACCGGGGAGCCCGACGACGGCCACGTACCCGGCGGTGTCCCCGCGTCCGGCCGTGGTCACGTGCCCGGCGGGGAACGGGAGAGCGCCGGTGCCGCGCAGGCCACGCACATCCCCCTGCAAAGGGGCGGGCAACTGCTCGACGCCGCCGTGCGATACGCGGAGGAACGGCACTGGGACGTCTGTCCCGGCACCTGGCTGGAGGCGGGGGACGGCACGGAGCGGTGCTCCTGCGGCGACACCGGCTGCGCCTCGCCCGGCGCCCATCCCGCCGGGGCCGACTGGGCGGAACGCGCCACCGGCAGCGGCTCCGCGGCCCGCCGGATGTGGTCCGAGCACCCGACGGCGTCGATCCTGCTGCCCACCGGCCGCTCCTTCGACGCGCTCGACGTACCGGAGTCCGCGGGCTTCCTCGCCCTGGCCCGGATGGAACGGATGGAACTGCCGCTCGGCCCCGTCACCCGCACCCCCGACCGGCGGATGTTCTTCTTCGTCCTTCCGGGCGCGGCGGCCAGGACGGACGGTCTGGTACGGGAGTTGGGCTGGCGCGCCGCCGCGATCGACCTCGTCGGCCACGGCGAGGGCCGCTGCGTGACCGCTCCGCCGACCCGGGTCGGCGGACGCGGCGCGGTCCAGTGGGCCCGCCGCCCCACGTCCGCCCAACGCTGGCTGCCGGACGTGGAGGAGGTCATCGGCCCGCTCGCCTACGCCTGCGCGCGAGAAGCGGCCGACGCCCGGTCACGCCTCGCATAGGCGACGACGGACCCGAGCGCGCTTCCCGTGGGCGACGACGGAGCCGAGCACACGTTTCGTAGGCAAGAGCGGGCCCGCGCACACCTTTCGTAAGCTGTCCGTACAAACGGGGCGACGAAAGGTAAGGAACCATGCAGGACCGGGCAGAGACCGAAAGAGAAGTCCGGCCGGGGGAAACGGGAACGGCGAGCGGAGTGCCGACGGCACCGCCCGCCGTTCACGTACAGGGGCTGTGGAAGCGGTTCGGGCAGCAGACCGCGGTCGCCGGGATCGATCTCGAACTGCCCGCGGGCAAGTTCATCGGCCTGGTGGGGCCGAACGGCGCGGGCAAGACCACCACCCTGTCGATGATCACCGGGCTGCTCCGCCCCGACGAGGGACGCATAGAGATCGGCGGCCACGACGTGTGGCGCGACCCGGTCGAGGTGAAGTCCAGGATCGGTGTACTCCCGGAGGGGCTGCGCCTCTTCGAACGCCTCTCGGGGCGCGAACTCCTCGCGTACACCGGGAGACTGCGCGGGCTGCCGGGCGAAGAGGTCGACAAGCGGGCCACCCAGCTCCTCGACGTCCTCGGCCTGGCGGGCTCCCAGCACAAGCTGGTCGTCGACTACTCGACCGGTATGCGGAAGAAGATCGGGCTCGCCGCCGCGCTGCTGCACAACCCCGAAGTGCTGTTCCTGGACGAGCCGTTCGAGGGCGTCGACCCGGTGTCGGCGCAGACCATCCGCGAAGTGCTGGTGCGGTACACGCACTCGGGCGCGACCGTCGTCTTCTCCAGCCATGTGATGGAACTGGTGGAGTCCCTCTGCGACTGGGTGGCCGTCATGGCCGCGGGCCGGATCAGGGCCCAGGGCCCCCTGGCCGAGGTACGCGGCGACGCACCCTCCCTGCAGAACGCCTTCCTCGAACTGGTCGGCGCGGGCTCGCGGACCGCCGGTGAGTCCCTGGACTGGCTGGGCGGCGACCGATGAGCGTGCCCGACACCCCCGCGGGAGCCGCGACCGTCCGGCCCGCCGCGACCGGGCGCACGGCGCTCGTCCCCGTCTTCGTGCGGCTCAAGCTGGCGCTGCTGCGCAACGGGCTGCGCCAGTCGGCGGGCCGGCGCGCCGCGTACATCACCTCCATCGTCTTCGCCGCGCTGTTCGCCGCGAGCCAGTTGCTCGGGCTGATCCTGATGCGCGGGAACGCGCACGTCGACTCCGTCGTCGTGCTGACGGCCGCGGTGCTGGCGGTGGCCTGGGCGGTGATGCCGCTGTTCTTCGCCGCCGGTGACGAGACGCTCGACCCGAGCCGTCTGGTGATGCTGCCGCTGCGTCCGCGCCCGCTGATCACGGCGCTGCTGGTGGCCTCGCTGATCGGGATCGGTCCGCTGTTCACGCTGTGCCTGGTGCTGGGCTCGGTCATCGCGGTGGCGCACGGGGCGGCCGGGGCGGCGTTCGCCGTGGTCGCCGCGCCGCTCGCGCTGCTGGTGTGCGTGGCCCTGGCCCGGGCCGTGGCCACGGCCAACTCCCGCCTGCTGACCTCGCGCAAGGGCCGCGACCTGGCGGTGCTCAGCGGACTGGTGATCGCGGTGGGCTTCCAGGTGGTCAACTTCGGGGCGCAGCGGCTGGGCGAGGCGGGCGGCCTGTCCGCGCTCGCCCCGGTGGCCGACGTGGTGCGCTGGCTGCCGCCTGCCTCGGCGATCGGCTCCGTGGACTCGGCGTCGCGGGGCCTCTACGGGCAGGCCGCCGTGCAGCTCCTGCTGTCCCTGGCGGCGTTCGTCCTCCTGCTGTGGCTGTGGCGGCGGAGCCTGGTGAAGCTGATGACGGCCCCCGACGGTTCGACCCTGGCCGCCGCCGCGCCGACCCGCGAGAAGGCCGGCCGAGGCGGCTTTGGGCTCGCCGCTCTGCTGCCCGCCGGACGCACCGGAACGGTGATGGAGCGCAGCCTGCGGTACATCGCGCGCGACCCGAAGACCAAGGCGTCCTGGGTCACCGCGCTGGCGGTGGGGCTGATCGTGCCGGTGTTCAGCGCGTTGCAGGGCAACGGTTCGGTCTACTTCGCCTGCCTGGCCGCCGGGATGCTCGGCGTCCAGATGTACAACCAGTTCGGCCAGGACACCTCCGCGTTCTGGATGGTGGCGCTGACGATCTCCTCCCGCCGCGACGCGTACGTCGAACTGCGGGCGCGGGCGCTGGCGCTGCTGCTGATCACCCTGCCGTACACGGCCGTGGTGACGGTGCTGACGGCGGCGATGGTCGGCGACTGGACGGCGCTCCCCGGGGCGCTGGGGCTGTCGTTCGCCCTGCTGGGCGGGATGCTGGGGACGGGCGCGGTGTCCTCGGCGCTGTTCCCGTACTCGATTCCGCAGGACGGGGCGTTCAAGAACGTCGCCCCGGGACAGGCCGGGCTCGCCTGGATCTCGATCTTCGGCGGCATGATCTCGGCCATGGTCCTGGGCGCGCCCGTGATCACGGCGACGGTCTGGCTGAGCGTCACCGACCGGCACGAGTGGCTGTGGGCGCTGCTGCCCGCGGGCGTGGTGTACGGGGCGCTGATCCTCTGGGCGGGTCTGCGGATCGCCGCACCGCGCACGGCGGACCGGCTCCCGGAGATCCTGGCGGCGGTCAGCAAGGGCTGAGGGCCGGGGCCGTGACGGGCCGCCCGGTTCCGTCACGGCCCGCCGTCCAAATCCGGCACATCACGCACCGTCAACGGGAGTACCAGGACCGGCCCCGGTACTCCCGGCCCGGACCCGGGCCGTCAACGGCCCTCGGATCCGCCATGGCCCGCCCGGTCCGTCATGGCCCGCTCGCCGGGAGGCGAGTTCGTGGAGTCGCCGTCGCTCCGGGAGCCCTCGGCGAACCGCTCCAGGAACGGCTGGACCGCCGTGCGCCAGCCCTCCGGCTGGTCGTAGTGGACGAGGTGACCGGCGTCGGCCACCTCCGCGTACTGCCCGCGCGGAAGCACGCGGACCATCTCCTGGGCCTCCGCCCGGCCGAGCACCCCGTCGATGCCCCGGAGCACCAGGGCCGGGCAACGGACCTGGGCCAACTCCTCCCAGTGCGCGTCGAACACCCAGGTCGCACGGGACCGGAGCATCTGGCGGCGGGAGAAGACGGGCCGCCAGCCGTCCGCCCGCTCGGCCATCACCTCGGCGAAGAAGTCGCCGCGCGCCGGGTTGGGCCGCTCCACCCGGGGGTCGTCCTCCCCGAACCACTTCCGTACGTCGGAAAGCGTCGCGAACGGCACCGGCCAGGACGCGAACCACTCCTCCCACTCCCGCTGCGAGGCCGCGCCGAGCGCGGAGGCCCGCATGTCGCAGATGACCAGGGCCCGGACCAGGTCCGGGCGCTTCGCGGCGACCTGCCAGGCGGTGAGCGCCCCCATGGCATGCCCGACGAGGGTGACGGGGGCGAGTCCGAGCTGTTCGATCGCCGCCTCGGCGTCCGCCACGTACGCGTCCCGGGTGTACGGGCCCTCGGCCGGCTTCTCGCTGCGGCCGTGCCCCCGCTGGTCGAGGCCCACCGCGCGGTACCGCGCGGCGAGCCAGCGGCTGGTCGACGCCCAGTGCGCGGCCCGGCCCATCAGGCCGTGGAGCAGGAGGACGCCGGGGGGCCGCTCGCCCTCCGCGCCCCCTTTGGGCGGTTCGGCGAACTCCCAGGCCGCGAGACGTACGCCATCGGCCCCGGTCACATCGATGCGCCGCGCCATAGGTTCTGGCACCCCCTTCTCGTCCTCGATCACCGCTCGGTCCCGCTCGATCACCGTGTGGTCACGCGCACGCAGACTATCGAACCTTTATTCGAAAACGGGGCTCCGTCGACCAACACCCCTCGTTCGAGTGACCGGCCCCGAGGGTTGGCGCCGGCGTCGGAGGGGAGACCTTCCCCGGGAGGCGGGCCACTCGGGGATGAGGGCCCGTGGGGACCGACCCTGGGAGCTCGGGGCTCCGGGTCGAAGCAGGGGAGGACAGGCCCCGGCGTCCGCAGGCGCCGGGGCCCTCTGCTGTTCGGGCCGGGCGAACCCGCCGGGCCGGGCGGGCCAGGAAGCCGGACGGGCCAGGAAGCCGGGCGGGCTGGATGCGCCAGAGCGGCCGGATACGCCGGAGCTGCCGGACGCGCCAAAGAGGCAGGACGTGCCGGGCAGGCCGCGTGGAGCGGACCGGACGGACAGGACAGACGTGCTGGGTGGGGCGGACGTGCCAGTTCGACGGGCGCATGCGCCTGCTCCCTCCCCGGCCGCGCGGCCGAGTGCCGACACTCTCAGGCATGCCTGGAGCCACAGCCTGGCACGTGCCCCGTCCAAGCGCTGCGGTCCGGACAGAAAAACAAAAAAGCGAACGCCAAAACAAAAAAAGCGGACGCCAGGCTCCGCTCCGGCGTCCTGTCGAGGCACGGCACCCGGTGCGGCCGAGGAGGTCCCTCGGCCGCACCGGGCACGACTCAGCGCTTGCCCACGAACACGTGCGAGGCGATCTCGGCGTCCAGCTCCGCGGCCTCGCCGCCGCTGCCGACCAGCACCCCGCCGGGCGACTGGGTCACGCTGACCACGGAACCGGGCTGCACGCCCGCCCTCCGCAGCGTGTACATCAGCTGGGCGTCCGTCTGGATCGGCTCGCCGATCCGGCGCACGACCACGGTCTTGCCCTCGGCCCCCGGGTCGAGCTCGGACAGGCTCACCATGCCCTCATCGAGGAACGGGTCGGCCTCGGCCTTCTCGCCCAGCTCCTCCAGACCCGGGATCGGGTTCCCGTACGGGGACTCCGTGGGGTGGCGCAGCAGCTCCAGGACACGCCGCTCCACCGCCTCGCTCATCACGTGCTCCCACCGGCACGCCTCGGCGTGGACCTGCTCCCACTCCAGCCCGATGACGTCGACGAGCAGGCATTCGGCGAGCCGGTGCTTGCGCATGACGCGGGTGGCCAGGCGGCGCCCCTCACCGGTCAGCTCCAGATGGCGGTCGCCCGCCACCTGCACCAGCCCGTCGCGCTCCATCCGCGCCACCGTCTGACTGACGGTCGGACCGCTCTGGTCCAGCCGTTCCGCGATCCGGGCGCGCATGGGGACCACCCCTTCCTCTTCGAGTTCGAGGATGGTGCGGAGATACATCTCCGTGGTGTCGATCAGTCCGGACATTCGTGCCCCTCGGTGCTGTGACAGGAAAACGTGGTGCGCTGGCCCTCCACCAATTCTGACGCATACCGCTGACAACCGTGCCGAGCCGGTCGAACAGCATGCGGTGAAGCGGCGGAGACGGCATTGACAGGCCACTGGTCCAGACCGCAACGTGATCTGCGGCACGACACCCCATGGACATCCCGTGAACACTTCTCCCCTTGCGGAAAGGGTCTTTTCGATGAGCGACAGCAAGCCGGCAGGGAAGTTCTTCGACGCCGCGATCGGCCTGCTGGAGCGCGTGCGCGACGAGGAGTCCGGGAACATCGCGGCGGCCGGTGCCGCGATCGCCGGCACCGTCGCCGCGGGCGGCCGGCTCTTCGCCTTCGGCGCCGGGCACTCCTCGCTGCCCGCGCAGGACGTCGTCTACCGGGCGGGCGGGCTCGCCCTGATGAACCTGCTGGCGGTGCCGGGGACGGTCGGCGTCGACGTCGTACCGGCGACCCTCGGCTCGGCCCTGGAGCGGGTCGACGGTCTGGCGGGCGCGGTGCTCGACTCCAGCCCCGCCCGGGAGGGCGACCTTCTCGTGATCATCTCGCTCTCCGGACGCAACGCGCTCCCGGTGGAGATGGCGATGAACGCGCGGGCCCTCGGGCTGAAGGTCATCGGTGTCACCTCTGTGGCATACGCGGAGGGCACCCGGTCCCGGCACTCCTCGGGCGGCTTCCTGCGGGACCACTGCGACATCGTGCTCGACAGCAAGATCGCCATCGGCGACGCGGAACTGACCACCGAGGGCATCGAGGCGCCGTTCGCGCCCGCGTCGACCGTGGTCACCAGCGCGATCATGCAGGCCATGATGGCCGCCGCCGCGGAACGGCTCGTGGCGCGCGGCATCGAGCCGCCGCTGCTGCGGTCCGGCAACGTGGACGGTGGTCACGAATGGAACGGACGCGTGATGACGGAGTACCGGGACCGCATCTTCTACCGCCACGGCTGATCCCTCCACGCCGATCCCGTCATGGCCGCCCCGTCACGGCCGGTCCCGCCGCAGCTCGCCGGGCATGCCGGGACCAGCCCGTTCCGGCTCCCGGCCACCGGCCTCCGGCGCCCAGGACCCGGCTTCGGGCCCCGGCTTCCGGTTTCCGGCTTCCCGGTTCTCCCCGCCGGAATAAATGGGTTGAGCGCCGCTCGACGCCTTCCTAGGCTGCTGCCACACGTGAAAGGAGGTGTTCCGAAAAGTGATTTCTTCTCGGACTCGTGAGGTGGCTGCGGGCTGACGCCCGTTGCCGCGCTCTTCGCAGTGCAGGCCGGTCGTCGGCCAATCCCAAGCAGTCACCGACCCGCAGGCTCGCCGGTAAGTCCGGCCGGCTCCTCCGTGAGGAGGGACCAGAGCCTGCGGGTTTCTGCGTTTCCGCCACGGAACGTCCGCCGCGCGGCGGTCCGCTGGGGCCTGTTTCGAAAGTAGCGTCGTCCGCCCGAAGGGCGGGGCCCACGGCGTCCGGTGCGGTGCATCGCAAGGCGGAGGGTCGTCGGTCGTCCTCGTACGGGGCGTGCGTGGACGACCTCGACAACATGGCGAGGCGCCGTGCCCGGCGTCGCGGGCCAGACGGAACGTTCGCAACACGACCTAAGGGCACAGGCGCTCGACGCGCCAGCTCTGGCCCTCGCGCACGTACCTCAGCCGGTCGTGCAGCCGGTTCTCGTGGCCCTGCCAGAACTCGATCGTGGCGGGGACGACACGGTAGCCGCCCCAGTGCGGGGGCGCGGGGACGTGTTCGCCCTCGGGGTAGCGGGCGGCCAGCTCCTCGTAGCGTGCGATCAGTTCGGTGCGGGTGCCGATCACGGAGGACTGGGCGCTCGCCCAGGCACCGAGCTGGGAGCCGTGCGGGCGGGTACGGAAGTAGGCCACGGTCTCCTCACGGCCGACGCGGGACGCGGTGCCGGTGACGATGACCTGCCGGGCCATGGGGTGCCAGGGGAAGAGCAGCGAGACGTGCGGGTTGGCGGCCAGCTCGCGGCCCTTGCGGGACTCGTAGTTGGTGAAGAAGACGAAGCCGCGCTCGTCGTACTTCTTCAGCAGCACCGTGCGGGAGGACGGCCGGCCGTCGGGGGTGGCCGTGGAGACCACCATGGCGTTGGGCTCGTACAGCAGCCCGCCGACGGCGACCTGCCGGAACCAGTGGGCGAACTGCTGCATCGGGTCGGCGGCCAGTGAGTCCTCGGTGAAGGGCTCGGAGCGGTACTGCTCGCGCATCGCGGCCGGATCGGTGATGGAATCGGAAGGTGAGTCTGCGGTGGGCACGGGGTCATCCTGCCGCAGCGGTCGCCCCCGCCCGGCAAGGAGGGGCGTCCAGCCCGGGAGGACCCGCGAGGAGGCGTCCGGCCTTGCGAGGAGGGCAACTGTCCGTCATCGGTGATTAGGGGAGCCGTGCCGGATGTCACGCTTCCCCGAGTCGTGGGAACCCGCCAATATCTTGGGGCAGGCCACTGTGGCCTCCGTGCAGCCGTCGACCGAGGGAGCCGCCATGTCCGACTTCGTACCGGGACTAGAGGGAGTCGTCGCCTTCGAGACGGAGATCGCCGAACCGGACAAGGCCGGTGGTTCGCTGCGCTACCGCGGGGTCGACATCGAGGACCTGGTCGGTCATGTCTCGTTCGGAAACGTCTGGGGGCTGCTGGTCGACGGGGCGTTCAGTCCGGGGCTGCCGCCGGCCGAGCCGTTCCCGATCCCGGTCCACTCCGGTGACATCCGGGTCGACGTGCAGGCCGCGCTGGCGATGCTCGCCCCGGTGTGGGGGCTGCGCCCGCTGCTCGACATCGACGAGCGCACGGCGCGCGACGACCTGGCGCGGGCGGCGGTGATGGCGTTGTCGTACGTCGCCCAGTCGGCGCGCGGCCAGGGTCGGCCGATGGTGCCGCAGAGCAAGATCGACAAGGCCGGTTCCGTGGTCGAACGGTTCATGATCCGCTGGCGCGGCGAGCCGGATCCGAAACATGTGAAGGCCGTGGACGCGTACTGGACATCGGCCGCCGAGCATGGCATGAACGCCTCCACGTTCACGGCGCGGGTCATCGCGTCGACCGGCGCCGATGTGGCCGCCGCGCTGTCGGGTGCGGTCGGCGCGATGTCGGGGCCGCTGCACGGCGGCGCCCCCTCCCGGGTCCTCGGCATGGTCGAGGAGATCGAGCGGACCGGGGACGCCACCGCGTACGTCAAGCGGGCCCTGGACCGGGGCGAGCGGCTGATGGGCTTCGGCCACCGGGTCTACCGGGCGGAGGACCCCCGTGCCCGCGTCCTGCGGCGCACCGCCGAGGAGCTGGGCGCGCCGCGCTTCGAGGTGGCGCGGGCGCTGGAGAAGGCCGCGCTGGAGGAGCTGCACGCGCGGCGCCCGGACCGGGTGCTGGCGACGAACGTGGAGTTCTGGGCGGCGATCGTGCTGGACTTCGCGGAGGTCCCGGCGCACATGTTCACGTCGATGTTCACGTGCGCGCGCACGGCGGGCTGGTCGGCGCACATCCTGGAGCAGAAGCGGACGGGCCGGCTGGTGCGGCCCACGGCCCGGTACATCGGGCCCGGACCGCGCGACCCCCGGTCGATCGAGGGATACGGGCAGCTCGCGGACCTGGGGAACTGAGCCCCGGGCCGGGCGAGGGCGGGGCGGACCCGGCCGGGCGGCGGACCCGGCCGGGCGGCGGACCCGCCCCGCCCTCGTCGAACGCTCCGGGGCCCGTACCCGCCCCGGGCCTTGCGGACGCCCCGTCAGTCCTGGCGGTCCGTCGTCCGCTTGGCGCAGGTCCGGTCCTTCGCGGGCACCTCTCCGGTGGCCAGGTAACGGTTGACCTGGTCGTCGACGCAGGCGTTGCCGTAGTCGCCGTAGATCCCGTGGCGGTTGGCGCCCGTGAGGGTGATCAGCTTGGAGCTCGGCAGCTCGCGATGCAGCTTGAGGGAGCTGCGGTACGTGGTGCGCGGGTCGCCGGTGGCGGCCACGATCAGGGCCGGGACGTCGTGACGTACCTGGGTGGGCTCCTCGCGGGGCCGGTCCCAGAAGGCGCACGGCATGATGTTCTCGGTCATGGGGCCGAACAGCGGGTGGGCGGCACGGCTGCGCTCGATGTCCCGCCAGTAGCTCTCGGGGTCCCGGGGCGCGGCCTTGCCCCCGCAGAGAATCGCGGTCTGCACACTGCCGCCCTGCGAGCCCTCGCCGGTCAGTACGTACCGCAGCATCTCGGCGAATCCCGCTGACGGTTGGGTGGAGTTCCCCTGCGCGGCCTCGGACAGCATGGAGACCACCTCGCCGAGCTCGGCCCGCGTCGCGTCGGTGTCGTCCGAGAGCATCATGAAGAGGAGAAGCGGTATGTGGGAGGCGTCGAGCCGGAACGCGTCGCTTCCGGTGCCGACGGTCAACGGCTGACGGGCCGCCGCCTCGACCACACGGTCGACGGCGGCGAGGACCTGGTCGCGGGTGCGGCCGAAGTGGTAGGTGTCGTCACGGGCGGCGGCCCAGGCGGCCCAGTCCGCGAGGGCCTGCTCGTTCTCGCGCACCGCCTCCCGCAACAGCCGCGGTCCGTAGTCCTCCGGGGCGATCGCCCCGTCGAGCACCATCCGGTCGTAGCGGCCGGGGAACATCTGGCTGTAGACGGTGCCCAGGTAGGTGCCGTACGAGTAGCCCAGGTAGGAGATCTTCCGTTCACCGAGTGCGCCCCGGATCACGTCCATGTCGCGAGCGGTGTTGCGGGTGGTGACGTGCGGCAGCACGGAGGCGTTGGTGGCCCGGCACTTGTCGGCGAGGTCCTTCTGGAAGGCGACCTGGCGGTCGAAGCCCGCCCGGTCGGGACCGGCCGCGCGGAGGAACATGCCGGTGGGCCAGCCGCAGTCCAGCGGGGTGCTGCGGCCGACGAAGCGCGGGTCGAAGCCGATGATGTCGTAGCGGGCGCCGACGTCCTTCATCACCTCGCGGACGGCCGGCGGGGATTCGACGGCGGTTCCGCCGGGTCCGCCGTTGTTGAGCAGGATCGCGCCGATGCGGTGGCGGGTGTCGGTGGCCTTCAGCCGGGACATGGCCACGGTGATCGTACGGCCGCCGGGGTCGGCGTAGTCGAGCGGCACGGTCACGTCCGCGCACTGGGCACCGGCCTCGTCCAGCTCACGGCCCGCCGTGTCGTCGGGGCCCGTCACGCAGCTGCCCCAGGCGAGGTGCTGCCGGTGGTAGCGGCCGACTCCCTTGCCGTTATCCGTGCCGGCGTCGTGGCCCGTCGTGTGCGCCGGGCGGTCGCGGTCCGGCGCGGCGGCCGAAGCCGCGACCGACGCGTTCGCGGCGGGGACGGCGACCGCCAGCAGGGCCGAGGCCGCCACCAGCACCGTCGCGCGGCGCGCCGTACGACTCGTTCCGGCGCGGGGCCGGTTTCCGACAGGGATCCTGGTTGCTCTGCTCTGTCCGTATCTCACACCCGTCGACGCTAGGGACGCGAGCGTCGGCACTCACTACGGCTACCACCCCAACCGCCTTGGTGCCAGCCACACTTGCCGCCCCCGGCGGCCACGGCGGAACGGGGCGGTCCGCCGTGCCCGGGTCAGCCCAGCGCCTCGTCCAGCAGCAGCGCCCACTGCGCCACGACCCTGCGGCGGCGGGCGGTGTCGTCGGTGAGGACGTTGGCCAGGCCCAGGCCGCGCGCCATGTCGAGGAAGCCCTGGACGGTCTCGCGCACGCCGGGTCCGGTCTCGTCGGCGGCGAGGAGTTCGACGGCGATGCGGTGGGTCTCGCGACCGACGCGGGCTTCGAGTTCGGTGACGCGGGGCCGGAGTTGTTCCTCGTTGGAAGCGGCGACCCAGAGCTGGAGCGCGGCCCGGAAAAGCGGGCCCGTGTACAGGTCGACGAGAGCGGCGACGACCTCTGCACGGCCCTGTACGGGCAGGGCGCGCAGAGCGGCGGAGCGTTCCTCCGCGACGTACTCGACGGCCGCGGTGAACAGGTCCTCACGGGTCGGGAAGTGGTGCTGGGCGGCACCGCGCGAGACCCCGGCGCGTTCGGCGACGACGGAGACCGTGGAGCCCGCCCAGCCGTGTTCGGCGAGGCAGGCGACCGCGGCCTCCAGGAGCCGTCGGCGGGTGGCCCGGCTGCGGTCCTGTTTGGGCGTCCTGTCGGTGGGGGGCGTCACAGCACCCATGCGGGGTCCCGTCGTTCGAGGAAGGCCGTCATCCCCTCCCGTGCCTCGGCGGAGGCGAAGAGTGCCGCCGAGCGGGCGATGAGGTCTTCGGCGTACCGGTCGAAATTCTCCAGAACAGTAGCCGTGACCAGCTCCTTCGACGCGGCCAGCCCCTGCGGGGAGGCCCTGCGCAGCCCGTCGAGCACGGGGGCGAGCGCCTGGTCCACGTCCGCCTCGGCGGCGAGCGTGACGAGACCGATGCGGGCCGCTTCGGCGGCGTCGAAGCGTTCGCCGGTGAGGTAGTAGCGGGCGGCGGCGCGCGGGTCGGTACGGGGCAGCAGCGGCAGCGAGATCACGGCGGGGGCCAGCCCGAGCCGGGACTCGGTGAGGGCGAACGAGGCGCCGGGCCCGGCGACGGAGATGTCGCAGGCACTCAGCAGCCCGAGCCCGCCCGCCCGGACGTGCCCGGTGACGCGGGCGACGACGGGCTTGGGCAGCGCGACGATCCGCCGCATCAGGGCGACGAACGCCGCCGGATCGGGCGGCGCGGTCAGATCGGCGCCCGCGCAGAACGTGTTGCCGGTGTGGGTGAGCACCACGGCCCGCACGGCGTCATCGGCGGCGCACGCCTCCAGGGCGACGGACAGCTCGCCGACCAGCGCGGCGGAGAGCGCGTTGCGGTTGCCCGGCGAGTCGAGGGCGAGGGTGGTGATGCCCCGGTCGTGGACGGGGGCGGCGAGCGACGGCGTCATACGGTTCGTCTCCTTGTCTCCGGGGCCGGTTGCCCGGGAGCGGTTGCCCTGGGGTGGTGCCCCTGGTCCCGCCGGGCCACCCCACGGCGTCCCCGCGAGGCCGTTCCACGGCGTCCCGCAGAGCGTGGCAGTGGAACCCATATCAATCAAGCGTGCTTGCATGGTTCAGCCTGGCCCCTGGCGGCGGGCCCCTCCTCATGGCCGCGCCCGTTCCTTTCACTGCCGGCCCTCGGCTTCCGGTGAATGTCTGCTCGACGGCAGTTTGGGCCCCGGGGCGAGCGAAGGCGTGAAACGGGGACGGCCCGCACATGAACCAGGTGATTTTTACCTTCCTCCGTGTCCCCGAGAGCACCCGGAACTACCGTGAGGACATGCCGCAGGTGAACCGGAAACTCGCCGACCGGATTGCTGGTCTCGGCTTCACTCAGGCCGAGTTGGCACGTCGGATCAACGTTGAGATCGAGCTGCTGACAGGCAGATCGGGGAACGTCACCGATGCGGACGTACGCCGATGGATACGCGGCGAGACGAAGTGGCCGCAGGATCGGATCCGGCTTTCTCTGGAACGGGTCCTTTCCGCTCGCGCCGAGGATCTCGGGTTCGTCCCACGCAGGAGGAGCACCGCATCACTGGAGGTGGACCCCGTGGACCGTCGTGCCTTTGTCGCCGCGGCAAGCTGTTCCGTCCTGGGCGCCGGGATGCCGGGCACCGACACCCGGGGCCGACTCGGCATCCAGGATGTCCGGCGATTCCACCAGGACTATGTGGCCATCCTCCGGCACGACGATGCGGGGCAGGGCTCACAGAAGGTGGAGAACCTGGCGGTGGAACTGGCATCCAGGATTCAGTCCGCTCTGGCGTCGTCCTCGGCCTCAACGCGTGTACGGGACATGCTTCACCGGCTCGCCGCCGAGGTCATCAGCTCGGCCGCCTTCGCGTCGATCGACGCGAGTGCGCCAAGGCGGGCGCGCGCGCACCTCGATACGGCCCTGACCTTCGCCGGTCTGTCCCGGAACAGCGAGACGACGTATCACGTCTGGAACCACCTGACCTTGACGTCCAGTCAGCGCGAAAACCACGCGGAGGCCGTCGCCGGAGCGGAGGTCATGAAGCGCTCCTCCATCGCACGGCGCGACCCGCTGTACGCCTCTCTCGGTCACCTGCGCAACGCGAACGGCCTGGCGCGCCTGCGGCGGCGATCCGAGGCCTTACGTGCCCTCAATGACGCAGAGCGGGCCTTTGCGCGCACCACGGACCAGCGACGTCCCGAGTGGATCAGGTTCTACGACGACAGCGAGGTCGACGCGCTGTCCTCGTTCATATGGTCGGCGCTCGGCGATCACAGGCGGGCCGAATACTGCCTGCACCGCACCCTCGCGGCCATCCCGGACGGCCTGGTCCGTAACCGAGCTCTGTACACCGCGCACCTGTCCCTCGCCCAGGCCAGACAGGCGGAGTTGGAACTCGCCTGCGCGACGGGCCGGCGAGCCCACGCGATGCTGCCCTCGCCGTCCGGCTCGCGGCGCACGGTCAACACCCTGGCCGCCACCCGCCGAATGCTTGTGGCCTCGGGATCGAGGGCACCCGAAGTCATCGACTGGATCGAGGAGTCCGCCCAATGGATCTGAGGCACTACACGCACACGGACGCACCTGACGTGCGCTCACTGCTGCTGGACATCCATGACGAGGCGTACGCCGGCGATCCGGACCCGTTCCACTCGCGTGAGCGCTTCTCCTACTTCGTCGACCTCTGGTCCTCCCGGGAGGACTGGCAGTGCGTTGCCGGTTGGGAGGACGACGGCCCGGTCGGCTACGCCTACGGCTCCTTGCTCAAACCGGGCGGTTGGTGGAAGGGGCACCGGCGCCCGTCCGGTCTCAGGGGCTCCGTGTTCGCACTGTCCGAACTCATGGTGCTGCCCGAATGGCGCAGTACCGGGCGCGCCCGGAAGATCCACGACGCTCTGCTCGCCTCAGTCCGCGCCGATCTGGCCACGCTCCTGGTGGACACCGAGCACCCCCGCGTCCAGGCGCTGTACGGGCGCTGGCACTACAGCAAGGCGGGCGAGGCCAAGCCCTCCGACGACTCCCCGCTGTACGCCGTCATGGTCCGAGAACTTTAGGCGGAGCGAGCACGTTCCCTGCCGTACGCGCACCGAAGCCGCACTGGTACCACCGCAGCCTCCGAACGGTAAAAATCACCGGGGTCACGCACGCCCCGCATCCGGGGTTTCGCCTGTTCTCCCGGCCGATCCGACGGTGGACTTCCCTCGTCGCACCAGCGCGACAGTGCGCAGGCCCGGCATGACCGCCGGGGCCACCTGCCTGGAGGACCACCCGCCCCGGAGGGACACCCCTGTGACCGCAACCGCCGCCGGAACCGCTGAGACCCGTGTTCACCGCTACAGCGAATCCCTGCCCTGCGAGCCCGAGTCCGCCGCGCGGGCGCGCTTGCTCGTCTCCGCCGCACTCAACACCTGGAGCATGGAAGAACTGGCCGAGCCCGGGGCGTTGATCGTCTCCGAGTTCGTCAACAACACCATCGTCCACACGCGGTGCCGCCTGATGCGCGTCGCCGTCGAACGGCGGCCCCGCGCCCAGGTGATTCGAATCGGTGTGGCCGACAGGGGCGGTCGGCTCCCCGAGCCACGCCGCCCCGGCGACAGGGAGGGCTCCGGGCGCGGCCTGCTTCTGGTCGACGCCCTGAGTCGACGCTGGGGCTGCGACCGATATGCCTGGGGCAAGGTCGTCTGGGCCGAATTGACTATGCCGGACCCTCACCGGCCTTTCCCGTCCGTTCCGCTCCCGTCACCCCAGGAGTCAACCCTGTGACAGACATCGAGTACGAGGTGAAAGCCCTCGGCATCGACCCCTCGGACATCGCTCGGCGGATCTCCGTCGCCGGCGGGGTCGAGGTGGCCCCACCACGTGCCATGCGGCGGTACGTCTACGACACCGTCCCTCCCGTTCCCGGCCGATGGGTGCGCCTGCGCGACACGGGCGACGTGGTCACTTTGTGCGTCAAGGAGATCACCACTGACGCCGTCGACGGCACTCGCGAGACCGAGGTCACGGTCGATGACTTCGCCGAGGCCGCCACTCTGCTCCGCCTCGCCGGACTGACTCCGCGCAGCTATCAGGAGAACCGCCGCACTTCCTACAAGCTCGGTGCGGTCCGCCTGGAGGTGGACGAGTGGCCGCGCATCCCGCCCTATCTGGAGATCGAGGCCGACGATGAAGCACAGGTGTGGGAGGCGGCCGCCGCCCTCGGCCTCGCCCCCGGCCGCCTCACGTCGATCAACACCACAAAGGTCTACAGCTTGTACGGCATCGACCTCGAAAGCATCGTCGACCTGCGGTTCGAGTAGGTCGACGCCCGCACCTTCCGGCCGGGGCGTCCGGCCCCGGCCGGACCGAGAGGGGGCACCATGCACGACCTGTCCAACCTCCCCGTCGAAGTACGGCCGGACCGGACCTTACGCGTGAAGATCATCGATGCGCGTCCGGGGTCAGCCGTCGAGTGGCTGGGCCCCGTGTGCGTCGGCAATCTGATCGATCCGGGCCGCCAGGTCGAAGTCGGCTTCGGTGAGCCGATGCCCGGCGTCGTGCGTCGTGATGCCGAAACGTATGCGGTCCCATCGCAGGTCGATGTCCGCGTGGTGGCCGATGAGCCGTTCGGTGTCGGCGATGTGCACGATCATCGCGACGCCACCGTGATAGCGGATCCCGAACCAGCGGGTGATCTCATTCCCTTGACGGTCCCAGCCCGGCCGCTCTGCCAGCCTCGCAGCGATCTCCACATCAGACAGGGGGTCCTTGGCCATGGTCAGCTCCCATCGGTCACAGGCGCCAGGATCTCTGCGAGGTCCCGGCCGACCGGTGCATCGTGCCACGGTCGCATGGCCCTCTCCAGAGTGACCAGCTCGCGGCGCATCCGGGCAGACCTGGTCTCTGCCGCGATCGTCGCAGCCTCCCTCGCGATCTCCACTGCCTGTTCCGGTTCCCGCGCCGTCGCCGCTGCGGTTGCCTGCCGGGCCATGTACACCCCGCGGTCGCGGCGGGCGGTCTCCGGCACCCCTGCCAACACCTGCGCCCACAAGGAACTGGCCTCGGCACCGAGCCCGAGCCGCCCGTAACAGGTGGCACGCTGGACCTCCAGGTATCCCGGGGTCCGGCGGCAGGCGTTGCCCCACGGCAAATCGTCATCGACCCGGGGCAGTAGCCGGTCGGCCCGGTCCAGGAGCTGGTCGACGACACGGCGCTCTCCTGTGAGGCTGGCTCCGTGCGCCTGCTGCTGCATTGCCATGATCCGTACCTTCGGCACGAGACGGCCTGCGTCGTCGAGGGTGGCCTCGCACAGCTCGACGACAGCGTGCCCGTCGCCCAGATCAGTGCGAACCTGCGCCTGGTTCACCAGCGCGTATCCGATGAGGTGCGGGTCGCGGGACCGCACTGCGATCTCCTGCGTCACCCCCCGCCAGAAGCTGGCCCCCTCCATGTCGCCGGCGTCCTGGTACAGCCAGCCGACGAGTGCCGCATAGGCCGCACCGACGCGCAGTAGACCGCGGCGGGTCTCCCCCTTGGCGGAGCGGACCAGCTTGTCGATGAGCTGGTACTGCGCGGACACCGTGCCGATCAGGTCATGAGGACCAAGGAACATATCCGCGCAGTAATGCCCCTCCAGCTGCTGCTGGAAGTAGTCGATCAATGCGGGGTCGACGTGCTGTCGCGCAACGGGGCCGGCAACGAGGGCAGCAGCGGTGACAGAGACGAACTCTCGACGGCGCACATGTTCCTCTTCGTGATGCTCGGGCCGGATCCATTTCGGCGGAGTCGTGAACCCGAGATCTTCGGGCCATCGACCGAGCGCGTCGTGGATGACGATCGCGGTCTCCTCGGCCGGCCATCCGGGGCGGGCGCCTTCCCACCGCCGCCATGTCCTTGCGGACACGGTGAACTGCCTGTCGTCGAGCAGGGCCCGTCCATGCTCGGTGATGCCGGCTGCGGCCGACTCGACGGTGCGCCACCCCGCACGGAGCCGGGCAGCCCTCAACGCGTCGTTACGACTCATGTGTCCAGTCTGAGACGTCATCACTCACGCTTCCAGCCGTGGCCGCTACGTGGCCGCGCGTGGCCATCGGACGACCTGGTACCTACTCGACGGGCGCACACATCATCGGAGGTGCAATCGGGCCGCACAGCGGAATCGCCAAGTGGCCCTCGAACGACGTAGGCGGGCTGAATGGGCATGACCATCAAGGTGTACGAGGTGGACCGGTACGGGCGGACACGTGTCGTTCGGCCGAAGGCCGAGGTGGTTCCGGCCGAGATGGTGGAACTGTCGACCGAGTTCCCCGTCTGCCGGTGCGACCGGTGCAAGGGCGGGCAGCGGTGAGCGTGGGGCCCGTCCGCCCGGTGCTGGGCCCGGGGACGGCGGAGACCGGTTGGTGTCACTGGCACAAGGGCCCGTCCGGGACGGCCGCGCTGATCGAGATCGTCGAGCAGGGCTCGGGACCGGGGGTCGGTGTGTACGCGTGCGCCCCGTGCCGCGAACAGCGCCGCCTGGTCCCGTACGGCGAGCAGCCGTGACCGCGCCGACACCGCACCGGAAGGCGCTCGCGCCCGCGTGTCGGCTCGGTGAACACGGAGAGTGCCCCGGGCCGGGCGTGATGCGGCGGGCGGGGGCTCCTGAGTGGGAGGTGCCCATCGAGATCCGGCGGTGCGACTGCCCCTGCCATCACGCGAAGTGAGAGCCGGGCGAACGGGGGTCGCATGAGGCCCATGGGGGCTTCCTGCGTCACCGCGTCGCCGCCCCGTCCTGTCGGCGCGGGGCCCCGGCACGGGTGCGCAGCTCGCGGCGGAGGATCTTTCCCGAGGTCGCGCGGGGCACGGCCGTGACGAACTCCACCTGCCGCACCTTCTTGTACGGGGCGACGCGCTCGGCGACGTACGCCATGACGGCGTCCGCCGTCAGCCGCTCCCCCGCCTCGCCGGGGCGGCGGACCAGGTAGGCCCGGGGGATCTCGTTGCCCTCGGCGTCAGGCACGCCGATGACGGCGGCGTCGACGATGGCCTCGTGGCCGAGGAGCAGGGCTTCGAGCTCGGCGGGGGCGACCTGATAGCCCTTGTACTTGATCAGTTCCTTCACCCGGTCGACGACGAACAGCCAACCGTCGGCGTCGACGCGTCCGATGTCGCCGGTGTGCACCCACCCGTCGGCGTCGATCATCTCGGCGGTGGCGTCGGGGCGGCCGAGGTAGCCCTTCATCACTTGTGGTCCGCGGATCAGGATCTCGCCGACCGTCCCGGGCGTGGCGTCCTCACCGTCCTCACCGTCCTCACCGTTCCCGCCGTTCTCGCCGTCCCGGTCGAGCGGGACGATGCGCATCTCCGTACCGGGGATCAGCCTGCCCACCGTGCCGGGCGGCGGGTTCTGGGCGGCGAGGGGGACGACATGGGTGGCGGGCGACAGTTCCGTCATGCCGTACGCCTGGCGGACCGGGGGCAGGCCCAGCCGCCGCGAGCAGGCGGCGGCGAGCTCGGCGTCCAGCGGGGCGGCGGCGCTGACGACGTACTCCAGCGAGGACAGGTCGTACCGGTCGACCGCGGGGTGCTTCGCCAGGGCGAGGACGATCGGCGGGGCCACGTACAGGCCGGTGATCCGGTGCTTCTCGATCGCTGTGAGGAACTGTTCGAGGTCGAAGCGCGGCAGCACGACGACGGTGGCGCCGAGGCGCAGGGGGCCGTTCATCAGGGCGGTCAGCCCGTAGATGTGGAAGAAGGGCAGGACCGCCAGGATGCGGTCGCCGGGGCCCATGGGGACGAAGGGGCGCAGCTGCTCCAGGTTGGTGGCCATGGAGCGGTGGGTGAGCATCACGCCCTTGGGGGTGCCGGTGGTGCCGGAGGAGTACGGGAGGGCGGCGACGTCCTCGGCCGGGTCGATGGTGACATGAGGTTCGGGCTCGGTGGTGGCGAGCATGTCGAGGACGGATGTGTGCCCGTCCGCCCGGTCGCAGACGAAGATCTCCTTGATGCGGCCGACGAGTTCGGCCGCGCGGCGGGCCGTCGCGAGCAGCGGGGAGACGGTGACGATCCAGCGGGCGGAGGAGTCGCGCAGCTGCTTCGCGAACTCCTCCGCCGTGGCCAGCGGGTGGATCGTGGTGACGGTGGCGCCCGCACGTGTCGCGCCGTGGAAGACCACGGGGTAGGCGATGGTGTTGGGGCTGTGCAGGGCCAGTACGTCCCCCTTGCGCAGTCCGGCCCCGGCGAGTGCGGCGGCGACCTTGCGGTGGAACGTGTCAAGTTGTCGGTAGGTGAGGGCGGATCCGTCGCCTGTGCCGTCGATCAGCGCGAGTGTGTCGCCGTACGCGGCGGCCCGCCCGAGGACCGCGTCGTGCACGGGTACGTCGAGTGCCCGGGCGGGCGGGAGATCGCTGTGGAACACGTGCGCCATGGCGGTGGGTCCCTTCGGAGCGGTGAAGGACGGCTGCCGGTGCGTCCGCGCATCGGCAGCCGCGCCGACGGGCCGTGGCGCGTGGCCGCGGCACGGGGGAGGGACAGGACGGCCCGCGTCAGTACGACTTGGGGAGCCCCAGGGACTGGTGGGACACGTAGTTCAGGATCATCTCCCGGCTGACGGGGGCGATCCGGGTGACGCGGGACGCCGTGACCAGGGACGCCAGGCCGTATTCACGGGCGAGCCCGTTGCCGCCGAGGGTGTGCACGGCCTGGTCCACGGCCCTCACGCACGCCTCGCCCGCCGCGTACTTGGCCATGTTGGCGGCCTCCCCGGCGCCGATGTCGTCGCCGTCGTCGTACAGCCGGGCGGCCTTCTGCATCATCAGCCGGGCCAGTTCGAGTTCGATGTGGGCCTGGGCGAGGGGGTGGGCGATGGCCTGGTGGGCGCCGATGGGTTCCTTCCACACCTGCCGGGTCTTCGCGTAGTCGACGGCGCGGGCAAGCGCGTAGCGGCCCATGCCGATACCGAACGCGGCAGTCATGATGCGTTCGGGGTTGAGCCCGGCGAAGAGTTGGAGCAGTCCGGCGTCCTCATCGCCCACCAAGGCGTCGGCGGGCAGCCGTACGTCGTCCAGGACGAGTTCGAACTGCTTCTCGGCGGCCTGGAGTTCCATGTCGATGGGCGAGCGGCCGAAGCCGGGGGTGTCGCGCGGGACGATGAACAGGCAGGGCTTGAGGCGCCCGGTCCTGGCGTCCTCGGTGCGTGCGACGATCAGTGTGGCGTCGGCGATGTCGACGCCCGAGACGAAGACCTTGCGTCCGGTGAGCAGCCAGTCGGCGTCCGCTCCGGAGCCGTCCCTGCGGGCGGTGGTGGTGATGCGGTGGGAGTTGGAACCGGCGTCGGGTTCGGTGATGCCGAAGGCCATGATGAGGCTGCCGTCGGCGAGGCCGGGGAGCCACTGCCGCTTCTGCACGTCGGTGCCGAAGCGGGCGATCACCGTGCCGCAGATCGCCGGGGAGACGACCATCATCAGGAGGGGACTACCGGCTGCCCCCAACTCCTCCAGAACGATGGAGAGTTCGGCCATACCGCCGCCCCCGCCGCCGTACTCCTCGGGGAGGTTAACGCCGAGGTAGCCCGCCTTGGCGGACTCGGCCCACAGTTCGCGGGGGTGGGAGCCGTCGTTCACGACGGACATCATGTAGTCGCGCCCGTACCGCTTTCCGAGGGCGGCGACGGCGGCGCGCAGGTCCCGGTGTTCGTCGGTTTCGAGAACGGTGCTCATCGCTTCGGTGCCTCCTGTGTGTCGGTGCCCGGTACGGGGGTGCTCAATGCGTGGGTGCCGGGTGCGCGGGTGCTCGGGGTCTCGTCGGTGTCCGGCATCCGGCCGCTCGGGCTCGCGTCCGTGTCCCGTACGACGGCGAGCAGGGTGCCGACCTCGACCTGGAGGCCGGGGGTGGCGTGGAAGGCGGCGAGGATGCCGGAGGCGGGGGCGAGGATGCGGTGTTCCATCTTCATCGCCTCCAGCCAGATCAGCGGCTGCCCGGCCTCGACGACCGCCCCGGCGGCCAGTCCCTCCGCGACACGGACGACGGTGCCGGGCATGGGGGCGAGCAGGGAGCCGGGTTCGGTGCGGTCGGCGGGGTCGGTGAAGCGGGGCAGGGCGGTGAGGGTGTACGAGCCGCCGGCGGTGTCGATGTACACCGTGCCGCGGTGGAGGGTCCCGCCGTGCGGGTCTTCCTCGTACCCGCTGATGGTGAAGTGGCGGGTGACGTCCCCGACTTCGAGGGTGACACGGCCGGGGCGGGCGGCGATGACGCGCTCCCCGGTCCCGGGGACCGGGCCCGTGCGGCCGGTGCGGTAGACGGCCTCGTGCTCGGAGCCGTCGGGTTCGGCGCGGTAGCGCTTGACCTGCGGCCCCGAGGGGTTGTTGCGCCAGGCTCCGAAGCGGACCGGTCCCGGTCCGCTTCCCTCCCGGCGGGCGGCCTCGTCGGCGAGGGCGGCGGCCAGGGCGGCGAGGCGGAGTTCCGCCGGGTCGGGCGGCGCGGTGAGGGCCGTGAGGTGGCGGTCGTAGAAGCCGGTGTCCAGGCGGGCCGCGCGGAAGTCGGGGTGGCGCAGGGACCGTACGAGCAGGTCGCGGTTGGTGACCGGCCCGTGCACGCGGGCGCGTTCCAGGGCGCGGGCGAGAAGGCGTACGGCCTGGTCGCGGGTGGGGGCGTGGGCGACGACCTTGGCGAGCATCGCGTCGTAGTGCACGCCGATCGTGTCGCCCCCGGTGTATCCGGTGTCCAGGCGGAGTCCGGGCTCGTCGGGTATCTCCAGCGCGAGCAGTGCTCCGGTCTGCGGCTGCCAGTCGCGGGCGGGGTCCTCGGCGTAGAGCCGGGCCTCGACGGCGTGCCCGTGCGGCTCGGGGGGTGCGGCGTCGGGCAGGGGTCCGCCTTCCGCGACGCGCAGTTGCAGGGCGACGAGGTCGAGGCCGAACACGGCTTCCGTCACGGGGTGTTCGACCTGGAGGCGGGTGTTCATCTCCAGGAAGTACGGCCTGCCGTCAGGGGCGAGGAGGAACTCGACGGTGCCCGCACCCCGGTAGCCGACCGCCCGCGCGGCGGCCGTGGCGGCCTCGTGCAGCCGGTTCCGCAGCGCGTCGTCGAGGCCGGGCGCGGGAGCCTCCTCGACGACCTTCTGGTGGCGTCGCTGGAGCGAGCAGTCCCGGGTGCCGAGCGCCCAGACCCCGCCGTGCCCGTCGGCCATGATCTGCACCTCGACGTGCCGGCCGCGCTCCACGTACGGCTCCGCGAAGACCTCCCCGTCCCCGAACGCCGCCTCGGCCTCGGCCGCAGCCGCCTTCACCTCGCCCGGCAGCTGGCCGAGTTCGCGTACGATCCGCATTCCGCGGCCGCCGCCGCCCGCCGCCGCCTTCAGCAGCAGCGGCAGATCGGCCTCGGTGGCGCGTTCCGGGTCGACGGGGGCGAGCAGCGGCACTCCCGCCCCGGCCATCAGCTCCTTGGCCCTGGTCTTGGAGGCCATCAGCTCGATGGCCTCGGGCGGCGGCCCCACCCATACGAGTCCGGCGTCCCGTACGGCCCGCGCGAAACCGGCGTTCTCGGAGAGGAAGCCGTAGCCGGGGTGGACGGCGTCGGCGCCCGCCGCGAGGGCGGCGCGTACGACCAGGTCACCGCGGAGATAGGTGTCGGCCGGGACCGTGCCCGGCAGCCGTACGGCGGTGTCCGCCTCCCGTACGTGCAGGGCGTGGGCGTCCGCGTCGGAATACACGGCGACGGTGGCGATGCCGAGCGCCCGGCAGGTGCGGAAGATCCGGCAGGCGATCTCGCCCCGGTTGGCGACGAGCAGCGTCGAGACCGGCACGGAAATCGGTGCGGGGGCGGGCTCGGAGGTCGGCGCGGCGACCGACCTGGCGGAGGTCGACGTGGGGGTCGTCGGGGACGTCGATGCGGACTTCTGCGTGGTCATGCCTGGCCTCACATCCGGAAGACGCCGAAGCCGCCGCGGGCGCCTTCGACCGGGGTGGTGTGGATCGCGGACAGGCACATCCCGAGGACGGTCCTGGTGTCGCGCGGGTCGATGACCCCGTCGTCGTACAGCCGCCCGGACAGGAACAGAGGCAGCGACTCCGACTCGATCTGCTGCTCCACCATGGCCCGCAGCCCGGCGTCGGCCTCCTCGTCGTACGGCCGCCCCTTCGCGGCGGCGGAGGCGCGGGCGACGATCGAGAGCACCCCGGCGAGCTGCTGCGGCCCCATGACGGCGGACTTGCTGCTGGGCCAGGAGAACAGGAAGCGCGGGTCGTACGCCCGCCCGCACATGCCGTAGTGCCCGGCCCCGTACGAGGCGCCCATCAGCACGGACAGATGCGGCACCTTCGAGTTCGACACCGCGTTGATCATCATGGCGCCGTGCTTGATGATGCCGCCCTGTTCGTACTCCTTGCCGACCATGTAGCCGGTGGTGTTGTGCAGGAACAGCAGGGGGATGTCGCGCTGATTGGCCAACTGGATGAACTGGGCGGCCTTCTGGGACTCCTCGCTGAACAGCACGCCCCGCGCGTTGGCGAGGATGCCGACCGGGTAGCCGTGGAGCGCGGCCCATCCGGTCACCAGGCTGGTCCCGTACAGCGGTTTGAACGCGTCGAAGTCGGAGCCGTCGACGATCCGGGCGATGACCTCGTGCGGGTCGAAGGGGACCTTCAGGTCGCCGGGCACGATGCCGATCAGCTCGTCCTCGTCGTACTTCGGCGGCTCGGCCGGTCCCGGATCGGCGTGCGCCTTGCGCCAGTTGAGACGGGCGACGACGCGCCGGGCCAGACGCAGCGCGTCCCGCTCGTCGACGGCGAAGTGATCGGCGAGCCCCGAGACGCGGGCGTGCATCTCGGCGCCGCCGAGCGACTCGTCGTCGCTCTCCTCGCCGGTCGCCATCTTCACCAGGGGCGGACCGCCGAGGAACACCTTGGAACGGTCCTTGATCATGACGGTGTGGTCGGACATGCCGGGCACGTACGCGCCGCCGGCCGTCGAGTTGCCGAAGACCACGGCCACGGTGGGGATGCCGGCCGCCGACAGCCGGGTGAGGTCGCGGAACAGCGCGCCGCCCGGGATGAAGATCTCCTTCTGCGAGGGCAGATCGGCTCCGCCCGACTCGACGAGACTGACGCAGGGCAGCCGGTTGGCGAAGGCGATCTCGTTGGCCCGCAGCGCCTTCTTCAGCGTCCACGGGTTGGAGGCGCCACCGCGCACGGTCGGGTCGTTGGCGGTGATCAGGCACTCGACGCCCTCCACCACACCGATGCCGGTGACGAGCGAGGCTCCCACCGTGTAGTCGCTCCCCCAGGCGGCGAGCGGCGACAGCTCCAGGAAGGGGGTGTCCGGGTCGATCAGCAGCTCGATCCGCTCACGCGCGGTCGACTTGCCGCGCTTCCTGTGCCGTTCGACGTACTTCTCACCGCCTCCTGCCCGCGACTTGGCGTGCTCGGCGTCCAGTTCGTCGAGTTTGGCGAGCATGGCCGCGCGGTTCGCGGCGTATTCGGGGCTCGCGGTGTCGAGCCCGGTGGGCAGGACGGTCATGCGGTCACCTCCGGGGCGTGGGCGGCCTTCAACAGCGTTACGGGGATGGGGAGATGCCGGGACCGCAGCCATTCCCCCACCGCCTTGGCCTGCGGATCGAACCGGTGCTGCGCGGCGACGCCCTCGCCGAGCAGTCCGTGGACGACGAAGTTCAGCGCGCGGAGGTTGGGCAGGACATGGCGTACGACGGTGAGGGCGGCGGTCTCCGGCAGCAGCTCCCGAAACCGTTCGACGGTCAGCTCGTGGGCCAGCCACCGCCAGGCGTCGTCGTCGACGGCCCATACGCCCACGTTGGCGTCCCCGCCCTTGTCGCCGCTGCGGGCGCCCGCGATCCGGCCGAGCGGGGCGGGCCGGGTGGGGCCGGGGTCCGGCAGGGGGTCGGGCAGCGGAGGTTCGCCGACGTCCCGGAGCGGGCGTGTGGTCGCGGGAGGCGCCAGGTTCTGTCGCCGCCCGTCGGGGAGCACGGCGATGTGCGGGACCTCGCCGGCCGGTACGTACCGCGCCTCGAACACCCCGTAGGGTGCGCCGTTGCCGGGCGGGGCGGTGACGTGGAAGCCGGGGTAGCTGCCGAGCGCGAGCTCGATCGCGGCGCCGGAGACGGCGCGTCCGACGGTCGCCTGGTCCCGGTCGCGGACGACGAGCCGGAGCAGGGCGCTGGCGCTCTCCTCGGTGGTGGCATCGGCCCGGTCGGTCCGGGACAGCTCCCACCGCACCTCGTCGGGTTCGGCGCCGGAGCGGGCGAGCGCGTCGGCGAACTGTTCCCGCACCAGCTGCGCCTTGGCCTCGATGTCGAGGCCGGTGAGCACGAAGGCGACCTCGTTGCGCCAGCCGCCGAGCCGGTTCAGCCCGACCTTGAGGGTCGACGGCGGGGCCTCGCCGCGCACGCCGGTGATCCGCACCCGGTCGGGGCCCTCCCGGGTCAGCCGCACGGTGTCGAGCCGGGCGGTGACGTCCGGTCCGGCGTACCGGGCGCCACCGGTCTCGTACAGCAGCTGGGCGGTGACGGTGCCGATGTCGACGACGCCGCCGGTGCCGTCGTGCTTGGTGATGACGGACGAGCCGTCGGCGTGGATCTCGGCGACGGGGAAGCCGGGCCGGCGCAGGTCGTGGCCCCGGAAGAACGAGTAGTTCCCCCCGGTGGCCTGGGTGCCGCACTCCAGGACATGTCCGGCGACGACGGCCCCGGCGAGCGCGTCGTGGTCGCCGGGCCCCCAGCCGAAGCGGGCGGCGGCGGGACCGGTGACGAGGGCCGCGTCGGTGACCCGCCCGGTGACGACGACGTCCGCGCCCGCGTCGAGGCAGGCGGCGATCCCGGCGCCGCCGAGGTAGGCGTTGGCGGTGAGGAATCCTTCGGGCACGGGGAGGCTGTCGCCCTCCACATGGGCGACGCGCACGGGCACGCCCACCTTCTGCGCCAACCCCCTCACGGCATCGGCCAGTCCGGCCGGATTGAGCCCTCCCGCATTGGCGACGATCTTCACCCCGCGTTCGTGGGCGAGCCCGAGGCCCTCTTCGAGCTGGCGCAGGAAGGTGGTGGCGTATCCGCGCGCCGGGTCCTTGAGGCGGCTCCGGCCGAGGATGAGCATGGTCAGCTCGGCGAGGTAGTCCCCGGTGAGGACGTCGAGCGGGCCTCCGGTGAGCATCTCGCGCACGGCGTCGAAGCGGTCGCCGTAGAACCCGGAGGCGTTGCCGATCCGCAGTACGTCGGTCACTTGCCGTCCCCCCGGGGTGCGCGGCCCGCTCCGGCGGGTCCGGCGAAGGCCTGGGCGATGTCGAGCCACCGGTCGGCATCGGCCCCGAACGCCCGGACGGCGAGGTCGTCGCGGTGGGCGCGCCGGGTGACGAGGAGGCAGAAGTCGATCAGCGGCCCGGTGACACGCTGCGGTGCGTCCTCGTCCCCGAACACGATCACCCCGCCGTCCGGCGCAAGGAGTTCGACCCGGAACTCCTCCTCGGGCGCCTCGATCCCCCGTACCAGATAGGCGTAGTCGCGGGCCCGCACCCCGATCCGGGCGACGTGCCGCAGCCGGGCCGTGGGAGTCCTGGTGACCCCGAGGGCATCGGCGATGTCCTGGCCGTGCGCCCAGGTCTCCATGATCCGGGCGGTCGCCATCGAGGCGACGCTCATCGGCGGCCCGTACCAGGGGATACGTGTACCCGCCGGAGCCTCCCGCAGCACCGCCTCCAGCCGTTCCCGCCCGCCGCGCCACCGCTCGAGCAGCACCTGGGGGGCCAGGGCGGCGGCGATCTCCTCGGCGCCCCGGCCGACGAAGGACTCGGGGGCCGCCAGGGCCTCGGCCGCCTCGCCCGCGAAGGCGTCGGCATCGGTGGCTGCCAGCAGCGCGACCTCGTCGGTCCAGGTGAGATGGGCGATCTGGTGCGCGATGCTCCAGCCGGGGGCGGGCGTCGGCGCGGACCACTGCTCCACGCTCAGCTCCCGTACCAGGACGTCGAGTTCATCGCTCTCGTCGCGCAGATCGTCGATCACGGCTGCGACTTCGGACACGGTGCGCTCCCCTCGCGACGTGGCGGCGTGCCCAGGAGCATGGCAGCGGAGCAATAAACAAGCAAGCATGCTTGCATTATTTTCCGTTCGGCGAGACGGGGCGGCCGGGCAGGGTGACTGGGCGGGGCGCACTGACCGGCGTGGACCGGGACGCGAAGGGCCGTTCACATCCGCCCGGCCCGGACCCGCGGTACCGGGTGGTGGGTGTGGCCCATCTGCCCGCCGGGACCGCGGCCCGGGCCGTGGCGGACCCGTCGCACGCCTTCGAGCCGTCCGCACCGCACGGGGTGCCGGACGTGCCGGCCCCGTTCCTGTCCGCGTACGCGCGGGGGATGACCAGCGCCTCCTGCGACGCGCTGCCCCTGGGCTCCGGCGCGGTGGACGATCTGCCGGAGGGGCGGTTCTTTCGCGAGACGGCCACGGACAGCCTGCCCCTCGACACCGTCACCCCCGGATGAGCGCCGGTCGGACGGCTCCGGGCCGCGCTCAGCGGACGAGGGCGACGACGACCGCCGTGACCAGGGCGAAGGCGCCGCCCACCCCGGTGACCAGGGTCCTGGCGTGGCGGATGCCGAAGGACGGGGCCCGGGTGGTCGCGTCCTGCGGGTTCTCGGCACCGTAGTAGACGGTCACGACATCGCCCTGGGCCGGGGCCGGACGCGACTGGCGCTCCTCGAAGCTGACGGTGCGCCCGTCGCCGGTGCGGAACTCCAGGGTGGGGTGGGCGTGCAGGACGAAGCCGCCCTCGGCGTCCTGGGCCTCCTCGGTGCGCACGCCGGTGCACCGGGCCTCGGCCGTGCGGCCGCCCGCCCAGATGGCCCGGAGCCGGGGGCCCTGGAGGTGACGGTCCAGGTTCCTCCCGAACATCACGGCCGCGGCCACGGCGACGACGAAATAGACGGCGGCGACAATCATGGGCTCCCCCGGCGGGATCTCGCGTGACGGGCCGCCATGATTCCGCGCGCGGGGGCGGGCCGACAAGGGCTCGCCCCGGGCATCAGCCGCGTTCCCGGGGCCTCGGGCGCCGGGTCTGGCTGCGCACCGCGCCCATGCTCGCGCCGATGACGAGGGCGATGGCCAGGGCGTCCGTCGGGGCCAGGGCCTGGCCGAGGACGAGGAAGCCCGCCGTGGCCGCTATGGCCGGTTCCAGGCTCATCAGGATCGCGAAGGTGGGGGCGGGCAGGCGGCGCAGCGCCATGAGTTCGAGGGTGTATGGCAGCACGGAGCTCAGCAGCGCTACCACCGCGCCCAGTCCCAGCGTGGACGGGACCAGCAGTTTCGAGCCGGACTCCAGGACGCCGAGGGGCAGGGTGAGGAGGGCGGCGACCGCCATGGACAGGGCCAGGCCGTCCGCCTGCGGGAAGCGGCGCCCGGTCCGGGCGCTGAAGACGATGTACGCGGCCCACATGGCACCGGCGCCCAGCGCGTACGCGGCGCCCACGGGGTCGAGACGGTCGAAGCCCCCACCGCTCAGCAGCACGACACCGCCCAGCGCGAGCCCCGCCCACACCACGTTGACCAGGCGGCGCGACGCGATCACCGAGAGGGCGAGCGGGCCCAGCACCTCCAGGGTCACGGCCGCGCCCAGCGGGATGCGGTCGGCCGCCTGGTAGAAGAGCGTGTTCATGCCGGCCATGGCCGCGCCGAAGGCCAGGACGGTGCCCCAGTCGGCGCGTGAGTATCCGCGCAGCCTCGGGCGGCAGACGACCAGCATCGCGAGCGCGGCGACGCCCAGCCGCAGGGTGACCACCCCGAGCGCCCCGGCCCGGGGCATCAGCAGGACCGCCACCGAGGCGCCGAACTGGACGGAGAGGCCGCCCGCGACGACCAGGGCGATCGGGGCGAGCGCCGCCGCCCGGCCCGGGGCGCGGACGGAACCGGGTGCGCCGACGGAATCGCGTGCGCGGACGGAATCCGGTGCCGTGCCGGCCGTGGCCACCGTCTCCGGTACGGCGACGGCCGCCACCCGTTCTGTCGCTGCCGCCCCTGCCGCCGCGCTCCGGTCGTTCACGTCCACGTGCGTTGTTCCTCCCGAGTCCAAGTCCAGGTCCGAGTCCGAGTCCGAGTCCGACGCCCGGACGCTCGGTGTTCCGAATGCCGACGTCCGGATGCTCGGCGTCCGGATGCGCTTGCGTCCGTCGCCATCAGTGCGCTCCGCTGAGCTGCCCGATCGAAAATATTGCACCGGACCGTGCGGTACCTCCCTCTTACGGTAGGTACCTCCGCGTGCCATGTGAAATGCCGGTTGGGCTCCGGTTATGCTCAGCGCGCATGAGCCTTGGACCCAGTGATGACCCCCCTGTCGGGACCCCTGCGGACCGCGGGCGGGGCCGCGGCATCGAGATCCGCCATCTGCGCGCCTTCCTCGCCGTCGCCGACGAGGGCAACGTCACACGCGCCGCTGCCCGGCTGCGCCTCACCCAGCCCGCGGTCTCACGGACGCTCGCCGCCCTGGAACGGCGCCTCGGCGTCCGGCTCGTCGACCGGTCCACCCACCATCTGGTCCTCACCCCCGAAGGCGTCGCCTTCCGGGACCGGGCCGTCGCCGCGGTCGCCGCGTTCGACGAGGCGCTCGGCCCCGGCGGGCCGCGCCTGAGGCCGCTGCGGGTCGGGCACGCCTGGTCCGCGTTCGGTCCGTACACCACACCGCTGCTCCGGCGCTGGCAGGAGCGGTATCCGTCGACCCCGCTCGAACTGCTGCGGATCGACGACCGCACCGCCGGGCTCACCCGGGGCGAGGTCGACGCCGCGCTGCTGCGCGGACCGGTGGTGGCGCCCGGGCTCGTCACCGAGGTGCTGTTCGAGGAGCGCCGGACGGCCGCCGTGGCGGCGGACGGCCCTCTCGCCGCCCGCGCCGTGCTCCGCCTCGCCGATCTCGCGGACGGCACCGTGGTCCTCAACACCGTCTCCGGCACCACCGGTCTCGACCTGTGGCCGCCGGATGCCCGCCCCGCCACGACCCTCACCGTCGCCAACACCGACGACTGGCTGACCGCCATCGCGGCGGGGCGGGGCGTCGGGGTCTCCGCCGCCTCCACCGCCGAGATGCACCCGCACTCCGGCGTCGCCTACCGTCCGCTCGTCGACGCCCCGGCCCTCCCCGTCCTCCTCGCCCGGCGCGACGCTGCCGGCCACCCCGCGCTGCCGGACCTCCTCGACCTCGCCCGCGAGGTCGTGCGCCACCGGGGCGTCGGGGGGTGAGGGGGCGGGGGTCGAGATCGGAGCCCGTGCCCGGCGCGGAGGCCGAGGCCCGGGGTCGGGGTCACGGCCCGGGGACGAGGTCGGGGCCCGGGGACGAGGGCGGGGCCCGGGGACGAGGTCGGGGCCCGGGGACGGGGTCACGGCCCGGGGACGAGGTCGGGGCCCGGCCGTACGTCACGGCCCGGCCGTGCGTCGGAGCCCGGCCCGGGCCGACGCCGAGGCCCAGCCTCGGCGTCGAGGTCCGGCCCGGCGCGGGGCCTGGGGCCCCGGGCCCTCACCCCTCCGGCGGGCTCTCCGACAGCCCGTCCGGCGGGTCCTCCGGCAGATCCTCCGGACGTTCCCCCCGTGGCCCGTCCCGCAGGCCCTCCGCCAGCACCTCCGCCATGTGGCGTGCACGTACCCCGCCGCCCAGTTGCGCCAGTTGCGTGCGGCAGGAGAAGCCGTCGGCCAGGATCACCGCGCCGGGCCCGGCCTCCCGTACCGAGGGGAGCAGTTGCTCCTCCGCGCACGCCACCGACACCTCCCAGTGGCCGCGCTCGAAGCCGAAGTTCCCCGCGAGTCCACAGCAGCCGCCGCTCAACTCGCCGCTCAGTCCGGCCCGTTCGCGCAGGCGGCGGTCGGCCTCATCGCCCAGGACCGCGTGCTGGTGACAGTGGGTCTGGCCGACGACCGGACGGTCCAGGCGGGGCGGCCGCCAGTGCGGGGCGCACTCCTCCAGGTACTGGGCCAATGTCCTTACGGATGAAGCCAGTTCGGCGGCCCGCGGGTCGCCGGGGAGGAGTTCGGGCAGGTCGGTGCGGAGGGTGGCGGCGCAGCTCGGTTCGAGGACCACGATCGGGTCGCCCAGGACCGGGGCGACCCGGTCCAGTGTCCGGCGCATCACCGTACGGGCCCGGTCGAGCTGGCCGGTGGACACATAGGTGAGGCCGCAGCACAGCCCACGACCGGGCGTCAGCGCGGTGCGACCCGCCGACTCCAGGACACGGACGGCCGCCCGGCCCACCTCGGGCGCGAAGTGTTCGGTGAACGTGTCCGGCCATAGGAGGGCCACCCGGTCGTCGGAGAGGATCACCGTCCTCTTGCCCAGGCGCCGCCGCAGCCACCGGCTGAACGTCTCGCGCGCGAGCACCGGGATGTCGCGCTCCGGAGCGATCCCGGCGAGCCGCTTGGCCAGGGCGGCCGGGGGGCGCACCCGGGCCAGGGCGTTCAGCGTGCCCGCGAACGGGGCCGCCAGGCGCAGCCACCGCGGCAGCCGGCCCATCGCGTAGTGGGCGGCCGGGCGCGGACGACCCCGGTAGTGGTGGTGCAGGAACTCCGCCTTGTACGTGGCCATGTCGACGCCCACCGGGCAGTCGGTGCGGCAGCCCTTGCAGGCGAGGCAGAGGTCGAGCGCGTCGCGCACTTCCGTCGACCGCCAGCCGTCCGTGATCACCTCGCCCGCGAGCATCTCGTGCAGCAGCCGGGCCCGGCCCCGGGTGGAGTGGGCCTCCTCGCCGGTCACCCGGAACGACGGGCACATCACGGCCGTGCCCGCGGGCACGGCCGTACGGCACTTGGCGACGCCCACGCACCGGCGTACCGCCGCCGTGAAGTCGCCGCCGTCGTGCGGATAGCCGAACGCGACGTCCACCGGGCGTCGCGGCAGCACGTCGAAGCGGAGGTTCTCGTCGAGCCGGGCGGGGCGGGCGAGAATGCCCGGGTTCATGCCGCCGTCCGGGTCCCAGATGTCCTTGAACCGGGCGAAGAGGTCGACGAGTTCGTCCCCGTACATGCGCGGGAGCAGTTCGGCGCGGGCCATGCCGTCGCCGTGTTCGCCGCTCAGTGAACCGCCGTGCGCGACGACCAGGTCGGCGAGGTCGGTGGAGAAGCGGCGGTAGCGGGCCACGCCCTCGGGGGTCAGCAGGTCGAAGTCGATCCGGACGTGGACGCAGCCCTCGCCGAAGTGGCCGTACGGGGTGCCGCGCAGCCCGTGCTCGGCGAGCAGTGCGCGAAACGCGCGCAGGTACGGGCCGAGCCGGGCGGGCGGTACGGCGCAGTCCTCCCAGCCGGGCCATGCCTCGGTGCCGTCGGGCATGCGGGTGGCGGTGCCGGCGGCGTCCTCGCGGACGCGCCACAGGGCCCGTTGTCCGGCCGGGTCGGTGACCACCGTGCCGTCCAGCGGGTCGGCGGACCGCAGGATCCGTTCGGCATGGGCGCGGGCCTCGGCCGGGCCGGCGCCGCCGGTCTCGACGAACAGCCAGGCGCCGCCGCGCGGGAGCCCGGCCGACGTCCGTACGAGGTCGGCGGCCCCCCGCACGAGATCGGCGGCCATGCCCTCCACGGTCAGCGGACCGTACGGGAGGAGGCCGGGGGCGGCCTCGGCGGCCGCGGACTCGTCGGCATAGCCGAGGACGGCGAGCGCGCGGGCCGCCGGTGCCTCGACGAGCCGGACGGTCGCCTCCGTCACCACGCCGAGCGTGCCCTCGCTGCCGCAGAACGCACGGGCGAGGTCGGTGCCGCGTTCGGGCAGCAGCGCGTCCAGTGCGTAACCGGAGATCCGGCGCGGGAGTTCGGGGAATCCGGTGCGCAGGAGCGCCAGGTTGGTGTCGATGAACGCACGGAGTCCGTCGGGGAGTCCGGCGTCCCGGCCGCGGCCCGCCCGAAGGGTGCCGCCGCCGTAGCGGGCCACGGTCAGGGTGTCCACGTTGTCGGCGGTGGTACCCCAGGCGACCGAGTGCGCCCCGCAGGCATTGTTGCCGATCATGCCGCCGAGCGTGCAGCGGCCGTGCGTGGACGGGTCGGGGCCGAAGGTCAGGCCGTACGGGGCGGCCGCCGCCCGCAGCTCGTCCAGGACCACGCCCGGCTGGACGACCGCCGTGCGGGAGCCGGGGTCCAGCGCGGTGATCCGCCGCATGTGGCGGGTGAGGTCGATCACGACCCCGGTTCCGGTGGCCTGTCCCGCGATGGACGTCCCGCCGCCACGCGGCACCACGGGCACCCGGTGCTCGCGGCAGACGGCCAGCGCGGCGGCCACGTCGTCGGCGTCGCGCGGGGTGACGACACCGAGCGGTACGCGGCGGTGGTTGGAGGCGTCCATCGTCGTCAGCGCCCGCGCGGTGGGGGTGAAGTCGGCCTCTCCGCGGACCGCGGAGCGCAGGGCCCGGGCGAGCGCGTCGCGTTCCGCCGGTCGCGCGTCGTGATCCGTCCGCTTCGCGCCGCGTCCCGTCGGTCGTGCGTCGTGATCCGTCCGCTTCGTTTCGCGATCCGCCGGGTCGGCGTCGTTCCCTGTCGGTCGTGCGTCGCGTCCCGTCGGTTCCTGGTGTGCGGCCATCGGCCCAGGATGCCGCCGGCGGGGCGCCCGCGCGCCCGGAGCGCGCGCGTTTCCCGCGAATGCCTCAACGCGACGGAACAAGCCATAACAAGACATAGCGAGCAGGAACAGGCAGGAACGAGACGAATATATGTCCGAAATACTCCTGAACGCGCCGGAAACGCGCCCGGACACAGCGGATTCACGGCCTGCCGCACCGCCGACGCGCAGCCGGACACCTCGCCCCATACATAAACAGAGAAGGCCACAAGACCTTCCCAAAGAGAGCTTCAATTCTCATATAGTGACCACGACTTACCTGGGAATAATCACCTCCAGTTGTCGCATGCCCCACAGCCGTACCGAACCGTCCCGATAAGCCCTGTTCACCCGAAACACTCCGCCCGATCGGTCCGACCACCCCGTCCGTGCCGTCGGACCGCCCGGCCCGCCCGCCCCCGTCCGCCCCAAGGACTCCACTTGAGCGCCTCATCCCGGCCGACCGCACTGGCCCTGCTGATATCACTGGCCGTCACCGGTTCCCTGTGCCTGTGGGCGGTCGTCGCCGCCCCCGACTCGGTGCGGACTCCCCTGGCCTGGGGCGCGGGCGCCGCCGCCGTACTGGTGTCCACCGCCGTGGCCGCCACGGTCCACGCCCGTGCCACCGCGAACCGGCTGCGGGCGCGTCTCGCGTCGGAGACCCAGCGGTTCACCGGCGAGATCAGCAGGCTGGTGTCCGCCTCCGCGGCCGAGGGCCAGCGGTTCACGGCGGAGACCGCCCGGATCAGGGCCGCCGCCGACGTCGAGGGCGCGCGGATCGCCGCGCAGGCCGCCGCCGAGGCGGGACGGCTGGGCGCCGAGGTGGAGCGGCTCGCCGCCCGCGCGACCCGCAGCGAGAGCGAGCGTTCCGCCGCGATCGCCGCCTGCGCCAACGCCGCGGGCCGGATGCAGGCCCTGGCCACCAGCATGCTGGCCGACCTGCGCGAGATGGAGCACCGGCACGCCGCCGAGGACGTGCTCGGCGACCTGCTCCACCTGGACCACCGCACCGCCCAGGCGGGCCGCCTCGCCGACTCCATCGCCGTGCTGACCGGCGCCCGTTCCGGACGGCGCTGGGCCAAGCCGATCGTGATGGAGTCCATTCTGCGCGGCGCCATGGGCCGGATCAGCGGCTACCAGCGGGTACGCCTCCACTCGACGAGCGATGTCGCGGTCGCCGGTCACGCCGCCGAGGGCGTCATGCACGCGCTCGCCGAACTCATCGACAACGCCGCCAACTTCTCGCCGCCCACGGCCGAGGTCCATGTGTACGTCGAGGAGGTGCCGGCCGGCATCGTCGTGACCGTCGAGGACAGCGGCCTGGTCATGAGCGATGTGCAGCTGCGCCGCGCCGAGCGCGCGGTGTCCGCCACCGACCAGGACCTGACGGGACTCTCCGGCACCCGGCTCGGCCTCGCCGTCGTGGGCCGGCTGGCCCGCAAGCACGGTCTGACCGTGTCGTTCCGGCCGTCCGCGCGCGGCGGCACGGGCGCGCTGTTGATGCTCCCGCAGGAGATCCTCACCCGGATCGCCGCCCCCGCACCGGCCGCCGCCCCCGCCGCGTCCCAGGCCCCCGTCCAGGCCCCGGCCCGGCCCGTCGCCCCCGCCCCGGCCCCGGCCGCCGAACCGGAGCCCACGCACGGCACGGCCTTCCCGGCCGGCCCCGACGACTTCCCCCGCCCGCGGAACGCGGCGGCCCCCGCGCCGACGCCCCCCGCCGTCGCCCCTGGTCCGGCCGCCGCCCCGGCGCCCGCCACGCCCCCGGCCCCCGCCGCGTCCGAGAGCACCGGAGGCCTCCCCCGGTTCGGCGAGAGCGGGCTCCCCCGGCGCCCCCGCGGCCGTACCCTCGCCGCCGCCGAGGCCCGCATCGCCGAGGCCCGCGGCCGCGCCGACGGCACCTCGGGCGCCGACCACACCGGCCTCACCGACCCCACGGGCGAGACCACCCGGCCCCGCGCCTCCGACCCCAAGGAACAGGCAGCCCGCTTCAGCAGCTTCCGCCAGGCTGTCCGGCCCAACACCCCGCACCCGGAAGAAGGCAACACCCGATGACCGCGACCACCGACGAGAAGCTCAACTGGCTGCTGGAGGGGCTCCTGGAGCGCACCCCCGGTGCCCGCCACGCCCTCGTCCTGTCCAGGGACGGCCTCAAGCTGTGCCGCACCCCCGAGCTGACCGTCGACCAGGCCGACCAGCTGGCCGCGATCTCGGCCGGCATCCAGAGCCTCTCGCAGGGCGCGTCCGTCGAGTTCGGCGACGGCACCGGCGGTGTACGGTCCGCGATGACCGAGTTCTACGGCGGTGTGCTGTTCATCGTCGAGGCCGGGGCGGGCGCCCACCTCGCGGTCATCGCCTCCGACCAGGCGGACGTCGGCCTCGTCGGGCACAACATGAGCGAACTCGTCGAGCAGCTCGGCGAGCACCTCAGCGCCCCGCCGCGCTCCTCCGTCGACGCGACCGCGACCGTATGAGCCGCCCCCGCCCCGGCCGGGACGACGCACCCGACCGGCTGTACACCCTCACCGGGGGCCGCAGCCGGTCCGACTCGGACGCGTTCGACCTGGTGACCCTGGTGGTCTCCGAGTGCGAACCGACCCCCGGCATGCAGTCGGAGCACGCCACGATCCTGCGGATGTGCACCCTGCCCACCGCCGTCGTCGAGATCGCGGCGGTCCTCGGACTGCCCGTCAGCATCGTCCGCATCCTGCTGTCCGATCTGCTGGCCACCGGCCGGATCAGCGCCCGCCACCCACGTACCGCCCGGGTCGCGGACCGGCTCCCCGACCCCGACATCCTGGAACAGGTGCTCGTTGGACTCCGCAACCTCTGACCGTGCCGCCCTGCGGGCGACCGCCGACAACGGACTGAAGATCGCCATCGTCGGCGGCTTCGGGGTGGGCAAGACCACCATGGTCCGCTCCGTCAGCGAGATCCGTCCGCTGAACACGGAAGAGACCATGACCAGCGCGGGCGAGGCCGTCGACCACCTCGACGGCGTCCACTCGAAGACGGCCACCACCGTGGCCTTCGACTTCGGCCGGATCACCCTGGACGAACGCTCCGTGCTGTACCTCTTCGGCGCCCCCGGTCAGGAACGCTTCTGGTTCCTGTGGGACCGGCTGTTCTCGGGCACGCTCGGCGCCGTCGTCCTCGTCGACACCCGGCGGCTCGCCGACTCCTGGTACGCGATCGACCGCCTGGAACACCACGGCGCGCCGTTCATCGTCGCCTGCAACGACTTCGGCGGACCGCTCCACACCGAGCAGCAGATACGGGAGGCGCTCGCCCTCTCCGACGACGTGCCCCTGGTGGAGTGCGACGCCCGCGACCGTTCGTCCAGCAAGTACGTACTGATCACGCTGGTCGAACACCTGCACACGCTGTCGCGGCGCCGCCTCGCCGCCGGGTCCTCCGCCGACCCGTCCGCCATCCCTCCGGCGACCGCGCCGGAGATGACCCCGGAGCCCTCGTCGTGACCCAGCCCCCGGCGCCGTCCTCCGGCTGCCCCTTCTCCCAGGGCCGCGTACCGCTGTCCGGCCCCCGGTTCCAGACCGATCCGACCCGGCTGTACCGGGAGATGCGCCGCGACCACGGGTCGGTGGCGCCCGTCGTCCTCGACGGGGACGTCCCCGCCTGGCTGGTGCTCGGCTACCGCGAGCTGCACCAGGTCACCGGCGACCCGGTGCTGTTCAGCCGCGACTCCGACCTGTGGAACCAGTGGGACCGCATCCCCGACGACTGGCCGCTGCTGCCGATGATCGGCCGCAAGCAGCCGTCGATCCTCTACACCGTCGGCCCCCGCCACACCCAGCGCGCCGCGATGATCAGCGACGCGCTGGAGGGGGTCGACCCGTTCTCGCTGAAGCGGTACGCGGAGGAGTTCTCCGACGGCCTCGTCGACCGGTTCTGCTCCACCGGCGGCACCGACATCATCGCCGACTACGCGATGCTGCTCCCGGCGCTCGTCCTGGCGAAGATCTACGGCTTCGCCGACACCGTCGGCGCCGCGCTCGTCGGCTCGCTCAACGACATGATCGACGGCCGGGAACGGGCCCTGGCCGGGCAGCAGCACCTCGCCACGTCCATGTTCCAGCTGCTGGTGGACAAGCACGCCGTGCCCGGCGACGACGTCGCCTCGCGGATGATTGCCGACCGCGGCCACTTCACCGACGAGGAGGTCGCCCAGGACCTCATGGTGATGATGGCCGCAGGACACCAGCCGACCGCCGACTGGATCGGCAACTCGCTGCGGCTGATGCTCACCGACGACCGCTTCGCCGCCTCCCTCTCGGGCGGCCGGCACAGCGTCGCCGAGGCCATGAACGAGGTGCTCTGGGAGGACACCCCGACCCAGAACGTCGCGGGCCGCTGGGCCTCGCGCGACACCCGCCTCGGCGGACGCCACATCCAGGCCGGCGACTTGCTGCTGCTGGGCATCGCCGCCGCCAACTACGACCCGCAGGTACGCACCGACGGCTCCGCGCTGACCGGCGGCAACAACGCGTTCCTCTCCTTCGGCCACGGCGAGCACCGCTGCCCGTTCCCGGCCCAGGAGACCGCCGAGGTCATCGCCCGCACCGGCATCGAGGTGCTGCTGGACCGGCTCCCGGACATCGACCTCGCCGTCCCGGCCGAACAGCTCACCCGCCGCCCGTCCCCCTGGCTGCGGGGCCTGACCACCCTGCCGGTGACGTTCACGCCCACGCCCGCCATCGGTTCCCCGACCGGCACCGCCCTCGCGGCCGCCATCGGCCCCGTCACCGCATCAGCCACAGGAACAGCCACAGGAACAGCCACTGAAGCCGCCATCGGAGGCGCGAGATGACCCGAATCGTGCTCGACCCCTTCGTCACCGACCTCGACGGCGAGTCCGCCCGGCTGCGGGCCGCCGGTCCGCTCGCCGAGGTGGAACTGCCGGGCGGGGTGCCCTGCTTCGCCGTCACCCACCACGCCGAGGCCCGGGAACTGCTCACCGACGGCCGCCTCGTGAAGGACATCAATGTCTGGAACGCCTGGCAGCGCGGCGAGATACCCCTGGACTGGGCGCTGATCGGCCTCGCCAACCCGGGCCGCTCGATGCTCACCGTCGACGGCGCGGACCACCGCCGACTGCGCACCCTGGTCGCCCAGGCCCTGACCGTCAAGCGGGTGGAACGGCTGCGCCCCGGCATCGAGGCACTGACCGCGGCGAGCCTGGACCGGCTGACCGCCCTGGCCGAGGACGGGCCGGTCGACCTGAAGGCGGAGTTCGCCTACCCGCTGCCGATGAACGTGATCAGCGAGCTCATGGGCGTCGACAGCGCCGACCACCCGCGGCTGAAGGGGCTGTTCGAGAAGTTCTTCTCGACACAGACCCCGCCCGAGGAGGTCCCGCAGATGATGGCGGACCTCGGCGCGCTCTTCACGGAGATCGTCGACGGCAAGCGGGAGAACCCCGGCGACGACCTCACCAGCGCCCTGATCGCCGCGTCCGAGGACGGCGACCAGCTCACCGGCGAGGAGATCGTCAACACCCTCCAGCTGATCATCGCGGCCGGGCACGAGACCACGATCAGCCTGATCGTCAACGCGGTCGTCGCGCTCCAGACCCACCCCGAGCAGCGCGCACGGGTGCTGAAGGGCGAGGTGCCGTGGGAGAACGTGATCGAGGAGACGCTGCGCTGGTCCACGCCCACGTCCCACGTCCTGTTCCGGTTCGCCACCGAGGACGTCGAGGTGGGCGACCGGATCCTGCCGAAGGGCGAGGCGCTGATCGTCTCCTTCGGTGCGCTCGGCCGCGACGAGGGACAGCACGGGCCGACGGCCGGTGAATTCGACATCACCCGCTCCCCCAACCGCCACATCGCGTTCGGCCACGGCTCGCACGTCTGCCCGGGCGCGGCGCTCTCCCGGCTGGAGGCCGGGGTGGCGCTGCCCGCGCTGTACGAGAGGTTCCCGGACCTGGAGCTGGCCGTCCCCGCGTCCGAACTGCGCAACAAGCCGATCGTCACCCAGAACGACCTGTACGAGCTCCCGGTGCGCCTGGCCTGACGCGCCCGTTGCACGGACATCGTCCACGCACCGGAGCGGGTGTCTCATCCGACGGACATGGTCCTCGGAGCCGTCCATGAGGTACTACGCTCCGGTTCGTGGCCGATATCCAGATTCCCGCTGACATCAAGCCCGCCGACGGACGCTTCGGCGCCGGCCCTTCCAAGGTGCGGACGGAGGCGCTCGACGCCCTGGCCGCCACGGGTACGTCCCTGCTCGGTACGTCCCACCGTCAGGCCCCGGTCAAGAACCTGGTCGGCTCGGTCCGTCAGGGCGTACGCGACCTCTTCTCGCTCCCCGAGGGCTACGAGGTGATCCTGGGCAACGGCGGCTCCACCGCCTTCTGGGACATCGCGACGCACGGTCTGATCGAGAACAAGTCCCAGCACCTGACCTTCGGCGAGTTCTCCTCGAAGTTCGCGAAGGCCGCCAAGCTCGCCCCGTGGCTGGCCGACCCGTCCGTGGTCGCCTCCGACCCGGGCACCCATCCCGAGCCGCGGGCCGAGGAGGGCGTGGACGTGTACGCGTTCACGCACAACGAGACCTCGACCGGTGTCGCCGCGCCGATCGAGCGCGTGGCGGGCGCCGACGAGGGCGCCCTGGTCCTGGTGGACGCCACCTCCGGCGCGGGCGGTCTGCCCGTCGACATCACCGAGTCGGACGTCTACTACTTCGCCCCGCAGAAGTCCTTCGCCTCCGACGGCGGCCTGTGGATCGGCGTGTTCTCCCCGGCGGCCCTGGAGCGCGCCGCGCGCGTCCACGCGTCGGGCCGGCACATCCCGGAGTTCTTCAGCCTGCCCACGGCGATCGACAACTCCCTCAAGAACCAGACGTACAACACCCCGGCCCTGGCCACCCTCTTCCTCCTGAACGAGCAGCTGAACTGGCTGAACGGGCAGGGCGGCCTGGACTTCGCGGTCCGCCGCACGGCCACCTCGTCCCGTCACCTGTACGGCTGGGCCGAGGAGTCCAAGTACGCGACCCCGTTCGTCTCCGACCCGGCCAAGCGCTCGCAGGTCATCGGCACGATCGACTTCTCGGACGAGATCGACGCCGCGGCCGTCGCCAAGGCGCTGCGCGCCAACGGGATCGTCGACACCGAGCCGTACCGCAAGCTGGGCCGCAACCAGCTGCGCGTGGCGATGTTCCCGGCGATCGACCCGGCGGACGTCCAGGCGCTGACGGCCTGCATCGACTACGTGATCGAGAAGCTGTAACGGTCCCACCCGCGCCGGCGGCCCCGACGCCCGGCGAAGGTCCCCGTGCACGTCGGCGCGCGGGGACCTTCGCCGTTCACCCGACCGGGAGGCGGGCGACCTTCCGGGCCCGGGCGGCCGGATCGTCCTACGATGATGGCCTCGACATCATCCCTTCAGGAGGTCCGCAATGTCTGCAGCAGCAGTCGAGCACCCCTGTGACGGTGAACCCGAGCCCCTGCTCGACACGGCCAACAGCCTCATGGAGCAGCACCCGGGTTACCGTGTCGAGATCATCGGAGGCGTCATCACCGTGGCTCCGTCCCCGGACGGACCGCACGCCCGAGTGCTGACCAAAGTCATGCGCCCCTTCATCGCAGCCGGTATCGATGACGGCGAGACCGAGGTCCTCCAGGGCATCGGCCTGTGGCTCCCCAGCGGCCCCGCGGACTACGCCATCCCCGACCTGGCCGTCGTCGACGCCGATTTCGACGAGCACATGGTCGAGAACAACTGCTACGACCCGGCCGTTTTCCGTCTCGTGCTGGAGGTCACCTCCAGCAACTACAACAACGACCTGCGCAACAAGGTCGCCGCGTACGCCGAGGCCAAGGTTCCGGTGTACGTGATCATCGACCGCAAGCACGGCCGGGTGCACGTCCTCACCGAGCCCATGGGGGGCGGGTACGACAGCCACCAGGTGTATGCCCCCGGGCAGTCCGCCCCGCTCCCGGATTCGATCGGTGCCCCGGTGGCCCTCGACGTGGACGACCTCATCCGGGCCGGCCGCGCCCGCGCCTGAACTCGGCCGCGCCCGGTCCCCGTCGGGCGTCGGGCGCGCTCAAGCGCTCGCCGCGACCAGCACCTCCCGGAGCCGGACGATGCCCGCCGTCCACGTCTCGTCGCCCTCCCACAGCTCGCGCATCTCCGAGTTCTCACCGAGCACCGTGTCGAGCGCCTTCACCGCGAGCGGGCGCAGGTCCGCCGGAAACTCGGGCAGCGGCTTGTCGGGGCCGTACGCGGTGGTCACCGGCTCCCCGCCCGGGCACTGCGCACCGATCAGCGCCGCCGCCGCGACCGCTTCCGCCGCCTCGTCGCTGTCCAGGAAGTCCGTCGCGGCGACGGCGATTTCCAGGACCTTGCGGATCAGCGCCGGCCGTTCGGCCTCGGGGGTGTCGTCCAGACGTCCCGAGAAGTCCGCTGCGGAGTCGTTGTCGAAGTGACCGGTGTCCCAGGTGCCCATGGCGGTGTCCCCTTCAATGCGAATCGGCGTCGGCTCAGTGCGGGACGACGTCGGCCGGTGCACCCCACCGGCGAGCGCCATCCTCACACCCGCCACTGACAACGGCATTTCAGCGGGCTTCCCTGCCGGGCTCCCTGTGACTGGGCGAGATAGTTGCCACTTGGGCGCGACACCTGTCACTGAGCATCTGGGAGCCCGATATCGGTGGCAACGATGCCGGACGGAAGAGACGATGCGCAGGCGAGTCGTCGGTTTGGCCACCAGACTCCACACGTTGAACCGCTCTCTTGGCCAGAGGATGTCGGATCTCAACCAGGCTTGTGTGGGGGGAGTTGTGTCGCAAACGATGGCTCCCGTACGGCAGCCAAGCGTTGGAAATTCGGCGCATCTGGTGCCGGGTCAGCCCCCCGCGGACGTCCGGGCGTCCTTGGCGGGTGTCACGGGCGCCGCCGCAGGGTCGCTGCCGTGCCCTTGCGGGGACCCGAACCAGGCCACTGCCACCGCGCCCGATACGGCGAGCACGAACCCGGTGATCGCCGCCCAGGCGAAGCCGGGACGGGAGGCATCGCCGAGCCACAGCACGCCGATGATGCCCGGCAGGACGGTCTCGCCGACGACCAGAGCGGCGGTGGCGCCGTTGACCGAGCCGATCTGCAGGGCGATCGTGTGCAGGTACATGCCGCCGATGCCTGCCACCAGGATCGCGTAGAGCGCCGGGTCGCAGAGCAGCGCTCCCGGGTCGAAAGGATCGATGCCGTTCAGCACACGGACCCCGACACCGAGGGCACCGAAGCCCAGTCCGGACAGCAGGCCGGCCAGGATCGCGGCGCGCGCCCCCAGTAGGCGTACGACCACGGTGCCGCCCACGATCAGGAGCAGCGAGATCCCCAGCAGCCACCAGTGCGTGGAGATCGGGGTGGCGCCGCTGCCTTCCGGGCCCGCCGCCGTCGCCAGAAGCACCAACGCGGAGCAGACCACAGCAATCGAGGTCCACTCGGCGCGGTTGAGCCGGATGCCGAGGAGCTTGATGCTCAGCACCGCCGTGATCACCAAGTTGGCGCTGATCACGGTCTGCGACAGGAACAGCGGCAGGAGGCGCGCCGCCAGTGCGCCGAGCCCGAAGCCGACGAAGTCCAGGATGGTCCCGACGATGAACTCCCAGGTCATCGCTGCCTTCGCAGTGGACGACAGGCTCGGGCCACCGTGCTGGGTCACGCTGCCCGCGGCGGCCTCCCGGCTGGCTGACTTCCGTGATCCGACGGCCTGAAGGACGGAGCCCGTGCCGTAACAGATCGATGCTGCCACGGCGGTGAGCAGTCCTATGAGCACCGAAAGCTCCGTTCATGTATGGGTCGGTGGGGTTCGGTCCCGTTCCCACTGGCAGACGTGGGTTTCGGCGCGAAAGTTGCTTCCGGCGAGTCAGTTGCCGGCGTGCCTCCCTCCACAGGCCAACTACGGTCAGCCACATTGCGCGTAGCACACTGCAACAGGTCTTACGACCTGGGGAGCGATGGGGAGTGGATCAGGGAGCGTCGTCATGCGGCTTCGATTGCAAGGCGGAGGAGGGAGTCGATGCGGCGCATCGACAACCGACGACAACGCCGCAAGCGGAGTCGCAGGGCGGCGCGAGCCCGCTCCCTATCGGTCCCCAGGTCGTTAGCGCAGCGTCACGGAGATCACCGTCGCAGCCCCGGTCCAGCGAAGTTGGTGACAACCAGAGCGAAAAACCCCAGGTGGTGACAACTGGAATGCCCAAACGGTGACAGGTACCGCGCTCGACTCCACGCTCGGTGCCGGCTCACCGACCCACCTTGGTGTCACCTAGTGCCGCATCAGGCAACGTTTGCCTAGTCACACTCCCGGTTCCGGTCACGGTTCCGGTCCGGGCTCCGTTCCCAGCGCCGTTCGCCGTCGTGCCACTCCGCGGTCGGCGCCAGACCCGCCGCCGCGGCCACGGCGGCGGAGGCGGCGTGGTCCGGGTGGATGTGGGCGACGACGGTACGCACGTTCTCCTCCGCCGCCGCCCGCGTCAGATGGGACACCAGCCCGACCGCGGCCTCCTTCGCGTACCCGCGCCCCTGCCACGGCGTCCCGACCACCCAGGCGATCTCCGCCTCCGCTTCCCGGACGCACACCGTCGCCTGCACGTATCCGGCCGACCGGTCCTCGTCCCGAACCCGCAGCACCCAGTTCCACCACCGCACCCCGGAGTCGGGCGAACCGGCGGTCTGCCGTTCGTAGCGGGCCCGCAGACCGTCGGCGGACTCCGGGGCGCCCCCGGTGTACGTGTACAGGGCCGGGTCGTCCAGCACCGCCGCCATCTCGGCCGCGTACGCGACCCGCAGCGGCAGGGCGTCGAGGCGTTCGGTGGAGAAGGGCGCGGGTTCCTGGTTCGTCATGGCGCCGGACCCTACCCGGGCCGGCCGACCCGTGCCCGGCGGGCCCCGAGGCGTCGACGCCCCACCGACCACCCGCGATCCAGCGGCACCGCGGCTCGGCGGATCAGCGGCTCAGTCGCTGGAAGCGCCGAACCGCCAGGGGCAGGAACACCGCGGTCAGCACCAGCGGCCACACCACCGCCATCAGCAGGGCGTGTTCCTCGACCCAGGTGCCGCCGCTCGCCACCGGGTTGCCGAAGAGTTCGCGCGTCGCCGTGACCGTGGACGAGATCGGGTTCCAGGCGGCGACGGCGCCCAGCCAGCCCGGCATCAGGGACGGCGCGACGAACGCACTGGAGATCATCGTGACCGGGAACGCGATCGCGTACAGCCCACCCGCCGACTCCGGGTCCGGGACCAGCAGCCCGAGCCAGACGCCGACCCAGATCAGGCTGAACCTGAGCAGCAGGAGCAGTCCGAACGCCCCCACGGCCGAGGCCGGTCCGTCGCCCGCGCGCCAGCCGATCGCCAGCGCGGTCGCCACGAGGATCGCCAGCGGCTGGCCACCGATCTGGGCACGGGCACGATGTCGCTCTACCGCTACGTCCCAGGCAAGGCCGAACTGCTCGATCTGATGCTCGACCACGTCCTGGGCGAGCCACCGGCCGTCCCCGACGGCACGGCGGGGGACGAGCCCGCGGACTGGCGCGCCGCCCTCGGCGCCCTGGCCCGCTCCTACCTGGAGCAGCTGCGCCGCCACCCCTGGCTGCTCAAGGTCAATCAGGCACGCACGGTCCTCGGCCCCAACGCCGTGCGCGGTCTGGAGAGGTCCCTGGGCGGCATCAGGGGCATGGGGCTGTCCGACGCCGAGCTGATCTCCACGATCATCACGGTCAACAGTTTCGTGGAGGGCATCGCCCGCGCCCGCCTCCACACCTCCGAGGCCTCCCGGGAGACCGGGCTGAGCGACGACGACTTCTGGGAGAACCAGCGCCCCTACCTGGAACGGGCCATGCTGAGCGGCGACTACCCGCTGATGGCGGCCCTCTCCGACGACGCGTTCGACTACGGGACCGACCACTTCGCGTTCGGTCTGCAACGGCTGATCGACGGTTTCGAGGTGCTCGTCGAACGACGGTCCGGGGGACGGCGGTCCGGGGAGTGAGCCGGGCCGCCGCCCGGACGGCCGGCCCCGGCCGGGGCGCCGCTCCACGAGGTCGGCGTCAGCCCTGTCCGCGACGCCGCTTCATGAGGAAGAAGGCGGCCACGGCGACCAGTACGAGCACCCCGCTCAGGCTCATGCCCCCGGCTCCGCCGATGCCGTCCCCGGTGTCGTCGGCGGACGCCGACGGGTCCCCGCCCCGGGACCCGTTCCCACCGCGGCCGGCGTCCTTCCCCAGGTCCACCCGCACCACGTCGCTGCGTTCCCCCTCCGAGCCGAACATCAGCGCCGAGCCGTCCGCCGTGTACGTCACCGACTCGGCCTGCCGCTGGAACGGTGCCCGGACTGCCTCGTCGGCGCCGAGCCTGCCGTTGCGGAAGGCGTACGCGCGGGCGCTGAAGTACGAGCGCAGCACCAGTTCCCCGCCGTCCGGCGAGAACGCCCCGTCCGTCACCCACGGCACCTCGCCCACCCGCCGGAACACGTTGACGGAGCCGGTGGCGAGCCGGGCCGGCCCCTCGTACAGCCCGCCGCCGTTCTCGTTCTTCGACGCGATGTAGACCCGTCCGGTCGTGGGGTGGACCATCAGCGCCTCCGCGTCGCGCGGGCCGTCCGCGTACTTCACGTCGAACTGGGTGGCGCGGACCGTGGCGTCCTTCAGCTCCTTCGGCTCCGGGAAGCGGTAGATCCAGACATGGTCCCAGCTGCCGTTCAGGTTGTCGCCGATGTCCCCCACGTACAGATTGCCGTCGGGCCCCAGCGAGACGGCCTCCACATCGCGCGGCCGCCCCACCCCGCTCATGGTGATCGTCGCGACGGTTTTGCCGGTGCGGGAGTCGACGGCGTAGACGTACGGCCCGTCGTCGCTGTCGTTGTGCGTCCAGTAGACGCCCGGGTGGACGCGGCTGGCGGCGAGACCGCTGGACTCGGTGATCCGGGGGTCCTCGATGGTGAAGCTCCGGTCGGCCCCGTCGCCGGAATCGGTGACGGCCGCCCCGGCAGGGAGCGCCCCGGCGAACAGGAGCAGTGCGGCGGCTCCGGACACAGTCAGGTACGAACGCATGACGCAAGTGTCCATCGTCACGCCGCCCCCGGACGGACGATCGCCGCTGATCGACGATGATGACACCCATGCGTTTCATGTTTGTCGGCGATTCCATGACGATCGGGCGCGCCGGCGACTTCACCTGGCGCTACCGGATGTGGCAGCACCTCACATCCGTCCTCGGCGCCCCGTTCGCGATCGTCGGTCCGCGTGACGCGCTGTACGACACCGGGGCGGACGCCGCCGTCAGTCACGCGTACGCCGCACCGGACTTCCCCACCGGGGCGCGCGCCCATCTGGCCGGCTGGGGCGAGGGCTGGCTGCACATGGCCCCGGTGATCGCCGACACGGTCACCGCGCACCGCACGGACGTACTGCTGGTGTCGCTGGGCCTGATCGACCTCGGGTTCTACACCGACAGTGACCAGACCGCCCTGAACGCACGGAAGTTCATCGCCGCCGCGCGCACCGCGAACCCGCGCGTGAAGATGGTGCTGCTGCCCGTGATACCGAACGTACGGGCCGAGTCGGACGCCCCGTTCGCCGCCGAGTGCGACCGGTTCAACGAACTCCTGGCCAAGGCCGTGGCCGACCTCGACGACCCGATGTCCCCGATCCTGCTGGCCTCGCGCCCCACGGGGTACGACATCCACCGGGACACGTACGACGGGACGCATCCCGGCCCCACCGGCGAGCACAGACTGGCGGCGGCGTTCGCCGACGCGATGCACCAGGCGTGGGGACTCGGCGGCCCCTACGCGCCCCGGCCGTAGGCGACCACCGGCCGTCGAAGTCCCTCGCCCACCCGTCGGGCCCCGCCCTTCCCGTCAGTCCTCCGGCCGCCCCGCGGGCCGGGCCCTCACATGCATCCGTTCGCCCTGCGGGCCGAACAGGCTGAGGAACTCGACCGGTTCGGGCCCGGCGCTGGCCCACGCGTGCGGGGTACGCGTGTCGAACTCGGCGACCTCACCGGCCGTCAGCACCAGATCGTGCTCGCCCAGCACCAGCCGCAGCCGTCCCGTCAGCACGTACACCCACTCGTATCCCTCGTGCACCCGCTGCTCCAGCGGTCCCGTCGCGCCGCGCCCGCCGGGCAGGATCTGCTTGTACGCGTGCAGCCCGCCGAGGTGCCGGGCCAGCGGTACGAAGGTCATGCCGTCACGGGTGATGGGGCGGAAGCGGAGACGGGGATCGCCGGTGGGCGGGGCGCCGACGAGTTCGTCGAGCGGGACCCCGTACGCCTTCGCCAACGGCAGCAGCAGTTCGAGGGTGGGTTTGCGGCCGCCGGACTCCAGCCGCGAGAGCGTGCTGAGGGAGATGCCGGTGGTCTCGCTGAGCTGGGCCAGGGTCGTGCCGCGCTCCTGGCGCAGGGCCCTCAGCCGGGGTCCGACGCCCGTCAGGACGGCCGAGATCTCGTCGTCCGCGCCCGCCTTGCCGTCGTCCGCCCGGCCGCCGCGTTCCTGATGGTTCCCGGTCCTGTGCCGCGCTCCGCGCGCCCGGTGTTCTCCGTCGTCCGCCATCCGCCCATTATTCGCCTGCCCGGTGACGGGTGACCGGCGGCAGACGGCGGCCGGCGGGGCAGGCGGCCGGTCCGGTGGGCGGCTGGTCCGGCAGGCGGGGCTGCCGGGGCAGGACAGCAGGGTCAGGACGGCAGGATCATGGTCAGCGAGAGCCTGGTCAGTTCGTCGGTCAGCCATTCGGCGTCGACCTGACGGGGGCGGCGGCCGTGGTGGGCCATGAGTTCGTCCACCGCGTGGTTCAGCACCGTGACGGTCACGGCGTGGTCGCTCGGCACCGCTTCGCCCCGTCGCACGGCGCGCTCCGCCTCGGAGGTCAGGAACTCGATCCACATCGTCCGCCAGGTGGCGAGATGGTTGTCCACCTCACGGCTGACCCCGAGCACCTCGACGAACGCCACCCGGGCCGCGCAGGGGTCCCCGGTGACCGCCTTCACATAGGCGTCGAACAGCAGCCGGACCCTCTCCCGCGTCGGGCAGTCCTCCATCCCCTCGGCCATCAGGGCGTTCTCGGCGGCGCGCAGTCCATGGGTCGCGACCTCGTCGTAGATCGCCATCAGGAGCACCTCGCGCGAGACGAACTCCTGCTGGAAGACGTGAACGGGCACCTTCGCCTGCTCGCACAGGTCCTCGACGCTCGTGTGCGCGTATCCGTACGCGGCGAACAACTGGCGTCCGGCCCGCAGGAGTCGGTCCCGCGCGCCCTGTCCCTCCGCCTCCTGCCCGGCCGCCCGGCTCCGCTGGTTCGCCACGGCACCCACCATCGGTCCTCCTTCGTCGTCCGCACCGCTGCCCCCACACTCTTCCTGCTCCGCCCCGCCGGTGGGGTCTCCGCCACGCAGTGGGGCACGCGCGGGACGGCACCTCATCAAGTCCGATCGCCCGACGAACCGTTGCCGCCACGGCATCGGTCTCCCGGCCGCGAGGGTCCGCTCGTCCGCACCGCGGCCCGCACCGCATCCGGTGCGGGCGCCGCCCGCACGACACCGCCCTCACGACGGTGACTCTAACGACACTCTGAGTCACGCCGGAGTCCAACGGGCATATTCGGCGGGGGCGTGACGGCGCCCGGAGCGAGGGCTCCCGATACTCGGGAGGCCGCCTCCGGCACGGCGCCCGGACGCGGCACGGAGGGCCGGGGGGACACCGCCGGAAAAACACCGGCAGGCGGCGCCCGGACATGCCCTTCCACGCCCCTCCAGGCATGCGACGACCCCCGAACGGACCGACTCCGACCTGGGATTCGCCCCCTTTCGACGGGGGGCCGCCGGACGCCGAAAACCGGCCCTCGCCGTCTTCTTCGACGCTGGGCTCCCACACCGGGCGGTCCTACGATTCCCTCTTCCGGGCAGGAAAAGGGAGTGGGGTCCGCATGGATCGGAACATTCGCACGACGGACGATGTCCTCGCGCTTCTTGACGACTTGGTGCCACCGGAGGCCGACCGGTGGACGGCTGACGCGGCGTCCTGGTGGGACGGCTTCTACAGGGACCGGAGAAGGCCGGTCCCGTTCTTCGCGGCGAAGCCCGACGAGAGCCTCGTCTCGTACGTGGACCGCGGTCTGGTCTCCCCGGGCCGCGCCCTGGACCTGGGGTGCGGTCCGGGGCGCAACGCGCTGTACCTCGCGTCCCTGGGCTTCCGGGTCGACGCGGTGGACCTCTCCCCGGCGGCCCTCGCGTGGGCCGGGGAGCGGGCCCGGGAGGCGGGGGCCGACATCCGGTTCCACCACGGTGACGCCTTCGCCCTCACGGCGGCCGAGGGGACCGGGCCGACCGGTCCGTACGACCTGATCCACGACTCCGGCTGCTTCCACCATCTGCCGCCGCACCGCCGGATCAGCTATCTCGCACTCCTGGACCGCGTGCTGGCCCCGGGCGGGCATCTCGCGCTCGCCTGTTTCGCGGCCGGTGAGCGGGGCATGGGGTCCGAACTTCCCGACGCCGCCTTCTACGACGGGGCGGGGCTGCGGGGCGGTCTGGCCTACACGCCCGAGTCGTTGCGCCGGATCTTCTCCGGCCTGACGGAGGTCGAGCTCCGCCGCATGAACGACGAACCGCCCGAGTCGCCGTCCTTCGGCGAGCCGTTCCTCTGGACGGCCCTGTTCCGCCGGGAGCCGACGGCCTGACGCGCGCGTCCGCGGGCGGGGCGCGGGCTCACGGGCGGAGGCGCGGTCGCATGAGCGGGGCGCCGGGGCGTGAAGGCGGGGGTGCTCGCACGCCCGGGGGCGTGAAGGCGACGTCCGCGGCGCGTGCGACGACCTCCACATCGCTGCCGAGGGCCCGCTCCGCCGCCCGCGAGGCCGCCGCGGCCGGAATCCGGTCGCTTCCCCCACCGGCCCTCGGTGCCGGTGGGCTCGCGTATTCGACTGTCGCCGGCCTCGCCGTTCAGGCAGTGGCTGCGGGAGCGTGGTCCAGCATGTCGATGGTGGTGTCGGCCGCCTCGACGACGACCGGGTCGTGGGTGGCGACGAGGGTGACGCAGTCGTGTTCGTGTGTGGTGCGGGCGATGAGCCGGGTGAGGTCGTCGGCGCGGGTGCGGTCGACGGCGGCGGTCGGTTCGTCGACCAGGAGGAGTTCGGGCTGGGTGAGCAGGGCGCGTGCCAGGGCGACGCGCTGTCGTTCGCCGCCGGAGAGCTGGTCGGGGCGGTGGCGCAGCCGGTGGCCGAGTCCGACCTCGGCGAGCAGTTCGCGGGCCTGGGCGCGCAGGGTGCGGGGTTTGTGCCCGGCAAGGGAGGCGGCGGCGAGGAGTTGTTCCTCGGTGGTGAGGCCGGTCAGCAGGTTGCCGCTCTGGAACATGTAGCCGATGCGGGTGCGGCGGGCGTGGGCGCGTTGGCGGTCGGTGAGGGCGGCCAGGTCGGTGTCGTTGAGGAGGACTTGGCCCCGGTCCGGGCGGAGCAGGGCGCCGGCGACGGCGAGGAGGGTGGACTTGCCGGAGCCGGAGGGGCCGACGAGGGCGGTGAGGGCGCCCTGCCGGAAGGAGGCGGTCAGGCTGTCGAGGGCTGTGGTGCGGGATTCGCCGCGGCCGAGGGTGACGGTGATGCCGTCGAGGTGGAGGGTCATCGTGCGGCTCCCAGCATGGTCATCGGGTCGACGGTGGTGACGCGGCGCAGAGTGAGGGCGGAACCTGCGAGGCCGACCAGGGCCACGGCGGCCATGGTCGTGGTGAGAGTGGCGGCGGGCAGGCTGAAGGGCACCTGCTCACCGACGAGGAGACCGACGGCGGCGGCGAGCGCGGCCCCGACGGCGGTACCGGCGGCGACGACCACGGCGGCCTGGGCGAGGGTGTGGCCGAGGAGACGGCGCCGGGATGCGCCCATGGCGCGCAGCAGGGCGAGTTCCGGAGTGCGCTGGACGGTCCAGACGGCGAAGAAGGCGCCGACGACCAGCGGGGCGATGAGGAAGAGGAAGGTCTGGATGGAGGTCATGGTCAGGCGCTCTCCGTCGTAGCCGGGGGCGGCGGCGAAGGCGTCCTGGAGCGGGACGGTCGCGGTGCTGTGGCGGCGGTCGGCCTCGGCGAGCGCCTGCCCACCGAGGCCGGCGGGGACTTTGAGGGCCGTCGCGGTGTACTGGCCGGGGAGGTCGGTGGACGTGGTGCGGGCGCCGGGGGTGGTGAAGCGGATCTGGCGCCAGGCGTCGGTGGTCACGTAGGCCACCGGGACGTGGCCGTAGGAGGAGCGGCCGGTGGTGCCGGTGACCTTCAGGCGGATGCCGAGCCGGTCGATGGTCAGGGTGTCGCCGATGCGGATGCCGTCGTTCACGAGCTGGCGGGAGACGACGATGCCGTTGGGGGCTGCCGCGTCCAGGCGGTGGCCCTTCTCGGCGCCGGGGTCGGTGAAGGATCCGGGTTCGACGCCGAAGGCGGCGAGGTCGACCTCCACTTTGCGGTCGGTGGTGCCGCGGGTGATGGCAATGCCCAGCGGTGCGGCCTCGACGTCCTTCTCCTTCGTCCAGCCGGTGACGGTGCGCTGGTCGATCAGGCTCCGGGCGAACTGGTCCGACTTGGTGCCTTCGGCGAAGGCGATGTGAGTGGCGGGCAGTCTGCGCAGGGCGGAGACGGTGTCGTCACCGAGGCCGGTGGTGAAGCCGGAAACGATGCCGACGAGCGCGGCGACCAGGACGACGACGCTGCCCATCAGCAGGAAGCGGCCTCTGGCCGCTTTGAGTTCCAGCAGGGCGAGGAACACGGTGTTCCCTCCAAAGATAGGGACAAGGTGTCCCCAAAATAAAGGATGGCGACGCCGCGTCCCTAAGTGGGGTGGGGTCCTAGACTGAACGGATGCCCAGGATCCAGGCCGCTTCGGTCGCCGATCACCGCGCCCAGCAGCGCGCCGCCCTGCTCGACGCGGCATACGAGCTGCTCGCCGAGGGCGATGCCGCCAAGGTGACGTTCACGGCGATCGCCCGCCGCACCGGGCTGGCCCGCAACAGCGTCTACAAGTACTTCCCCAACCGCCATGAGCTGCTGACCGAGGTGGTACGGCAGGCCGCGCCGCGCTGGACCGAGCGCATCCACGCCGCTGTCGCGGCCGCCGGCGACGCCCCCGAAAGGCGGATCGCCGCCTACGTCACGGCGCAGCTGGAGATGGTGCGCGACGGCGAGCACCGCATCGCCCGCGCCAGCGCCGACGCACAGGACGCCGCGGCCCTGCGCGCAGGCGCCGACGCGGCGCACCACGCCCTGCTCTCCCCGCTCCTGGACGCCCTGCGCGACCTCGGCGACGACGCCCCGCTGCGCACTGCCCGGCTGCTGCAAGGGCTCGTGAACGCCGCGACCACGGCACTGGAGGCAGGCGACGACTACGCCGCGGTGACGGACCGTACGGTGCGCCTGGCCGTCGCCGCCCTCGCGGGTCTCACCACCGATCCGCTCGCCCGGTGAGCCGGGAGGCGGCCGGTCCCGCCGGTCCCGCGTCTCCTCCCGCCCCGCCGGCCGTCAGCGCTTCGGGCATTCCTCCAGGGACGGCCTGTTCGGCGCCGCCGCCCGGTCCCTCAGCGGATACAGATGCTTCTGGTAGAGCCGCTCCCACGTCCCGTCCGCCATGACCTTCGCCAGGGCGGAACACACCTCGCCCTTCAGCTCCTTCTCCTTGGGCTTCATCGCGACGCCGTAGCCCTCCGCTCCCCAACTGCTCGGGAGCTGCTTGAGGCGGCCCGGATCCTTCCTGACGAACCCGGCGACGATGACGTCGTCCGTGCTCACCGCGTAGACGTCCGACGCCGGATTCAGCAGGCGCTGCACGCACTCCTCGTATCCGTTCGGGCGCGAGGCCGTCATGTTGTACTTCTCCGCCGCGAGCCAGTCCACGTACGTCGATCCCCGGGCGGTGCACACCTCCAGGTCGTCACGGATCAGATCGCTGGAGTCCTCGACCTTGTGCAGTTTCGACTCCCTGTTCACCAGGAAACTCCGGTTCGCCACGTAGTACGGCCCGGCGAAGGCGACGCTGTACTCCGGCGGCTTCGCGTTCTTCCGCCCGTCGGTGATGCTGTACGTGGCGATGACCAGGTCCACCGTCCCGCTCTCCAGCAGGCTGCTCCGGTTCTCGGTGCTCACGGGTCTGAACTCGACGGCCTCGGGGGCGTAGCCCATGTCCCCTGCGATCGCGAGGGCCAGGTCGACCTCGTAGCCCCGGTACGTGCCGTTCGCCGTCCGCTCGCTGAGACCGGGCTGATCGGCCTTGACGCCCACCTTCAGGGTCCGGTGCATGGTCCGGTACTTCTGCGCGGGCGCGCCCTTGCCCTCCCCACCGCGCGCGTTCGTCTCCTCGCCCCGCCGGGAGAGGTCCACGGCGTACCAGCCGGCGCCGGCCAGCAGGGCGGCGCACAGCACGGCGGCCAGGGCCCTGCGCCGGGTCCGAGCCCGGCCCGCGTCCGGTCCCTGGGCCGTGGCCCGGTCCGGGGTCCGGGGCCGGGACTGGGCCGGGTCGGACTCCTCCGGCGCCCGGGAACCCTCCGCGGACGGCCCCGGAGGCGGTGTCGGCGTCCCGTGCCGCGGGGGCGGCGGGGCCGGGTCCGGTGGCGGGACGGGGTCGGGGGACGACGACACGGTGTCCGGCCGGCGCACCGGGGAGGTGCCGGGCACGGATGTCCCCGGCGCCGGGGACTCGTGGACGACCGCCCGGAGCATCTTCTCCGCGTCCGGCGCGGAGAGCCGCTGCCGGGGGTCCTTGCGCAGCAGCTCCTCGACGACCGGGGTCAGCGGTCCGCCGTACGCCATGGGCGGCACCGGCGAGTCGCGCACGGCGATCAGGAACTCCACCAGGGACAGCCCGTCGAAAGGGGTCCTGCCCTCGACCATCTCGTACAGGGTGATGCCCAGCGCCCACAGGTCGGACGCGGGCGTCGCGGGCTGCGGCCGTCCCGACGCGTGGTCGAACAGCTCGGGTGCGAGGTACTTCACCGTCCCGACCAGCTCCCCCGACCGGGTGACCGGTACGGCCCCGTCGAAGGTCGCGATCCCGAAGTCGGCCAGGATCGCGAACTCGTCCGGTCGGAACAGGACGTTGTGCGGCTTGACGTCCCGGTGGACGACCCCCGCCTCGTGCACGGCCCGCAGCCCGCGCAGGATCTGCAGACCGATCCTGGCCGTCCGCCGCACCGTGAGCTGCTGTTCCGCGCGCAGCAGATCGGCCAGCGAGTGGGCGTTGAGCAGTTCCATCACGATCCAGACCTGGCTGTCGGTCTCGACCCGGTCGTGCACCGCGACCACGTTCTGGTGCTTGATCCGCGCGATGGCCTCCGCCTCGCGCCGCGCCCGCTGCATGAACTGGGCCTGCCTGTCCGTCCTCACCGAGCCGCGGTCGAGCAGGCCCTTCACCGCGACCTTGCGGTTCAGGCGGGTGTCCAGGGCCTCCCAGACCTCACCCATCCCGCCGTGCCCGAGCCTGCGGAGCAACTGGTAACGCGCGTCGATCACTTCGAGGGGCGCGGTCACCGTCTCCGGCGGCGGCTGGGCCTCCGGGCCGTCGTACGACCAGCCGTCGGCTCCCTCGCCGTCGCGGCTGTCGGCCCTCTCGCCGTGGCGCCCGTCGGATCCGTCGCCGTGGCGTCCGTCGCCCGTACCGCGATCCTCCGTACCGTCGCTGTGCATGCGACCCCCTGTGTGTTCGATGGATCAACCGCGCCTCAGATTAGAGGCACCGTCATATCCCCGGCTCTCCTTGCGTACTTGTGAATCGGCCATGTCGGCCCGGACGTCAACGCACGGTCCGGAACCAGCCCAATGGGGTGAGCCCCAAGGCCGGCGGATCGCCACCGGTGGGGTCGAGCCCGTGTATCGCGTCCGCTTCCGTGGTCAGCAGTCGCTCGTCGTCCCGGAACATGCCGTCCACTCTTCCCCGGTCCGCACCACCGGAACAACGACCTGGGGAGCAAGAGGCAGTGGATCGGCGAGCGGCGTCGTGCGGCTTCGAGTCCAGGGCGGAGGAGGGAGGCGGATGGGGTCTGTCCTGCTCGAAAGCAGCTGAGAGCTCGGGGAAGGGGCGTCGGTGACCGACGACGACGCGGGAGGCG
>NZ_JBIARH010000010.1:100775-227646 GCF_042889785.1 Streptomyces sp. NPDC002476 | reverse complement strand
GCACCTCGCCGCGTTGTCGGAACGTCCGCATACGTCCAGTATGCGGACGCCCCTCCGCCTTGCGATGCACCACATCCGACGCCGCGCGCTGGTCCGCCACGGATTACGGGACAGCCCTCAGTGCCGCTCGGCGAGTGATGGAGCCGGTCGGTCCACGGGAGGGGGACCGACCGGCTCCGCCGTTCCTCGCCGTTCCTCGCCATTGCCGTCGGTGCCGTCGGTGCCGTCGGTGCCGTCGGTCAGTCGAGATAGCCGCGGAGCTGGTCGGCGAAGGTGTGGTCGCGCAGTTTACCGAGGGTCTTGGACTCGATCTGCCGGATGCGTTCGCGCGTCACGCCGAAGATCCGGCCGATCTCCTCAAGCGTGCGGGGCCGCCCGTCGACCAGCCCGTAGCGCAGCTGGACCACTTTCCGCTCGCGCTCCCCGAGCGTGGACAGCACCGCCTCCAGGTGCTCCCGCAGCAGCAGGAAGGCGGCGGACTCGACGGGGGACGCGGCGTCCCCGTCCTCGATCAGGTCGCCGAGGGCGAGATCCTCCTCCTCGCCGACGGGGGCGTGCAGCGAGACGGGTTCCTGGGCCAGCCGCAGGACCTCGCCGACCCGTTCCGGGGTGAGGTCGAGCTGGTCGGCGACCTCCTCGGGCGTCGGCTCCTGGCCGTGCTCCTGGAGCATCCGCCGCTGAACACGTACGACCCGGTTGATCAGTTCGACGACGTGGACCGGGACCCGGATGGTCCGCGCCTGGTCGGCGAGGGCGCGGGACATGGCCTGGCGGATCCACCAGGTGGCGTACGTGGAGAACTTGTAGCCCCGGGTGTAGTCGAACTTCTCGACCGCCCTGATCAGTCCGAGGTTCCCCTCCTGGACCAGGTCGAGCATGGTCAGCCCGCGGCCGATGTAGCGCTTGGCGACGGAGACGACGAGGCGGAGGTTGGCCTCGATCAGGCGGCGCTTCGCCATCCGCCCCATGACCACCAGCCGGTCGAGGTCGACGGCCAGCCGGGTGTCCAGGTCCGGGGTGCTCGCGAGCCGTTCCTCCGCGAAGAGCCCGGCCTCGATCCGGCGGGCCAGCTCCACCTCGTCGGCGGCGGTGAGCAGCGGGATGCGGCCGATCTCCCGCAGGTACTGGCGGAAGAGGTCGGCGGACGGTCCGCCGGCCTCCGGACGGCCGCGCGGCTCCGGGGCCTCGGGAGCCGCCCGCGGCAGCTCCTCCCTGAACCCCTCGGACGGGCCGGCTGCCTCGGCCGTCTCAGCCGCCCCGGGCTCCTCGGGCCCCCCGGGTGGCCCGAGGGGCCCGGGGGGTTCGCGCGAGGCGGGCGCCTCGGGCGGAATCTGCGGCTCCGCCGCGCCCTCGGGGCGGCGCACGGCCCGGTTCTGCGCGGGGATGGCCGAGACGGGCTCGGTTTGGGTCACGGTCCGGGTCTGCACGGGGGCGACCTCCAGGTGATCGCTGCCGGACCGCGGGGATGGAACCACCACAGGGTGGACCGGCCGCGCTCCGATGACTCAGGCACCGCTCCCAGTGTGGAGGAAGACACATCACTGTCACGAGGGGCGTGCGAGGACTTTCTGAGTCCGTTCCGTGACCGGCCGGTTACGCGGACGGACGGGTGCGGGCTGGTACGCGCCCGCGCGGACCGGCGCGCGCCCGGGCGCGGCCGGCCCGGGTCAGAGCGCGTCGGCGCCGTGGTTGCGCAGGGACTCGGCGTACTGCTGGAGGACCCAGACCTCGTTCTGCGCCGCCGCCAGCTGCTCCGGGGGCACATGGCTGCCGAGGCGGGCCAGGCTGCCCTGGACCTCGCCGATCCGGCGGTCGACGGCGCGCAGCCGGACCTGGACGAGCTGAACCCCCGCATAGGTCTCGTCGATGGTCAAGCCGTGGAAGACCTCCACCGCCAGCTCGGTGACGAGGTTGCGCACCGTGTCGTCGGGGGCCGCGTCCAGCACCCGGGCCAGGTAGTCGCGGGGCTCCGGGAGGCCCGTCTCGGCACCGCCCGCGTCCGCGACGCACTGCCGGACCGCGGCGTACGGCGGGGCGGTGAACTCGTCGACCCCGTAGGCGTCGAAGGCCGGTGAGACCAGGGCGGGCTTCTGGAGGGCGAGCTTCAGCAGTTCGCGTTCGGTGCGGTGGGCGGGGCTGCGCAGATGGAGGGCGGGGCCCGAGGGGGCGGCGGGTGCCCGGACCTGCTCGTGCCGGGGGCCGCCGCGGGAGGAGGCCGGGGCGGGACCGCGCCGGTCTCCCCGCTCGCGGGCCCAGCGGGCGAGCTGGGCGACCCGCTTGACCACGAACTGGGTGTCCAGGATGCCGAGCATCCCGGCCAGCTGGACGGCGACCTCGTGCTGCGAGGAGCTGTTCTTGATCCGGGCGACGACGGGCGCCGCCTCGTCCAGCGCCGCCGCGCGCCCGGCCGGGGTCTCCAGGTCGTACCGCCCCACGATCTGGCGCAGCGCGAACTCGAAGAGCGGGGTGCGCGGTTCGACCAGGTCACGGACGGCCCCGTCGCCCTTGGCCAGGCGCAGATCGCAGGGGTCCATGTTGTCCGGCGCGATCGCGATGTACGTCTCGGCGGCGAACTTCTGATCGTCCTCGAATGCGCGCAGCGCGGCCTTCTGCCCGGCGGCGTCGCCGTCGAAGGTGAAGATCACGCGGGCGCTGCCGTTGTCCATCAGCAGGCGGCGCAGGATCTTGATGTGATCCCCGCCGAAGGCCGTGCCGCAGGTGGCGATGGCGGTGGTGACCCCGGCGAGATGGCAGGCCATGACGTCGGTGTAGCCCTCGACGACGACGGCGCGGCTGCTCTTCGCGATCTCCTTCTTCGCCAGGTCGATGCCGTAGAGCACCTGGGACTTCTTGTAGATCGCGGTCTCGGGGGTGTTGAGGTACTTCGGTCCGTTGTCGTCGTCGCGCAGCTTGCGGGCGCCGAAGCCGACGACGTCGCCGGAGGTGTCGCTGATCGGCCACATGAGCCGGCCGCGGAAGCGGTCGATGGGGCCTCGTCTGCCGTCCTGGGAGAGGCCGGAGGCGATCAGCTCCCTGTCGCTGAAGCCCTTGCCGCGCAGATAGCGGGTGAGGTGGTCCCAGCCCGCCGGGCTGTAACCGATGCCGAAGTGGACGGCGGCGTCCTGGTCGAAGCCGCGCTCGGCGAGGAACTTCCGGCCGATCTCGGCCTCGGGGCCGTTCAGCTGCTCGCGGTAGAAGTCGGCGGCCGCCTTGTGCGCCTCGACCAGCCGGATGCGCTCGCCGCGCTGGTGGGAGGGGTTGTACCCGCCCTCTTCGTACCGCAGGGTGATGCCCGCCTTGGCGGCGAGCCGTTCGACCGTCTCGGAGAACGAGAGATGGTCGATCTTCATCACGAAGGCGATCGTGTCGCCGCCCTCCTGGCAGCCGAAGCAGTGGAACAGGCCCTTGCTCGGGCTGACCTGGAAGGAGGGGGACTTCTCGTCGTGGAACGGGCAGAGACCCTTGAGGTTGCCGCCGCCCGCGTTGCGCAGCTGGAGATACTCGGAAACGACGGCGTCGATCGGGACCGCGTCCCGTACCGCCTTCACGTCCTCGTCATTGATCCTGCCTGCCACGGGTGAATTCTACGGGCGGGGTACGACACCCCTGTCGACCGCCACTGTGATCCCGGGTACCCGGGCCGTGTCCCGCCCGTGCCCCTGCCCGGACACCCCGGCCACCCCGGCCCGGAGGGGTCCGCGCCTCAGCTCAGCGAGGTCAGCGGCACCGACGGATCGGCCAGCGCGTCCGGGTCGATCTGCCGTCCGGACCGGACCAGCTCCTGCACGCTCTCGGTGACGTCCCACACATTGACGTTCATCCCGGCCAGCACCCGCTGGTCCTTCAGCCAGAAGGCGATGAACTCGCGCTTGCCCGCGTCGCCCCGGATGACCACCTGGTCGTAGCTGCCCGGCGGCGCCCACCCCGAGTATTCGAGGCCGAGGTCGTACTGGTCGGAGAAGAAGTACGGCACCCGGTCGTAGCTCACGTCCTGGCCGAGCATGGCCCGTGCCGCGGCCGGGCCGCTGTTCAGCGCGTTCGCCCAGTGCTCCACGCGCAGCCGGGCGCCGAGCAGCGGATGGGCCATGTTGGCCACGTCCCCCGCCGCGAAGATGTGCGGGTCGCTGGTGCGCAGGGAGGCGTCGACGGCGATGCCGCCGCCGTCCTTGCGCGCGGCCATGGCGAGCCCGGCGGTCTCGGCGAGGGCGGTGCGCGGGGCGGCGCCGATCGCGGCGAGCACGTCGTGTGCGGGGTGCTCCTCGCCGTCGTCGGTGCGCACGGCGAGAACGACGCCGTCCTGGCCGACGATCTCGGTGAGACGGACGCCGAAGTGGAATCGCACCCCGTGGTCCTGGTGCAGCTGGGTGAAGATCTGCCCGAGCTCGGGGCCGACCACCTGGTGCAGCGGGGTGGGTTCCGGCTCGATGATGGTGACCTCGGCCCCGTATCCGCGCGCCACCGCCGCGACCTCCAGACCGATCCAGCCGGCCCCGGCGATCAGCAGATGGCCGTTGTCGCGGCCGAGCGAGGTCAGCACCTTGCGCAGCCGGTCGGCGTGGGCGAGGCGGCGCAGGTGGTGGACGCCGGCCAGGTTCGTGCCCGGGACGGGCAGACGGCGCGGCTCGGCCCCGGTGGCGAGCAGCAGCCTGTCGTAGTGCACGACGGTGCCGTCGCCAAGCCGTACGGAGCGGTCCACCCGGTCGAGGGCGGTGACGGGCTGGCCCAGGTGGAGTTCGATCTCGGCACCCGCGTACCAGGCGGTTTCATGGACGAAGACGCTGTCCCGCTCCTCCTTGCCGGACAGGTAGCCCTTGGACAGCGGAGGCCGTTCGTAGGGATGGTCGCGTTCGTCGCCGAGAAGGATCACCCGGCCGCTGAAACCCTCCGCCCGGAGCGTCTCGGCCGCCTTCGCTCCTGCCAGTCCTCCGCCGACGACGACGAAGGTCTGATGTGCGTCGACCACTTGTTGCCTCCTCGATGCTCGCTGCACGGGGCCCGACTGCGAGCGTCCCGCACGCAGCGTGATGGCGAAAGGGGGTGTACCCCGATCAGGTCATGCCCGTGTCGGACCGGGGGGCGCATACGGACGGGGGCGCGGGCGGGGTCCGCGGGCGGGGCCGGTCAGCGGCCCGGTGCGGTGAGCGCCGCGTGCAGGGAGCGCGCCGAGGCGTCGGTCAGGGCGGCGATCTGGTCGACGAGGACCCGCTTGCGGGCCCGGTCGTCGCCGGCGGCGTCGAACAGGGCCCGGAACTGCGGCTCCAGCCCCTCGGGGGCGCGCGCGGTGAGCGCGGCGGCCAGTTCGGCGATGACGATGCGCTGGTCGGCGCGGATCGCCTCCTGCTCGGCGCGCTGCATGACGTAACGGTCCGCGACCGCCTTGAGCACCGCGCACTCGTTGCGCGCCTCGCGGGGGACGACGAGCGCGGCGGCGTACCGGCCGAGCCGGCCCGTGCCGTACGCCCGCCGGGTGGCGCTCTCGGCGGCCAGGCAGAACCGGCCGATCAGCTGGCTCGTCGCGTCCTTCAGCCGGGCCTGGGCGACGGCGGACCCGTCGTAACCGTGCGGCCACCAGTCCTGGGCGATGAGCCGGTCCAGGGCCTCGGTCAGTTCGTCCGGAGCGGTGTCCGCCGGGACGTAGCGGCCGATGGCGACCGCCCAGATCTCGTCGCGCTCGGGCTCGGCGTACAGGCAGTTGGGGTCGATGTGCCCGGCGTGCAGCCCGTCCTCGAAGTCGTGCACCGAGTACGCGACGTCGTCGGACCAGTCCATGACCTGGGCCTCGAAGCAGGTGCGGTTCGCCGGGGCGTCGCGGCGCACCCACTCGAACACCGGCAGGTCGTCCGTGTACACCCCGAACTTGGGCGTGTCGGGGGCGCCGGGCCGGCCGCCGCGCGGCCACGGGTACTTGGTGGCGGCGTCCAGGGAGGCACGGGTCAGGTTGAGTCCGACGCTGACCAGCGCCCCGGTCCGGGTGTCGGGCACGAACCGCTTCGGTTCCAGCCTGGTGAGCAGGCGCAGCGACTGGGCGTTGCCCTCGAAGCCGCCGCAGTCCGAGGCGAAGTCGTTGAGCGCCTGCTCGCCGTTGTGGCCGAACGGCGGGTGGCCGAGGTCATGGGCGAGACATGCCGTCTCGACCAGATCGGGGTCGCAGCCGAGGGCCGCCCCGAGCTCGCGGCCGACCTGGGCGCATTCCAGGGAGTGCGTGAGCCGGGTCCGGGGGCTGGCGTCCCAGGCCCGGCTGCGGGTGCCGGGGGTGACGACCTGGGTCTTCCCGGCGAGCCTGCGCAGCGCGGCGGAGTGCAGCACTCGGGCGCGGTCGCGCTGGAAGGCGGTGCGGCCGGGCCGTTTGTCCGGCTCGGCGTCCCAGCGCTCGGCGTCGGCCGCGCGGTACGGGGTCGGGCCCCGGCCGTGTGCGCCCGTGCCGGTGCCCGGGAACTCCCACGCGCTGTCCGGGCAGTCGGGGCAGTCGGGGCAGTCCGCGTCGGCCTCGCGTTCCGTACGGTTCTCGGCGTCCGTACGGTCCGGGACGTCCACGCGGTCCGGGGCGTCCGTGCCGGGTGCGCTGTCCGTGCGGTCCATGCCGTCCATGCCGTCCATGTGTCCGACAGTAGACGGCCGGGCCGACGCGTTCGGAAACAGTGACGAAGTCGATGGAACCGGGCGGTGCTGAACCATTTCCCCCCGTCTCTCGTCCGATCATGCGAGACATCAGCTACGGGCACGGATCTGAGGAGACACCGATGGGGGAACGACGACCGGGACGGCCGGCGCGGTGGCTCGGGCGCGTGCGGCCCGTCCGGCTCGGCCGGCCGTGGCCGCGCACCCGGCGGGGGCAGCGGCGCCTCGTCCAGGCGGCGATGCTCACGTGCGTGGCCGCGCTGGCCCCCGCGACCTGGATGCACACCGCCGCCGACGACCGGGTGAGGACCACCGCGGACGTGCCCGCGCGGCAGGTCGCCGTGGTCTTCGGGGCCGGGCTGTGGGAGGGCAGACCGACGCCGTATCTGGCGCACCGGTTGGACGCCGCCATCGAGCTGTACCGGGCCGGGAAGGTGAAGGTCGTGCTCGTGACCGGCGACAACAGCCGCGAGGAGTACGACGAGCCGGACGCCATGCGCACGTACCTCCGCGCGCACGGGGTACCGGACGGGCGGATCGTGAGCGACTTCGCCGGTTTCGACACCTGGGACTCGTGCGTACGGGCCAAGAAGATCTTCGGCGTCGACCGTGCGGTGCTGGTGACCCAGGGGTTCCACATCCGCCGGGCGATCACGCTGTGCCGGAGCGCCGGCATCGACGCGTACGGGGTCGGCGTCGACGCCGTCCACGACGCGACCTGGTACTACGGCGGGGCACGAGAGGTGTTCGCGGCGGGGAAGGCGGCGCTGGAAGCCACCTTCAAGCCGCACCCGCGCTTCCTGGGCCCGCAGGAGCCCGGGGTCGCGCGGGCGCTGGCGGCGGACGACCGGTAGGACGTCAGGTCCCGTACGGGCGCACGGCCCTGGCGTCGCGCAGAGCGCGCCCACCAGACCGGCTGATCGACGGGCTCCCCGGCGCTGTTCGGCGGTCTCCCGGCGACCTTTCAGTGGTCTTTCAGTGGTCTTTCGGCGGCTCCCGGCGGCTCTTCGGCGGCCTCCTCGGCTTACGACCTGGGGAGCAAGAGGGAGCGGGCTCCCGACGCCCTGCGACTCCGCCTCCCGCGTCGTCGTCGGTCACCGACACTCCTTCCCCGAGCTCTCACCTGCTTTCGAGCAGGACAGACCCCATCCGCCTCCCTCCTCCGCCCTGGATTCGAAGCCGCACGACGCCGCTCGCCGATCCACTCCCTCTTGCTCCCCAGGTCGTTACGGTGAACGCATGACGACTCCCGTTCCCTTCCCCTACGCCGAGTTCGACGGGCATCCGGCGACCGAGGCGGACCTACGGATTCCGGCTTTCCTCGGCTACGGGCACTTCACGGCCATGCAGGTCAGGGACGGGAAGGTACGCGGTCTCGCGCTGCACCTGGCCCGGCTGGACTCCGCCAACCGGGAGCTGTTCGAGCGCCCACTGGACGGGGACCGGGTCCGCGGGCTGATCCGGCACGCGCTGGACGGCGCCGGGGTACGGGACGCGTCGGTCCGGGTGCAGGGCTTCCTGCCGACGGAGGGCGGGGAGACGACCGTCATGGTCACGGTGCGCGGACCGGCCCGGAAGCCGACGGAACCGCACCGCCTGATGTCCGTTCCGTACGCCCGGACCGTGCCGCACATCAAGCGCCCCGGCGAGTTCGGCCAGACGTACTACGCGAGGCTCGCCGCACGCTCCGGTTGCGACGAGGCGCTGCTGACCATGCCGGACGGCACGGTGACGGAGGCGGCGATCCACAACATCGGCTTCTGGGACGGGACTTCGGTCGTCTGGCCCGACGCCCCCGCCCTGCTCGGCATCACCATGGCCCTGCTGGAACGGGAGCTGCCCGGCGCGGGGCTGGAGTCCGTACGGCGTCCGGTGGCGCTGGACGGGCTGGGCGCGTTCCGGTCCGCGTTCCTCACCAACTCGCAGGGCATCGCACCGGTCCGGCACATCGACGACATCGAGTTCACGGTGGACGAGGACCTGATGGAACGGATCGGGCGGGTGTACGACGCCGTGCCCTGGGACAGCGTCCGAGACGTCTGAGACCGGACGGATACGGGCCCGGCCCCCGCGCCGGCCCGATCCCGGGGCGGGACAGGGGTCCGGCGCGGAGCCCGGGCCGGGGCGAGGACCCTCCGCGTCGACGGTCGAGGCGTAGTCGAGCCCGCCGTTCTCGAAGGCGTTGACCGCTGCCGTCGGCTCCAGGCCGACGGGCCCACGGCCCGGCTCGGCGCGGACACGGAACCACCCCGCCTGCCCGGAGGGACGAGCCCGGTGGACCGGCGGGGCGGCGGGCGGTCGTATGCGCCGTCCCGTGGGGGGTGACTGACGTGTGCCCGGCACCCACGAGATCATGCATGTGATGTGCGCCACTTTCCCGACGGTGGCGTCACCCGTTCGGCGCCAATTTCCGCGAAACCGCCACCCCCCTGCCCGATCGCCCCCGCGACCTGCACGGATGTGGTTTGGCAAGGGGGCCACGCCGTGCCGTTCGGGTGGAAGCTGACTTGGTGTCAGCAGGCATGGGAGGCGCGCCCCCCGTTAGCTCGGAGTCGGAACACAGCTGCTCGCGAAACAGCTGCTCAGCCGCCCGGCCGTTCGGCCGTTCGCGGGACGGCCGCTCGCGCACATCGCCGGAGGAACCCCTATGCGTCCTGCTCGCCCAGTGACCGCTGCCGCCACCGTCACCATTCCCATAGCCGCGCTCGCCCTCTTCGCCGCAGGGCAGCCCGCGTACGCGGGTGCCACCGGTACGGCACGGACCGGCCCGGCGGCCACGGCGCCCGTCGACGGTGCCCTGCAGAAGCGCGGGGTCCTCCTGGAAGGCGGTTTCCCCCAGGAACACGGGGTCCTCCTGGAAGGCGGCACGCCTCAAGAGGGCAGCGTCTTCCAGGATGGCGGCGTCCCCCGGGAACAGGGCGGCGGGGACGGATCGACGGGGACCGGACGCGACACCCCCTTCGGAGGGCTCAACGTCCCCTCACTGCTCGACTCCGTCGGCGGGCTCAACGCCGTCTCCGGTCTCGGGACCGCCAGGAACAACGAGGGCTCGAACGAGGGCGGCAACCGGAACTCGTCCGAGGGCGGCGGCTCGTCCCGCCGCGAGGACTCGTCCGGACGCGACGGCTCGTCGTCCGGTCGCGACGATTCCTCAGGGCGCGACAACGGGTCCGGAGGCGGCGACTCGTCGGGGTCCGACACTCCGCGCGGGCGCGTCAGAACTGGTGTCGGCGGCAGTGTCCGTTCCGACACCACCCAGATCGCGGCGGGAGCCGGCGTACTCGCCGGAGCCGCCGCCGGCGGAGCCTGGCTCCTGCGTCGTCGGGCGAGCGGCACGCAGGGAGCCGGCTGACGGAGACGGATTCACGTCTCCGTACCCGCCTGGTTCCCGTCCCGGTGTCGCGCGCCACCGGGACGGGACCGTACCTGTTTCCGCGCCCGTCCCCCGGACGTGCCGGAACCGGTATCCGCGCCGGGCCCGGATCCGTGGATCCGTACGGGTCCCCGCATCCGTGCCGGAGCCCTTGTCCGTGCCGGGGCCCGTATCCGTTGCGGCCTCCGAATACGCGCCGGTACCCGTATCCGTACCGGCACCCCCTCCCCGTCCCCGTTCCGTCTTCGTTCCGTCACCCGGAGGACGACCGTGTCCCAGAAGGGCAAGGGCTGGCTGCTGGCCATCGCGGCGCTGGCAGGTGTCTGGCTGATCCGCCATGGCGCCGACGCACAGCTGATGCCACCTCAGCCGACCACCGCGCAGGCATTCGCCGGTGCCCCGGCGCCGCTGCCCGGATCACCCGTCGCCGAACCATTGAAGCCCTCGGCCCCCGTACGCATCCGGATCCCGAGCATCCGCGTCGACGCCCCGATGATGCGGCTCGGGCTCGGCACCGACGGAAGTCTCGACGTACCACCGGCCGAGGACCGCAACGTCGTGGGCTGGTACCGGAACGGCACTTCCCCGGGCTCCAAGGGCAGCGCGATCGTCGCCGGTCACGTCGACAACGCGCAGGGACGCTCGGTCTTCTACGACCTGGGCGCCCTGCAGAGGGGAAGCACGGTGGAGGTGGTCCGCCGGGACGGCCGCACCGCCGTCTTCTCGCTCGACGCGATCGAGGTCTACGGCAGTGACGACTTCCCCGACGAAAGGGTGTACGGCGACTCGCCCTACGCCTCGCTCCGGCTGATCACCTGCGGCGGCGGGTTCTCGACGAAGGCCGGCTATCAGGGCAACGTGGTGGCGTACGCGCACCTCACCGAAGTGCGCTGAGAGCACCCTCACGAACAGCCGCCCGCCGACGGGCGCTCGCGCCCGGCCGCCCGTGAACGACCGCCCCCGATCGAGCGCTCACGCCACCCACTGGTCGAACGCCAGCTTCGCGACCAGCGAGAACACGACGACCAGCAGCACGCCGCGGACGAAGCCGCTGCCCCTGCTGAGCGCCATCCGCGCGCCGACGAGGCCGCCCACCAGATTGAACACCGCCATCACCGCACCCAGTTGCCACATGACGTTGCCCTGGTACGCGAACATCGCCAGCGCCCCGCCGTTGGTGCAGACGTTGACGATCTTGGCGTTGGCGGACGCCGTCACCAGGTCGAGGTGGAGCACCGCGGTCAGGGCCAGCACCAGAAACGTTCCGGTGCCGGGGCCGAACAGCCCGTCGTAGAAGCCGATGCCACCGCCGACCAGCAGGATCGCGGCGACGATACGGGCGCGGGTGACCTCCGGCCGCGCGCCGTCGTCCTCCGCCGCCGCCCTTCCGAACGAAGGCCGCAGCATCACGAACGCCGCGACCGCCAGCAGCACCACCATGATCACGGGGCGCAGCACCTCGCTGCTGATGCCCGCGGCGAAGAACGCGCCGGCCATCGATCCGGCCAGGGCCGCGAGCCCGATCCGCAGGGCCGTCCAGAGCCTGACCGGCGCCTTGCGCAGGTAGGTCACGGCGGCACCCGTCGTACCGACGATCGCGACCGCCTTGTTGGTGCCGAGGACCTGCGCGGCGGGGACCTGCGGGAGCCCCAGCAACAGGGCGGGCAGCAGGAGCAGTCCGCCGCCGCCGACCACCGCGTCGATCCAGCCCGCGGCGGCTGCGGCGAGACAGAGGACGACCAGTGTGGTGAGTGCTATGTCGGGCATGGCCACGACACTAAGGACGTGATCACACGCCCGTCCAACCGCTCGGGGCGGTTCGCGGAAAAGCTGAGCAGGATCTGAGCTTCCCCGCCCCGGGCCGAGGAGCCCCGGACCGGGGATCCTCGGCCCGGGGCCTCCCCGCGGACTCCCCGATCTGCGGTCTCCGGTCTCCGGTCCGGGCCCCGGCTCCCCGACGGGCGGCCGGGGCTCAGCCCTGCTGCTCCGCGACGGCGGCCGGGTCCATCCACATGACCTCCCAGATGTGACCGTCCGGGTCCTGGAAGGAACGGCCGTACATGTGGCCGAAGTCCATCGTCTCGCCGGCGGGCGATCCACCGGAGGCGAGGGCGGTGTCGGCCATCTCGTCGACCTTTTCGCGGCTCTCCGCGCTCAACGCGAGAATCACCTCGGTGGTCCTGGAGGTGTCCGCGATCTCCTTCTTGGTGAAGTCCTTGAACCGGGACTCCGTGAGGAGCATGGCGAAAATGGTGTCGCTGATGACGAGGCAGGCGGCGTTCTCGTCGCTGAACTGCGGGTTGCAGGAGTAGCCGAGCTTACCGAAGAACGCCTTGGCCGCTTCGAGGTTCTTGACCGGCAGGTTCACGAAGATCATCTGAGACATGTCCGTCCCTCTCCATCTGATGTTCGAACGCTTTACGACAGGTAGACCGCGCGACTGCGCGGAACTCATCGGTGTCCGCGAAAAAATTTCTTTCCCCGCCGCGAGGCCCGATGAACGCTGTCCCCGCGAGGCTCGGCGAGCCGCCACCGGAGCCGTGGCGCGGCCGGGCAGGCGGGTGGGCGAGGAGGCGGTCAGGACATGGCGAGCGGCGCGCCGCCCCGTAGCAGAGATCCGCCCAGCGGGGTCAGCGTGTGCAGGACCGAGCTGCCGTGCCGCAGCGTGTGGATCAGACCGGCCTCGCGCAGCACGCAGGCGTGCTGGCTCGCGGAGGCGAGCGATATGCCGGCGCGGAGGGCGAGTTCGCTGGTCGTGCACCCGTTGCCGATGGCCCGCAGCACGGTCGAGCGGGTGTTCCCGAGGAGCCGGCCGAGCCAGGGGCCCGGATCGGCGAAGACCGGGGCGCGGGAGTGGGTGACCGGGTAGACGAGGACGGGCGGGAGCCGCTGGTCCCGGTAGACGACCGGGGTGACCCGGCAGAAATAGGACGGCTGGAGCAGCAGTCCCCTGTCGTTCAGATGGATCTCACGGTCGAAGGGATAGTCGGCCTCCAGCACGGGCGGGCGCCAGCGGATCATGGGCGGGAGGGAGGCGAGCAGTTCCTCGGTCCCGCCGTCCAGGAGTGCGCGGCCGCGGACGGCGCGGTCGGCCTCGACGCTGGACCGGATGTGCGGCCAGTACGGTTCGATCGCGGCGCGGTGATAGGCGCGCAGGGCATCGGCGAGTCGGCCGAGCGGCTCGACCCGCCCGTCCGGGACCCGGCCCGGCATGCGACGTCCGGCGTCCAGCAGGGCCAGTTCATCGCGTATCCGGCCGGGCGGGGTGTCGCGCAGCGCCTCTATTCCGGTGTCGATGGTGTACGGATCGCCGCTTTCCTGAGAAGGTGTCAGGAAGTCCGGGAAATAGCCACGCGGTGGAATCACGGCAGCCAACAGGCGTACTTCATTGTTCAACCGTGGTCGGGTTTCTTTACGCCATTCCCCGAACACCGTCGAACCGCGCCGGTCCCGCAGCCGGTGGAAACTCAAAATGGTTTCCCACAGTGCGTCCGGCCGAGTGGCCATCCGCACCTTGGACAGGTCCACTCCGGACATGTGGATACGCAGCACCGGGCCCCCACCTGTTGCACGTGCAATTACCCCCGCCCAAGGGTATGCGACCCATAACAGCACGTCACCACGGGGTTTCGGCCAGAGGTGAAACGTCTCGCCTGCGCACGTCGCCACCGGAAAGCTGTACGGCGTCGGGTGCGTATCCGGAGCCACCGGAAGAGCGAGTGAAGGCCGTGGGGGGTTTTGCTCGTTCGGCGGCGGTCGGCGTCGGTGCGGCTCCGCACCCGACGGGGTAAGCCGGGGTGCGGTCCGTGGGTGGGGATCCACGGGCCGTGTCCCGGTCCGTTACGGGTGCCCCGCTCGCCGCGGCACCGTGGCCCTTTCGGCCCTACCACCGCGTTACCGCGCCGGTTACGGGACCCCGATCCGTAACCGACCCATGTCTTTCTGTATCGAACAAACTTCTTGCATTGAAGAACAAAGAAATGGCACAGAATCGCACAGCCATTTCGCCGTGCCCAGCCGGAACGGCCGCACAGGCTCGCGCGAGCACGCAGGCGGGCAGGGGCACAGCCACACGGGCGGGCGGATGGAAGCAGCGGAACGGCCGCGCACAGCCTGAAGGCGGCACACGGCCGCCCCAGGATTTCACACCTCAGGAGTTCCGGCTCCGGAGGTCCGGTGCCGGAACTCCCGGTACCGGAAGTTCCGGGGCCGCCGCCGGGCCGCCGAGGGGTACGAACCGGCGGGCGGCGGCCCCGGAAGTCGGGAGACGGACCTCGTCAGCGGCTGTCGCTGCCGACGGACTCCGCCGCCGCCCGGCCCGCTTCGAGGCGGGCGACGGGGATGCGGAACGGGGAGCAGGACACGTAGTCCAGGCCCACCTCGTGGAAGAAGTGCACCGAATCCGGGTCGCCGCCGTGTTCGCCGCAGACGCCCAGCTTCAGGTCCGGGCGGGTGGCCCGGCCGGCCTCGACGGCGCTGCGGACCAGCGAGCCGACGCCGTCCTTGTCGATCGTCTCGAACGGCGACACCCCGAAGATGCCCTTCTCCAGGTATGCGGTGAAGAACGACGCCTCCACGTCGTCGCGGGAGAAGCCCCACACCGTCTGGGTCAGGTCGTTGGTGCCGAAGGAGAAGAACTGCGCGGCCTCGGCGATCTGCCCGGCGGTCAGCGCGGCGCGCGGCAGCTCGATCATGGTGCCGATGGACAGCTTCAGCTGGGTGCCGGTGGCCGCCTCGACCTCGGCGATGACCTGGTCGGCCTCGTCGCGGACGATCTCCAGCTCCTGCACCGTGCCGACGAGCGGGATCATGATCTCGGCGCGCGGGTCGCCCTTGGCGTTCTTGCGCTCGGCCGCGGCCTCGGCGATCGCCCGTACCTGCATGGCGAACAGTCCGGGGATGACGAGGCCGAGCCGGACGCCGCGCAGACCGAGCATGGGGTTCTGCTCGTGCAGCTTGTGCACCGCCTGGAGCAGACGCAGATCGTTCTCGTTGGCGTCCTGGCGGGCCTCGGCGAGCGCGACCCGCACCGAGAGCTCGGTGATGTCGGGCAGGAACTCGTGCAGCGGCGGGTCCAGCAGCCGCACGGTGACGGGCAGTCCGTCCATCGCCTCGAACAGCTCGATGAAGTCGGCCTTCTGGAGCGGGAGCAGCTCCGCCAGCGCGGCCTCGCGCTCGTCGTCGGTGTCCGCCAGGATCAGCTTCTCGACCAGCCCGCGCCGCTCGCCGAGGAACATGTGCTCGGTGCGGCACAGGCCGATGCCCTGGGCACCGAAGCGGCGGGCCCGCAACGCGTCCTCGGCGTTGTCGGCGTTGGCGCGCACCCGCAGCCGGCGCACCCGGTCCGCGTACGCCATGATCCGGTGCACGGCGGAGACGAGCTCGTCGGCGTCGTCGGCGCCCGCGTGCATCCGGCCCTCGAAGTACTCGACCACCGGGGACGGCACGACGGGCACCTCGCCCAGGTACACCTTGCCGGTGGAGCCGTCGATGGAGACGACATCCCCCTCCTCGACGACCCGGCCGCCCACCGTCATCCGGCGACGCTTGGTGTCGACCTCCAGCTCCTCGGCACCGCAGACGCAGGTCTTGCCCATGCCGCGGGCGACGACGGCGGCGTGCGAGGTCTTGCCGCCGCGCGAGGTCAGGATGCCCTCGGCCGCGATCATGCCGTCGAGGTCGTCGGGGTTGGTCTCGCGGCGGATCAGGATGACCTTCTCGCCGGACCGGGACCACTTCACCGCGGTGTACGAGTCGAACACGGCCTTTCCGACCGCGGCGCCGGGCGAGGCCGCGATGCCCCGGCCGAGCAGCTCGGTGTCCGCCTCCTCGTCGAAGCGCGGGAACATCAGCTGCGCGAGCTGGGCCCCGTTGACCCGCTGGAGTGCCTCGGCCTCGTCGATCAGGCCCTGGTCGACGAGCTGGGTCGCGATCCGGAAGGCGGCACCTGCGGTGCGCTTGCCGACCCGGGTCTGCAGCATCCACAGCCGACCGCGCTCGATGGTGAACTCGATGTCGCACAGGTCCTTGTAGTGCGTTTCGAGCTTTTCCATGATCTGCATCAGCTGGTCGTACGACTTCTTGTCGATCGACTCCAGATCGGCGAGCGGCACCGTGTTGCGGATACCGGCGACGACGTCCTCGCCCTGCGCGTTCTGCAGGTAGTCGCCGTAGACACCCTGGTGGCCGCTGGCCGGGTCGCGGGTGAACGCGACGCCCGTGCCGGAGTCGGGGCCGAGGTTGCCGAAGACCATCGAGCAGACGTTGACGGCGGTGCCGAGATCGCCGGGGATGCGCTCCTGGCGGCGGTAGAGCTTGGCCCGGTCGGTGTTCCACGAATCGAAGACCGCCTTTATGGCCAGGTCCATCTGCTCGCGCGGGTCCTGCGGGAAGTCGCGTCCGGCCTCACTCGAAACGATCTTCTTGAACTGCTTGACCAGCTTCTTCAGGTCGGCCGCGTCGAGATCCACGTCGACCGTGACGCCCTTGGTCTCCTTCGCCGCCTCCAGCGCCTCCTCGAAGAGGTCGCCGTCGACGCCGAGCACGGTCTTGCCGAACATCTGGATGAGGCGCCGGTAGGAGTCCCACGCGAACCGCTCGTCGCCCGCCTGCGTGGCGAGACCGGCCACGGACTTGTCGGACAGGCCGATGTTGAGGACCGTGTCCATCATGCCGGGCATCGAGAACTTCGCGCCGGAACGGACCGAGACCAGCAGCGGGTCGTCCACCTGGCCGAGCTTCTTGCCCATCCGCGCCTCAAGGGCGTCGAGGTGCGCGCTGACCTCGTCGCGCAGCTCCGCCGGCTCCGCGCCGCTCTCCAGGTAGACCTTGCACGCCTCGGTGGTGATGGTGAAGCCCGGAGGAACGGGCAGACCGAGGTTGGTCATCTCGGCGAGGTTCGCGCCCTTCCCACCGAGGAGGTCCTTCAGATCCTTGTTGCCCTCGGTGAAGTCGTAAACGAACTTCTGCCCCTGGGGCTCCGGGGATTCCGGGTTGGATACGTGGGGATCTTTGTTTTCCGACACGGGTCTCGACTCCTCGAAGACGCGGTGGCTGCCCTGACGGCGAGGAACATACCCAGATCGAAGGTGTCTGGGTACGTCCACTTGCGCGTCATGGGGGCTCAGCCACTCTTCCGCCAGCAGATCGAAAGTGACGCAGCCCGTCCTCCCACCGAAGAAAAGCGTTCACCTCTTGAACGCATCACCACTCGCCGCAATCAATAGTCCCTCGCATGACCACTCTGCGCAACGGAAGCGTCGATCGATCAAAATGCGAGCCACTGGCACCGAGTGCCATCATTTGAGAAATGCACCCCTCAAAATTGCGCTCATCTGAGCGGGCAGCCCCTCAGGGTGGCGAGAATCACTCTATGAGCGGCGCTCAGATGTCACCATCTGGACACACGAAAAGCGGTCAACGGTCACGCGTTGATCAATAACGAGTAGCTCAGCGTGAGCGAACCCGCCTCGCGGCACGTGTTACGAGCGCACTCGCACGCCCATCTGGCCGGATATCGCGGAATCTGGCCAGATCTGGCGCTCAGATGAGTACGCCATCTACAGCGGCACGCGGTGCCTCATGTGAGGAAGGGGCACGGGCGCCGGGAGGGACGCGGGGCGGCGGGCCGCGGAAAGGCCGAGGGCCCGCCGGGGAGCACGTCCCCGGCGGGCCCTCGGCGCCGTCACAGGCCCTTGGAGGCCCGCCACGACCAGCGCTCAGCCGCCCGATGTGTCCAGTTCCGCGTCCGCGCTCACGCCCGCGCAGTCGTAGGGGTCCTTCAGCCAGCCGTCCGGCAGCACCACGCGGTTGTTGCCCGAGGTGCGCCCGCGCGGCCCGTCGGCGCCGTCCGGCCACGGCTGGTCCAGGTCGAGCTCGTTCAGCTGCCCGCCCAGCTCGTCCAGCGAGGAGGTGACCGCCAGCTTCTTGCGCATCTCCGAGCCGACCGAGAAGCCCTTGAGGTACCAGGCGACGTGCTTGCGGAAGTCGATCACGCCCCGCGCCTCGTCGCCGAGCCACTCCCCCAGCAGCGTCGCGTGCCGCAGCATCACGTCGGCGACCTCGCGCAGCCGGGGCTCCCGCCTCGTCCCCGTGCCCTCGAACGCGCTCACCAGGTCGCCGAACAGCCAGGGACGGCCCAGGCAGCCGCGCCCGACGACCACGCCGTCGCAGCCGGTCTCGCGCATCATCCGCTGCGCGTCGTCCGCGCACCAGATGTCGCCGTTGCCGAGCACCGGGATCTCCGGGACGTGCTCCTTGAGCCGGGCGATGGCGTCCCAGTCGGCGGTGCCGCCGTAGTGCTGGGCGGTCGTCCTGCCGTGCAGGGCGACCGCCTTGACGCCCTCCTCGACGGCTATCCGGCCGGCGTCGAGGTAGGTGAGGTGGTCGTCGTCGATGCCCTTGCGCATCTTGATGGTGACCGGCAGATCGCCCGCGTTGGAGACCGCCTGGTTGAGGATGGCGCGCAGCAGCGGCCGCTTGTACGGGAGCGCGGAGCCACCGCCCTTGCGGGTCACCTTGGGGACCGGACAGCCGAAGTTCAGATCGATGTGGTCGGCGAGGTCCTCGTCGACGATCATGCGGACGGCCTTGCCGACGGTGACCGGGTCCACTCCGTACAGCTGGATCGAGCGCGGGGTCTCGCTCGCGTCGAAGTGGATCAGCTGCATGGTCTTCTCGTTGCGCTCGACCAGCGCCCGGGTGGTGATCATCTCGCTGACGAACAGTCCCTTGCCTCCGGAGAACTCCCGGCACAGGGTGCGGAACGGGGCGTTGGTGATGCCGGCCATGGGGGCGAGCACCACCGGCGGCTGCACCAGGTGCGGGCCGATCCGGAGCTGCGGGAGCGAGGGGGCGAGCGTGGTCATTGCTCCATTGTCGCGTACGGCTGTCGCCTACGGCGCGGAGCGGTCCACCGCCGTCCGTGGCCTGAAGTACCCCGTCCGGCCCGCCCGGTCGGCGGAATTCATTAGTTAACCGTACTATCGATGCATGCCCGAGCTCAGCCACCGCAGACGGCAACTGGTGCTGGCGATCTGCTGCATGAGTCTGCTGATCGTCAGTCTCGACAACACCGTCCTGAACGTCGCCCTCCCCTCCATCCAGAAGGAACTGCACGCCACCGTCGCGGGCATGCAATGGACGATCGACGCCTACACCCTGGTGCTGGCCTCGCTGCTGATGCTCGCGGGGTCCACCGCCGACCGGATCGGGCGCCGCCGGGTGTTCCAAACCGGGCTGGTCCTCTTCACCCTCGGCTCGTTGCTCTGTTCCCTGGCGCCGAACCTGGAGTCGCTGGTGGCGTTCCGGATGGTGCAGGCGGTGGGCGGTTCGATGCTGAACCCGGTCGCGATGTCGATCATCACCAACACCTTCACCGATCCGCGCGAACGGGCCCGTGCCATCGGGGTGTGGGGCGGTGTGGTCGGCATCTCGATGGCAGCGGGTCCGCTGGTCGGCGGGCTGCTGGTGGACTCGGTCGGCTGGCGCTCGATCTTCTGGGTCAATCTGCCCGTCGGCCTCCTCGCGCTGCTGCTCACCTGGCGCTACGTCCCCGAGTCCCGCGCCCCCGAGCCGCGCCGCCCGGACCCGGTGGGGCAGCTGCTGGTGATGGCGCTGCTCGGCTCGCTGACGTACGTGATCATCGAGACGCCGACGGCGGGCTGGGCCGCGCCGCATGTCCTGGGACTCGCCGTGCTCGCCGTCGCAGCCCTCGCCGGGCTGTTGCTGTACGAGCCGCGGCGCGCCGAACCTCTCGTCGACCTGCGGTTCTTCCGCAGCGCCCCGTTCAGCGGGGCCACCGCCATAGCGGTCTGCGCGTTCGCCGCGCTGAGCGGGTTCCTGTTCCTCAACACGCTCTACCTGCAGAACGTGCGCGGACTGAGCGCGCTGCACGCCGGTCTGTACATGCTGCCGATGGCGGCCCTGACCTTCGTCTGCGCCCCGCTGTCCGGACGGCTCGTCGGCGGCCGGGGTCCGCGGCTGCCGCTGCTCGTGGCCGGGACGGCCATGACGGCGTGCGGGCTGATGTTCGCCGCGTTCGAGGCGGAGACGGACAACGTCCTGCTGTTCACCGGGTACGTGCTGTTCGGCATCGGCTTCGGCATGGTGAACGCGCCGATCACCAACACGGCCGTCTCCGGGATGCCCCGCGCCCAAGCCGGGGTGGCGGCGGCCGTCGCCTCGACCAGCCGGCAGGTCGGCGGGACGCTCGGGGTCGCCGTGATCGGCGCGGTGCTCGCGGCGGGCGTGGCCGGGACCGGGTCGCCGAGCGGCTCCGCGTACGCGGCCGCCTTCGTGGACGCGGGCAGGCCCGCCTGGTGGATCATCACCGGATGCGGGCTGTGCGTCCTGCTGGTGGGGGCGCTGACGAGCGGGCGCTGGGCACGGGAGACGGCGTGCCGGACCGCCGTACGCCTGGAGACCCGGACGGCCGCCCGTGTCGGGAAGCAGCCCTCGGCGAGTTCCCGGGCCTGAAGCCGCTCCGGCCCCGCTCCGGCCGCCGGGCGGGGCGACGCCATCAAGTGGCACCACTTGGCACCATCTGGCGCCATCCCGTGCCCTCGCAAGCACATGAGCAGGCATGGCGCCACCGCGACTCAGCTCTCCCTCACCACGTTTCCGCAGGTCAGAGCAGGCACGCTCACGCGATCCCCGCGCGAGACACCCTCAGGGCTTGCGCATGGCGCCACAGTGATGCCACCATGGCGTCATGGACCTCACCCCGTATGTCGACACCCTGCGCCGCGAACTCGCGGTGGCCGCCGAAGCCGGCGGGGAAGACGCCCGCGAGCTGGCCGAGCGGCTCACCGCTCCTCTGGAGTCGGCGACCCGCCTGACCATGCTCAATGTCCTCTCCGCCGCGATGGACGAGATCACCCGCGAGCTCGCCCCCGGTTCGGTCGACGTACGACTGCGCGGGCTGGACCCCGACTTCGTGGTGACGCCACCGCCCGGCGGCGTCACGGAAGCGGCCGTCGCACCCGTCGAACCGGTCAGGGCGCAGGCGCCCGCCGACGGTGACGAAGGCGGCACCGCACGCGTCAATCTGCGCCTGCCGGCACACCTCAAGGCACGCGCCGAGGAGGCCGCGAGCCGCGAGGGCCTGTCGGTCAACGCGTGGCTGGTGCGGGCTGTGTCGGCCGCGGTCGACGGCGGCGCGCGAGCGCGCACCCCGGAGAAGTCCCGCACCACCGGACAGAGCTTCACGGGCTGGGTGCGCTAGTGCTGTGACCGGGAAGGTTCACCGGGTCGCAACGCCCGGCACGGCACCTCGCGGCGTTGTCGCATCACCCGCGTACGTCCAGTACGCGGACGATGCTCCGCCTTGCGACGCACCGCACCGGACGCCGCGAACCACCCGGCAAACCTTCCCGGTCACAGCACTGGCCGCTCCCGCTCCGCTTCACCCACACCACGTCCCACCAGCGGGGACACCCACGAGACCCATGAGGACGGTACAGTCATGCCTTCTTTCGACACTCCTGAGCCGATCACCGCCACCGCGCACGTGGAAGCCGGTTCCATCCAGTTCACCGCGGGCGACCGCTACGACACCGTCGTAGACGTGCGGCCCCGCGACCCGAAGAAGGACCTGGATGTGCGGGCGGCCGAGCAGACCGAGGTCACGTACGCGAACGGCGCGCTGACCGTCAGGACCCCCAAGCCGCGCTATCTCGTCGGGCGCACCGGCTGCGTCGACGTGACGGTCGACCTGCCCGCGGGCTCGCGGATCGACATGACCGGCGCCTGGGCCCAGGTGCTCGGCGAGGGACGGCTCGGCGAGGTCCGGATCAAGACCTCCTCGGGCGACGTGCGCCTCGACGCCAGCGGGCCGCTGCACCTGACCGCGGCGCACGGGTCGATCACCGTTGACCGCGTCGAGGGCACGGCCGAGATCAGCACCAGCTCCGGCAGCCTGCGCGTCGGCACCGTCGACGGTCCCGCCGTCCTGAAGAACTCGCACGGCACCACGACCGTCGGCACAGCGACCGGCGACCTACGGGTGAGCGGCTCCAACGGCGACATCCACATCACGTGTGCCGAGGGCTCGGTCGCCGCTACCACGGCCCACGGCACCCTGCGCGTCGCCGAGGTCACTCGCGGCACCGTCCAACTGGAGACCTCCTACGGCGCCATCGAGGTCGGCATCCGCGAGGGCACCGCCGCCTGGCTCGACGTCAGCTCCGAGCGCGGGCAGGTGCACAACGCACTCGCCGACTCCGCCCCGCCGACGGAGACCGAGAACACCGTCGAGGTCCGTGCCCGGACCCGCTGGGGCAACATCGACATCCGCCGCGCCCGGGTCTGAGCACCTGCCCGCCGACTCGCCCGCTCCCCAGTCACCTCAGCCCTCGAACGGGAGGACCCCATGCGCTCTTCTGTCATGCTCACACCAAGGCCGGCCGGTTCGCGACTGCCCGCTGCCGTCTCCACCGTCGGTCTGCGCAAGTCGTACGGCGACAGGACCGTGCTCGACGGCATCGATCTGCACATCCCGGCCGGGTCCGTGTTCGCACTGCTCGGACCGAACGGCGCTGGCAAGACCACCACCGTGCAGATCCTGTCCACGCTCGTCGCCGCCGACGGCGGGCAGGCCCTGATCGCGGGCCACGACATCGCCACGTCACCGGACAAGGTGCGCGCCGCGATCGGCGTCACCGGGCAGTTCGCCGCGCTCGACGACCTGCTCACCGCCGAGGAGAATCTGCTCCTCATGGCCGACCTGCTGCGCCTCGGCAAGCCCGAAGGCCGGTCCCGTACCCGGGAGCTGCTTCAGCGGTTCGACATCGCGGACGTCGCGCACAAGCGGGCCGCGACCTTCTCCGGCGGTATGCGGCGTCGGCTCGACATCGCCATGACGCTGGTCGGCGACCCCCAGGTGATCTTCCTGGACGAGCCGACGACCGGGCTCGACCCGCGCAGCCGCCGCACCATGTGGGACACGGTGCGCTCGCTGGTCGCGGGCGGCACCACCGTCTTCCTCACCACCCAGTACCTGGAGGAGGCCGACCAGCTCGCCGACCGGATCGCCGTGCTCGACGGCGGCCGGATCATCGCCGAGGGCACCGCCGACGAGCTCAAGGCGCGGATCCCCGGCAGCCACGTACGGCTGCGGTTCACCGACCCCGCCGAGTACGAGCGCGCGGCCGCCGCCTTCCCCGGCGCGGCCCGCGACGACGAGAACCTCGCCCTGCGCGTCGCGGGCGACGGCGGCATCGACGCGCTGCGCGCCCTGCTCGACCGGCTCGACGCCGCCGGCATCCGGGCCGCCGACTTCTCCGTGCACACCCCCGACCTCGACGACGTGTTCCTCGCCCTGACCGGCGACGGCACCACCAGCACCGGCACCACCTCCGCGCTTCACGTCAAGGAGACCCTGCGATGAGTACCCTCGCCTACGCCGTGCACGACTCGATGACGATGCTGCGGCGCAACCTCAAGCACGCGATCCGCTATCCGAGCGTGGGGTTCGGCAGCGCCATGACGCCGATCCTGATGCTGCTGCTGTTCGTGTACGCCTTCGGCGACTCGATCGGCGCAGGCATCGGCGGCGGCCGGGACGCGTATCTCGACTATCTGACCCCGGGCATCATCGTCATGGGGGTGGCCGCCGGCTCGATGTCGACCTCGATCGCGGTCTGCTCCGACATGACCGAGGGAATCATCAACCGCTTCCGCACCATGAGCATCACGCGCTCGTCGTTCATGACGGGCCATGTCATCGGCAGCGTCATCCAGACGATGGTGTGCACCGTGCTGGTCGTGGGCGTGGCGCTCGCCGTCGGCTTCCGCTCGGGAGCGAGCCCGCTGGAGTGGCTGGCCGCGGCCGGCCTGCTCGCGGCGATCGCGTTCGCCGTCACCTGGCTGTCGGTGGCACTCGGCCTGATCTCCAAGACCGTCGAGTCCGCGAGCAACAAGCCACTGCTGATCCAGTTCCTGCCGTTCCTCGGCTCCGCCTTCGTGCCGGCCGACTCGATGTCGCCGGGCCTGCGCTGGTTCGCCGAGAACCAGCCGTTCACCCCGATGACCGAGACCCTGCGCGGCCTGCTCTCCGGCTCGGAGATCGGGAACAACGCCTGGATCTCGCTCGCCTGGTGCGTCGGCATCGCCCTGGTCGGCTACGTCTGGTCGCGCTCGCTGTTCAACAGCACCACCAAGCGCTGAGATCCCGTCTCGCCACTTCGATCGACGCCGAAAACGCGCCACGGCCAAGGCCCCGATCCACTCGGGGCCTTGGCCGTGGCGGTCCGGTTTCCATTCCCGGACGCCCGTCGGCCGACGGGGCGTCCTCACGCGTCCCGGCCGATGCCGTCGGCGAACGGTGCGCGTTCGTACGGGGATCGGGGAGCGGTCAGCTCTGCGCCTGGCCGTCCTGCTCGGTCATGTCCGGCTGCGACGAACTGTCCGACGACGGCTCCTCCCGCGCATGGTCCGGAGCCGACTGCGTACGCTCGCGCATCCTGCGCAGCAGTTCCTGCTTCTGGTCGGCGGCCGCCTTGCGGTCGGCCTGACGTGCGGGGCCCATGCCCTGCTGGTCGGCGCGGGACAGCTTCTTGCGCTGTCCGCCCACGCCGAGGAGGCTGTTGCGGCTCTTGGCCACGGTGTTCTCCCATTCATGGTGAAGGGCGAGAGGGGGAAGGAGGCCCGATTCGGCCTCTGATCGATCCGGTGGGCGGCGGGTGCTCGGACCCGCCGCGCTCTCACTCGTAGATCTGGAAGAACGAAGAAGACATGGCGGCACCGTACTGCGCCCCCGTCCGCCACCGCACCCGCTTTTCCCGCGCGTCGGCCCAAAACCGCGCACGGCGGCATACGGCGGAGCCCCCGGCTCCACCCCACGGGGTGCGGGGAACCGGGGGCTCCGGCCGGTGCCACGGACCAGGCCGCCGCTACGGACCGAGCGGTGCGAGCGGGCGTCAGCAGCCGAGCAGACGGGCGCCGAGGTAGGCCTGGATCTGGTCCAGGGAGACGCGCTCCTGCTTCATGGTGTCGCGCTCGCGCACGGTCACCGCGTTGTCGTCCAGGGTGTCGAAGTCGACGGTGACGCAGAACGGCGTACCGATCTCGTCCTGCCGGCGGTAGCGGCGGCCGATGGCGCCCGCGTCGTCGAACTCGATGTTCCAGTTCTGCCGCAGGTCGGCGGCGAGGCCCTTGGCCTTCGGCGACAGCTGCGGGTTGCGGGACAGCGGCAGCACGGCGACCTTGACCGGCGCGAGGCGCGGGTCGAGGCGCATCACGGTGCGCTTCTCCATGACGCCCTTCGCGTTGGGCGCCTCGTCCTCGATGTAGGCGTCGAGGAGGAAGGCGAGCATCGCGCGGCCGACACCGGCTGCCGGCTCGATGACGAACGGGGTCCAGCGCTCGCCGGCCTCCTGGTCGAAGAACGACAGGTCGGTGCCGGACGCCTTGGAGTGCGCCTTGAGGTCGTAGTCCGTGCGGTTGGCGACGCCCTCCAGCTCACCCCACTCGCTGCCGCCGAAGCGGAAGCGGTACTCGATGTCGGCGGTGCGCTTGGAGTAGTGCGAGAGCTTCTCCTGCGGGTGCTCGAACCACCGCATGTTCTCCTCGCGCAGGCCCAGGCCGGTGTACCAGTTCCAGCGCTGCTCCATCCAGTACTCGTGCCACTTCTCGTCCTCGCCCGGCTTGACGAAGAACTCCATCTCCATCTGCTCGAACTCACGGGTGCGGAAGATGAAGTTGCCCGGAGTGATCTCGTTGCGGAAGGACTTGCCCATCTGGGCGATGCCGAACGGCGGCTTCCGGCGCGAGGTCTGCTGGACCTGGGCGAAGTTGGTGAAGATGCCCTGGGCGGTCTCGGGGCGCAGGTAGGCGACCGAGCCGGAGTCCTGGGTCGGGCCGAGGTGGGTGGAGAGCAGACCGGAGAACTGCTTGGGCTCGGTGAACGTGCCCTTGTTGCCGCAGTTGGGGCAGTTGAGGTCGGTCAGGCCGTTCGCGGGGAGGTGGCCGTGCTTCTCCTCGTACGCCTCCTCCAGGTGGTCGGCGCGGAAGCGCTTGTGGCAGGAGGTGCACTCGGTCAGCGGGTCGGTGAACGTGGCGATGTGACCGGAGGCGGCCCACACCTCGGAGGCCAGGATGACCGACGAGTCGATTCCGACCACGTCCTCGCGCGAGGTGACCATGTAGCGCCACCACTGGCGCTTGAGGTTCTCCTTCAGCTCGACGCCCAGCGGTCCGTAGTCCCAGGCGGCCCGCTGACCACCGTAGATCTCACTGCAGGGATAGACGAAGCCACGGCGCTTGCTCAGGCTGACGATGGAGTCGATCTTGTCGGCGGCCACGGTGCTCTCTTCATTACGAGGACGAACGTCGAATGCTACAGATTACCGGCGGGCCCGCCCCTCGGATCAAATCGGTGGCGGTCCGGTCGGCCGCATGACCATCTCATCATCCTTGTTGACAATCGTTTCCAATTTCATTGAAAATGAGTGTCATGAACGTCAGCCGCCTCATACCCACCATCACCCTCGCCGGAGCGGTCACCCTCGGCCTCACGGCCTGCTCCGCCTCGGACGCCGCCGACCACAAGAACGGCGACAAGCTCGACGTGGTGGCCTCGTTCTATCCGATGCAGTTCCTGGCCGAGCAGATCGGCGGAAAGCACGTCTCGGTCACCACGCTGACCAAGCCGGGCGTCGAGCCGCACGACCTGGAACTCAGCCCGAGGCAGATCGGCGGGCTGAGCGACGCCGACTACGTCCTCTATCTCAAGGGCCTCCAGCCCGCTGTCGACGACGCCGTCAAGCAGTCCGGTGTCAAGAACGTCGTCGACGCCTCCGAGCTCACGAAGCTGGAGGAACACGGCACCGAGGCAGGCGGCGACCACGACCACGCCGGGAGCGACGAGCACGGCCACGAGCACCACGGCGACGAGGCCGGGGCCGACCCCCACATCTGGCTGGACCCGGTGAAGTACGCCGAGGTCGCCGAGGGCGTCGGGAAGTCGCTGGAGAAGGCGGACCCGGAGCATGCCGCCGACTACCGCAAGAACACGGAAGCGCTGGTCGGCGAGATCGACGCGTTGAACACGGCGTACGAGACGGGCCTGAAGTCCACCGCGACCAGGACCTTCATCACCACCCACTCCGCCTTCGGCTACCTCGCCGAGCGCTACGGCCTCACCCAGGAGGGCATCGCCGGCATCGACCCCGAGGCCGAGCCCAGCCCCGCCCGGATCAACGAGATCCACGCCGTCGCGAAGAAGAACAAGGTCACCACCGTGTTCTTCGAGACCCTCGCGAGCGACCGGACCGCGAAGACCCTCGCCCGGGACACCGGTCTGAAGACGGACGTCCTGGACCCGCTGGAGGGAATCACGGACAAGTCCAAGGGCGACGACTACCTCGAGGTCATGCGGTCCAACCTCGCCGCGCTGCAGAAGGCGCTCGGCGCGAAGTGACCCACACGACCCCCACGGCCCACACGCCCTCCACGGCCCACGCAGCCCGCACGGCGCACGCAGCCCACACGGCAGAAGCGGCGACCGCGTCCCCCGTGGCCCACGCGACAACCGCCACAGCAGCATCGGAGGCGCTCATGCCCAAGTCCGGGAGCACCACCACAGACCCCGTGATAGCCCTCAGGGGCGCCACGGCCACGCTCGGCGCGCGTGCGGTGCTGCGCGGCATCGACCTGACGGTCCGCCGCGGCGAGGTCGTCGCGCTGCTCGGCGCCAACGGCTCGGGCAAGTCGACCGCCGTGCGCTCCGTCATCGGCCAGGTCCCGCTCACCGGCGGCTCCGTCGAACTGTTCGGCACCCCGCTGCGCCGCTTCCGCACCTGGTCCCGCGTCGGCTACGTGCCCCAGCGCACCACCGCCTCGGGCGGCGTGCCCGCCACGATCCGCGAGGTCGTCTCGTCCGGGCGCCTCTCCCGTAGGCGGCTGGGCCCGCTCCGCAGGGCGGACCGGGCCGCCGTCGACCGGGCCATCGAACTGGTCGGCCTGAGCGACCGGGCCGGGGACTCGGTGAACGCGCTCTCCGGCGGACAGCACCAGCGCGTGCTGATCGCCCGGGCGCTGGCCGCCGAACCGGAGCTGCTGATCATGGACGAGCCGATGGCCGGCGTCGACCTGGGCAGCCAGGAGATCCTCGCCACGACGCTCAGCGAACAGGTCGCCACCGGTGCCACCGTGCTGCTGGTGCTCCACGAACTCGGCCCGCTGGAGCCGCTGATCGACCGCGCGGTCGTGCTGCGCGACGGCTGCGTGACGCACGACGGGGCGCCCCCGAAGGCGGTGGGCCAGCATGCCCTGCCGGGACACGACCATGTACACCCCCACGCGGCCACCGAGCCCGTCCGGACCGGACTGCTGAGCTGATCATGGAATTCCTCGATCCCCCCTTCATGCAGCGGGCCCTGCTCGCCGCCGTCCTGGTCGGCGTCATCGCCCCCTCCGTCGGCGTCTACCTCGTCCAGCGCCGCCAGGCCCTGATGGGCGACGGCATCGGTCACATCGCGATGACCGGCGTCGGCCTCGGCTTCCTGCTGTCCACCAACCCGGTGTGGATGGCCACGGCGGTCGCCGTCGCCGGCTCCGTGGTGATGGAGCTGATCCGCTGGTACGGACGCACCCGCGGCGACATCGCCCTGGCCATGCTGTTCTACGGCGGCATGGCGGGCGGCGTCCTGCTGATCAACCTCTCCGACACCGGCTCCAACGCCAACCTCACCTCGTACCTCTTCGGCTCGCTCGCCACCGTCTCCACCGAGGACATCACCGCGATCTGCCTGCTGGCCGCCTTCGTCCTGCTGGTGACGCTGGGGCTGCGGCGACAGCTGTTCGCGGTCAGCCAGGACGAGGAGTTCGCCCGCGTCACCGGGCTGCCGGTGCGCGCGCTGAACCTGCTGGTCGCCGTGACCGCGGCGGTGACCGTCACCGTGGCGATGCGGGTCGTCGGGCTGCTGCTGGTCAGCGCCCTGATGGTGGTGCCGGTCGCGGCGGCGCAGCAGATCTCCCGGTCGTTCCGGCTGACGTTCGTGCTGTCGGTCGTCATCGGTACGGCGGTGACCCTGGCCGGCACCGTCACCTCGTACTACCAGGACGTACCGCCCGGTGCGACGATCGTGCTGCTGGCCATCGTGGTCTTCGTCGCCCTGACGCTGCTCGCGACCCCGCTGGCCCGGCGGCGGGCCCGCCGGAGCGAGGAGGCGTCCGGCGAGTGCACCCTTGAAGCAGTGGCCCGCCGGCCCGCGGAGGACGAGCTCCGGGTGTGACCACGAGAACCGGGCGGACTGGCACAATGGGCCCGACACAGGTACGGGCGACACGAGGAGGCGGCTGTGGCGACGGCGCCGATCAGTGGAACGAACGCGGCCCCGGTACGTGGCCGGTCGACCCGGCAGCGGGCGGCGGTGGCGGCGGCGCTCGACGAGGTGGACGAGTTCCGCAGTGCCCAGGAGCTGCACGACGTGCTCAAGCACCGCGGCGACTCGGTCGGGCTGACCACCGTCTACCGCACCCTCCAGTCCCTCGCCGACGCGGGCGAGGTGGACGTGCTGCGCACCACGGACGGCGAGTCCGTGTACCGCCGCTGCTCGACCGGCGAGCACCACCATCACCTGGTGTGCCGGATGTGCGGCAAGGCCGTCGAGGTCGAGGGCCCCGCCGTGGAGCAGTGGGCGGAGTCGATCGCCACGCAGCACGGATACGTGAACGTGGCGCACACGGTGGAGATCTTCGGCACCTGCGCGGAGTGCGCCGGGCGCGCCGACACGAAGGAGTGAGGGCCCGGGCGGCGGGGGTCGGCGGTGCGCGCCGGCCCCCGCCGTCCGCTCAGCCCTTGGGCGCGGGGGGCGTCTCCACGGCGCCGCCGAACCGCCGGTCCCGCTGGGCGTACTCCAGGCAGGCCCGCCACAGGTCGCGGCGGTCGAAGTCCGGCCACAGCACGTCCTGGAAGACCATCTCGGCGTAGGCGCTCTGCCAGATCAGGTAGTTGGACGTGCGCTGCTCACCGCTGGGGCGGACGAACAGGTCGACGTCCGGCATGTCCGGGTAGTAGATGTACTTCGCGAACGTCTTCTCGTTGACCTTGGACGGGTCCAGCTTCCCGGCCGCGACGTCCTGCGCGATGCGTTGCGCGGCGTCGGCGATCTCGGCCCGGCCGCCGTAGTTGACGCAGAAGTACAGCGTCATCCGGTCGTTGTCCTTCGTCTGCTCCTGGGCGACCTGGAGCTCCTGGACCACGGACTTCCACAGCTTCGGCATGCGCCCCACCCAGCGGATGCGGATGCCCAGCTCGTCCATCTCGTCGCGGCGGCGACGGATCACGTCCCGGTTGAAGTTCATCAGGAACTTCACCTCCTCCGGGGACCGCTTCCAGTTCTCCGTGGAGAACGCGTACAGCGAGAGGTTCTTGACGCCCATCTCTATGCAGCCCTTGAGGACGTCCATGACGACGCCCTCGCCGACCTTGTGCCCCTCGGTGCGCGGCAGGCCGCGCTCCTTGGCCCAGCGGCCGTTGCCGTCCATCACGATGGCCACGTGCTTGGGCACCAGCTCGCCGGGGATCCTCGGGGGCGTGGCACCGGAGGGGTGCGGCTCCGGGGTCCTGTAGTCGCGTCGGTTACGGCCGCCCAGCATCCCGCGTACTGCCATGAACTGTCTCGCTCCCTGTGCCTGTTCCATGCCGGATCCGTGCCTGATCCGCCTGTGTCACTTCTCTACGTACCGCAGTGAGCGCAGCCCGCGCTCCAGATGCCAGTGCAGATAGGCGGACACCAGTCCGCTCCCCTCCCTGACATGACGCGCCTCGCACGCGTCCGCCGTCTCCCAGTCGCCGGTGAGCAGCGCGCTCAGCAGGCCGACGGCCTCGGTCGAGGGTACGACGCTGCCGGGCACCCGGCAGTCGCCGCATATGATGCCGCCCGCCGCGACGGAGAAGAACCGGTTCGGCCCGGGCATGCCGCACTTCGCGCAGTCCTCGAAGCTGGGCGCGTAGCCGTTGACGGCGAGCGAGCGCAGCAGGAAGGCGTCGAGGACGAGGTGTGGTTCGTGCTCGCCGCGGGCGAGGGTGCGCAGCCCTCCGACGAGCAGCAGATACTGCTGGACCGCGGGCTCGCCCTCGTGGTCGGTGAACCGCTCCGCGGTCTCCAGCATCGCGGTGCCGGCGGTGTAGCGGGCGTAGTCGGTGACGATGCCGCCACCGTACGGGGCGATCGTCTCGCTCTGCGTGCAGAGCGGCAGCCCCCGGCCGACCAGCTCGCTGCCCCGGGCGAAGAACTGCACGTCGACGTGGGAGAAGGGTTCCAGCCGGGCGCCGAACTTGGACTTGGTGCGCCGCACCCCGCGCGCGACGGCCCGTACCCGGCCGTGGCCGCGGGTGAGGATCGTGATGATCCGGTCGGCCTCGCCCAGCTTCTGCGTGCGCAGCACCACGCCGTCGTCCCGGAACAAGCTCATGCGTCCATTGTCCGGTACGGGGACGGAGCCTCTCACCCGCACTCCCGGGTGGGGCTCCCGGAGGGGCGTGCGGCAGGAGCGGTCAGGAGGGGGTGCGGGCCGCCGCGGCCAGCAGCCGGGCGGTGTCCTCGGCGCAGATCCGCAGCGCCCCGCCCACCGTGGTCAGCACCTCGCGCTCGGACGGGCCGTAGGGGCCGTCGGCGAGGGCGATCCTGGCGCCCTGGAGGAGGATCGCCTCGCGTCCGGCGGGGGCCAGGTGCGGGGCGAGGGGCTCCAGCGCCTCGTGCAGTTCGATGGCGAGGGCGGCGCCGCACGCCTCGGCCGCCGGGTCGAAGACGGAGCCGTGGCCGATGTCGGCGGAGAGGACCTCGACGACGGTGGAGAGCTGTTCCTCCGTGCAGTCGTCGAAGCCGGCACCGCGCACGGTGGCGGCGGCGGTCCGCAGGACCGTGCGGGAAGTGGTGCCGCCGGCCGCGAGGACGCCGAGGGCGACCGTGTGGACGGCGTCCCGGAGCATCGCGGAGAGCCGGGTGGTGGTGGGGTGGTCGAGCACGTCGGTGTCGAAGCGACTCCGGCAGGCGGCGCATTCGACGACGGGTCCGGTGGTACCGCGGCGCAGCATCGGCACACCGAGCACGGCGAAGCGGCGGCGTCCGGTGAGCCTGCGGTAGTTGCGGTCGCCGCCGCAGCCGGGGCAGAAGAACTCGCCGTCGCCGACGGCGTCCCAGACGGTGCGGATGCCGCAGATACGCAGCTTCATGGCGCGTTGTCCCAGGGCTGACCGCACGTCGCACACCTCCGTAACTCCCCCGTGGCCCCAAGGGCACGGGAGGTGCCCCCTCCGGCAGCATTGCCGCGTGGACGTGATGTTAACCACATTCGCGAGGTGCCGTCAGTACCCCGATCGTCACAACCCCGGAGATGGCCGAACCCCGCCCCCGGCCGGAGCGGGGGCGGGGTCCTGGGCCGTGCGGTCGCGGACGCCGTCGGGCGGGCCGGGTCAGCGGCCGGCGCGGTTGACCGCGGAGACGACCGCCTTCAGCGAGGCGCGCGTGGTGTTGGCGTCGATGCCGATGCCCCACAGCACCCGTCCGTCGATGGCGCACTCGATGTACGAGGCGGCCTGGGAGCTGGCGCCCTCGCTCATGGTGTGCTCGGTGTAGTCGAGGAGGCGGGCATCGATGCCGATGGCCTGCAGCGCTTCGAAGAACGCGGAGATCGGGCCGTTGCCGGTGCCGGTCAGCACGGTGTCGGTGCCGTCCACGGTCGCCTCGACGGTGATCGTGTCCTGGCCGTCGGAGCCGGTCGTGGTCTGACCGGAGCGGATCTGTACGCGCCCCCAGGGGTTTTCCGGGTTGGGCAGGTACTCGTCCTGGAAGACGGACCAGATCTGCTTCGGCGTGACCTCACCGCCCTCGGCGTCGGTCTTGGCCTGAATGATCCGGGAGAACTCGATCTGCATCCGGCGCGGCAGGTCGAGCTTGTGGTCGTTCTTCAGGACGTAGGCGATGCCGCCCTTGCCGGACTGCGAGTTGACCCGGATGACGGCCTCGTAGCTGCGGCCGACGTCCTTCGGGTCGATCGGCAGGTACGGCACGGCCCACTCGATCTCGTCGACGGTCGTGCCCCGGGCGGCCGCGTCGGCCTCCATGGCGTCGAAGCCCTTCTTGATGGCGTCCTGGTGGGAGCCGGAGAAGGCGGTGTAGACGAGGTCGCCCGCGTAGGGGTGGCGCGGGTGGACCTCCATCTGGTTGCAGTACTCGCTGGTGCGGCGGATCTCGTCGATCTGCGAGAAGTCGATCTGCGGGTCGACCCCCTGCGAGAAGAGGTTCATGCCCAGGGTGACCAGGTCGACGTTGCCGGTGCGCTCGCCCTGGCCGAACAGACAGCCCTCGATCCGGTCCGCGCCGGCCATGAGGGCCAGTTCGGCGGCGGCGACGGCGGTGCCGCGGTCGTTGTGCGGGTGGACGGACAGGCAGATGTGCTCGCGGCGGGTCAGGTTCCGCGACATCCATTCGAAGCGGTCCGCGTGCGTGGACGGGGTCGACCGCTCCACGGTGGCGGGCAGGTTGAGGATGATCTCGCGCCCCTCCTCCGGCTGCCAGACGTCGCAGACCGCCTCGCAGACCTCCAGGGCGAAGTCCAGCTCGGTGTCGGTGAAGATCTCCGGGCTGTACTGGTAGCCGAAGGTCGTCTCCGGGCCCAGCAGCTTCTCCGCGTACTCCATGACCAGCCGGGTGCCGTCGACGGCGATCTGCTTGATGTCGTCCTTGGAGCCGCGGAAGACGACCCGGCGGAAGGTGGGGGCCGTGGCGTTGTACAGGTGCACGGTGGCGCGGCGTGCGCCGACCAGGGACTCGATGGTCCGCTCGATCAGGTCCTCACGGGCCTGCGTCAGGACGGAGATCGTTACGTCCTCGGGGATCGCGCCCTCCTCGATGATCGAGCGGACGAACGCGAAGTCGGTCTCTCCGGAGGACGGGAAGCCGACCTCGATCTCCTTGTAGCCCATGCGGACGAGCAGGTCGAACATCTCGCGCTTGCGGGCCGGCGACATCGGGTCGATCAGGGCCTGGTTGCCGTCGCGCAGGTCGGTGGAGAGCCAGCGGGGCGCGACAGTGATCCGCTTGTCCGGCCAGGTGCGGTCGGGGATGTCGACGGCCTCGTACCGGCCGTACTTGTGGATCGGCATCCCGGACGGCTTCTGCATCCCGGTGGCGTTGGTGATCGGCGTCGGACGTCCGACAGCGGTCGCGGCGGGCATCGGGGCGGGGCGGTCGGCGGTCATGGCGTGCGGCTCCTCGGGGTCCAACCAATGGGACGGCCGACGTGTCGCTGCACCACCAGACTCCGCGGGGAGGGGGTCGGCCTACGACTACAGGCCCTCGCCGCGGCAGCTAAGAAGAAGCAGCCCGAAACGCATGATGCGACGAGAGTAACCGAGATACGCCTGATGCGTCCGAGCCGTATCACTATGCGGAATCGCGACCGCCGTACGGGATCGGGATCACCGTGCGGAATCGAGGCCGTACGGGGCCGGAGCCGCTTTGCGCGGTCGGGTACTCGAAACACCCGGGCGCGGCCGATCACCCCATCTGACCAACCGCCGTCGCAACCAGCGACAAGCTGGTTACGTGCTGCCACAGTCGGGGGTATGCAGCCTCACTCCCAGAACGGGTTCCGCCCCGTCTTCTGCACCATCGTGCCGCCTCATGTCCTCGACAAGCTCTCCCGCTCGGACAATCCCGATCTCGCCGGGCGCGCCCGGCGCACGCTGGAGAGCGACGCCGCCCGCCGCACCCGCCGCCATCTGGCGACGGTCACCGCCCCGTCCGCGACCCGCGCGGCCGAGCCGTCCGACACGCCCGACCGGACGCTGTACGACTGCCGGAACGGCACCACGCTGCCCGGCACCAAGGTCCGCGCCGAGGGCGAGGAGCCGACGCAGGACGCGAGCGTCAACCGCGCGTACGCGGGGCTCGGCGCCACCTTCGACCTCCTGTTCAAGGTGTACGGCCGCCGTTCGATCGACGACAACGGACTGCCGCTGATCGGTTCCGTGCACTACGACGAGAAGTACAACAACGCCTTCTTCGACGGCGAGCAGATGGTGTTCGGCGACGGCGACGGCGAAATCTTCCTGGACTTCACCCTCCCGATCGACGTGATCGCCCACGAGCTGACGCACGGCCTGACCCAGTACACCGCCAATCTGAGCTACTACGGCCAGTCCGGAGCGCTCAACGAGTCGGTGTCCGACGTCTTCGGCTCGCTGGTGAAGCAGTACACGCTGGGCCAGAGCGCGGACCAGGCGGACTGGCTGATCGGCGCCGGTCTGCTGGCCCCCGAGGTCCAGGGCGTCGCGCTGCGCTCGATGAAGGAGCCGGGCACGGCGTACGACGACGACGTGCTCGGCAAGGACCCGCAGCCGGGGAAGATGGAGGACTACGTCCACACCGGTCAGGACAACGGCGGGGTGCACCTCAACTCCGGCATTCCGAACCGCGCGTTCTACGTGCTGGCGACGGCGCTCGGCGGCAACGCGTGGGAACGGGCCGGGCAGATCTGGTTCGATGTGCTCACGGGCGGCCGGCTGGCCGTGGACGCGGACTTCGCGGACTTCGCCCGGCTGACGGTGGACGCCGCCCGTGGCCGCTTCGGGGAGGGCGACGAGACCGAGGCAGTGCTGAAGGCGTGGTCGGAGGTGGGCGTTCCGACCGCTTAGGGCGTGTTTCGAAAGCAGCGTCGTCCGCCCGAAGGGCGGGGCCCGCGGCGTCCGGCGATGGAGGACAAGCGCATGCGAATTCAGGTCAGCAGGACCGGCGGCTTCGCCGGTGTCGCACGCAACGGCGAGGTCGACACCTCCGGACGGGCCGATGCCGCGGAGTGGGAGGCGCTGGCCGAATCCGCACTCGCCGCGGGCCAGGGCTCCCCGCCCCGGGGCGTGCCGGACGGCTTCCAGTACCGGATCACGGTGGACGGCCGTTCGGTGCACTGCGCGGACCCCCGGCTGACCGACGCGCAGCGCTCCCTGGTCTCACGCGTCCTGAAGGAGGGCGCGTGAGCCGGCCGGGAGGGGACCGGGCGTACGGCTGCTGACCGGGCGCCCGGCCGACGGCTCCTGCGGCGTCGGCCTGGGGCTCTCGACTCCGGGCCCTCGGCCCACCAGGGTCAGAAGCCCAGCTTCCGCAGCTGCTTGGGGTCGCGCTGCCAGTCCTTGGCAACCTTCACGTGCAGGTCCAGGAAGACGGGCGTGCCGAGCAGCGCCTCGATGTGCTTGCGGGACTTCGTACCGACTTCCTTCAGCCGCCTGCCCTTCGGGCCGATGATGATGCCCTTCTGGCTGGGACGTTCGATGTAGACGTTGGCATGGATGTCGAGCAGCGGCCGGTCCGCCGGGCGGCCCTCGCGGGGCAGCATCTCCTCGACGACGACGGCGATGGAGTGCGGCAGCTCGTCGCGCACGCCTTCGAGCGCGGCCTCCCGGATCAGCTCCGCGACCATGACCATCTCGGGCTCGTCGGTGAGGTCGCCCTCCGGGTAGAGCGGGGGGCTCTCCGGGAGCAGCGGGGCGATCAGATCGGCCAGCAGACCGACCTGGTTGTCCTTGACCGCCGAGACCGGGACGATCTCGGCCCATTCGAAGCCGAGTTCCTCGGCGAGGCGGGAGACGGCGAGGAGCTGTTCGGCGAGCTGCTTGGAGTCGACGAGGTCGGTCTTGGTGACGATGGCGATCTTCGGGGTCTTCCTGATGCCCGCGAGTTCCTTGGCGATGAACCGGTCGCCGGGGCCGAGCTTCTGATCGGCGGGCAGACAGAAGCCGATGACGTCGACCTCGGCCCAGGTGGTCCGCACGATGTCGTTGAGCCGCTCGCCCAGCAGCGTGCGCGGCTTGTGGAGGCCGGGCGTGTCGACCAGGACCAGCTGCGCGTCCTCCCGGTGCACGATGCCGCGCACGGTGTGCCGGGTGGTCTGGGGCCGGTTGGAGGTGATCGCCACCTTCCGGCCGACCAGAGCGTTCGTGAGGGTGGACTTGCCCGCGTTGGGGCGGCCCACGAAGCAGGCGAAACCGGCCCGGTGGGGTGCGTGGTCCGCGCCCTGCTGTGCGGCGGCTTCTGTGTCAGGTCGAACGCTCATGGCGCCCATTGTCCCCGATCCCGGCGGTCCCGCCGTACCGAGGGCTGCGGCGCGCCCGCCGGGTGCCGGCTCAGGTGCTTCGCGCGCGCCTCCGGCGGATCCGCAGCAGGATCCCCGCACTCCCGGCGGCGACGACCGCCAGCAGGACCCCGGCCATCAGCCAGGGCAGCGCGATGTACGGGACGGAGGCGGACTCGCGGGTGCCTCGGGCGCTCGCTGTCAGCTCGATCTCGCCCCATTCCAGCTGGGGCGCGTCGGCCCACCGCTCGGTCAGACGGACCCGCTGGCGGGGCAGCAGTTCGGACGGGATCCGTTTCAGGTCGCGGGCGAGCAGGGTGCGGCCGAAGAGTCCCTCGGCCCGGAGGGCGACCTTGGGATCGAGGGTGACGTTGCCCCGGTTGTGGAGGGTGTACGAGATGACGGCGCTGCTCCGGCCGGTGCCCGGGACCAGCGGCCGGGTGTGCTCGACCTCGATGTCGTCCACGGAGAGCGCGGGCAGCGTCGGCCCGTTCACCCGCAGGTGGATCCGGGCGCCGACCGCTTGCCGGATGCCGACGGCGACGGCTCCCCCGGCGGCGGGTTCGACGCGGTCGTCGAGGGCGACGAGGGCCCCGGGGTGGTCCCCCGGCTCGGCGTCGCGGGGAACGGTGATGGTGACCGGGACGCCGACCGACCCGTGCGGGGGGACGGTGACCTGGTCGCGGCCGGGTCTCGCCCAGGCGCCGACCGAACGCTGCCGCTCGTCTCGCGAGCGGACGGCGAACCCGCCGTCGCGGGCGGTGTTGTAGGCGTCGGCGGCGTACAGCCGGAAGGTTCGCGACCGGTCCGTCTTGTTGGCGACGGTGACCGTGTCATGGAGAGTGGCCCCGGGGTCGGCGGAGAGGTAGAAGTACGGGCGCCGGCCGCTCTGCGCCGCGGCCGGGTAGACCGACCAGCTGCCGTTGTCCGCGGCGTGGGCGGCGGGGGCGCCGGTGAGCAGGAGGGCGCCTGCCAGGAGGGGGACATACAGCTTGCGCATGGTGCGGAGCCTCCGGATCGGTCGGGACAGGCGGGTGCCGGGGCGGTGGGTGCCGGACCGGTCCAGGATCGGCTGACCGGCAGGGGCGGGCCGGGGCCGGTGGGCCCGGGCGGGTGCGCGCCCCGGGCCACCGGCCGGGCCCTCTCAGGTGAGGGTGAGGGTGAGCACGCCGGAGTACGCGCCGGGGGCGGTGTACGCCGGTACGTCCAGGGCGAGCCGCGCGTCGACGGTGAACTCACCGCCGGTGGCCGTCCCGTTCGGCGTGGACGCCAGGGTGGCGCCCGCGCCGCCGACCGGTCCCGCCGAACCGGCCGCACAGGTGCTGGGACTGCCGGGCTTCGTCGCGCAGGCCGGGGTCCAGCGCAGCGCGGACGCGCCGATGACCGCGCCGCCGGGGCCGGTGAAGTCGGTGACCTTTCCGGTCAGGGACCAGCCGGCGGGTCCGCCGCGGTAGTCCTCGACCGTCACCGTGCGCAGCGAGCCCCGGGCCGCGCCGCCGCGCCCGAAGTCGACCGCCGACAGGTCGACGGTGTCCCCGTCCTGGACCATGGACAGGGTGCCCGCCCGGACGGAGGTGGTGAGCCGCTGGCTGCCGTCCGGGACCTCGCCGCCCCCGGTGACGGTGTACGCCTGCGGGCCCGCGCCCCTGGCCGCGTCCCAGGCATCGCCCTCGTAGGCGACGATCCCGGTGGTCGCCGGGTCGTCGACGGTGATCCGGCCGCTGAAGCCGCCGGTGGCGTCCGCCGTGACGGTGGCGGTGTCGGCGGTCTGGCGGTCGCCCGCCCGGCCCGCGAGCGTGACGGCCGCGCCCGGGGTGAACTTCGCCCCGGTCACGGTGACCGCGTCACCCACCGCGCCGGACGCGGCCCCGAGCCGGATGGAGCGCTCGTTGACCTGTCCGCCACCGTCCGTCGCGATGATCGTCTCGGAGACGGGGGCGGGCGGATCCGTCACCGTGCACGGGGTGTCCAGCTCCATGATGTAGCTGGTGTGGATGTTGTAGTCGCCGGGCGACAGGGTGATCCGGCCGGGCGCGGTGACCGTGAAGGTGCCGGTCATCGAGAACGACGGGAAGGCGCCCTTGCCGGGCACCGGCGCGTTCTTCTTCGGCCCGGTGACGGTGACACTCGCGCTCTGGGCTCCGCCGACGGCGACCCGGCCGGTGGGCGTCATGATGTCGGCGGGCAGCGGCAGATCGACCGGGTTGCCCGCGGCCGGCTGGACGACGGTGTACGTGACCGTGACCGTGTCGCCCACTTCCGGCACGGCGTTGTCGACGGTGATCTCGGCCCTCGTCGTCCCGTCGATCGGCGGGATGCCCGCGATGTCCGGCGGGATGCAGTGGGTGGGAAAGTCGACCGGCACGGAGGCCGTCACCGTGGCCTGCGCGGGCGTCGCGAGCCCGCCTCCCCCGGCGACGACGAGCGCGCCCACGCCCAGCGCGGCGGCCCAGCGGCGTCCGCGGCCAAAGCTTCTTCGAGCGGCGGATCTTCGGATGGTCGGATGCGTGATCGGACGCATGGGCCCCCTCCTGCGGGACTCGGCGCAGCGGCTCCTCCGCGCCGACGGGGGCTCATTGACGGCTCCGGCCGAGAAGAAGTCAAGGACGACGGAACACCCCGACTGATGGCCCATCAGATGATGTCGAGGTCCCGCTGCCCGCGCGGGGCCTCGACCGGCCCTGGTGTCAGCCCGCCGTCACGCTGACCCGCAGGGTGCCGTCGGGTCCGGCGAGCAGCACCGGGGTCTCCGGGCCGCCCAGGTCCCGCACCGCGGCCCGGTCCTCGTCCGACGGGGTCTCGGCCTCGGAGACGACCGCCGCCGCCTCCAGCGAGGTGGCACCGCTGGCCACGGCCATGGCCACGGCGGTCCGGAGCGCGCTGAGCCTCAGCGACTCCAGCCGTACGGTGCCCGCGACATACGTGCGCCCGGTCTCGTCCCGGACGGCCGCGCCCTCCGGCACGCCGTTACGGGCGCGGGCGCTGCGCGCCAGCGTGACGATCTTGCGGTCCTCGGGGCCGAGTTCGGTGCTCTCAGTCATGTGCCGAGCATACGAGCCCCGGTGCACGCCCCTCCCCCGTGATCCCCGGTGCTGTGACCGGAAGGGTCTGCCGGAAAGCTCGCGGCGTCCGGTGCGGTGCAGCGCGAGGCGGAGGAGCGCCCGCATGCCGGGCGCATGCGGGCGTTCCGACGACGCGGCGAGGTGCCGCGGCCGTCGTCGTGCGCCCGCCAGGGACGGCGGGACGGCCCTCAGGCCCGGTCCAGCCGCAGCCGCTGGGTCCTGGGCAGCCCCGCCACCACCAGGTCGTAGGAGTCCTCGATCAGTTCGCGGAGCAGCCGGTCCGGCACGCCGGAGACCGTCACGGTGTTCCAGTGGCGCTTGTTCATGTGCCAGCCCGGCACCACTGCCTCGTATTCCTCCCGCAGCCGCACCGCGTCGTCGGGGTCGCACTTGAGGTTCACCGTCAGCGGGCGCGCTTCCAGCGTGCTGAGCGCGAACATCTTGCCGAGCACCTTGAAGACGGAGATCTCCGGACCGAAGGGGAACTCCTCCACGCTCGCGTTGAACTCCAGGCAGAAATCCCTCAGCTGCTGCGGAGTCACTCCTCTTCCTCCCCCTCCGGATCCACGGGCTCCACCAGCACCGTGACGATCTTGTTGCGGCGGCCCGCCGTGGACTCGGCGGTTAGCCGGATCCGCCGCCCGTCGGGCAGGTCGACCACTGCGGAGGCACCGGCGATCGGCACCCGCCCGAGCGCCTTGGCCAGCAGTCCGCCGACCGTCTCCACGTCCTCGTCGTCGTACTCTCCGAGGTCGAACAGCTCCCCCAGGTCGCCGATGTCGAGGCGGGCGGTCACCCGGTAGCAGCCGTTCTCCAGCTCCTGGACGGGCGGGAGTTCCCGGTCGTACTCGTCGGTGATCTCGCCGACGATCTCCTCCAGAATGTCCTCGATGGTGACGATGCCCGCCGTGCCGCCGTACTCGTCGATCACGACGGCGACGTGGCTGCGCTCCTGCTGCATCTCGCGCAGCAGGTCGCCGGCGTTCTTCGTGTCGGGCACGAACGCCGCCGGGCGCATCGCCGTGGAGACGAGGTCGGCCTCCGACTCGCGGTTGATGTGCGTCTTGCGGACCAGGTCCTTGAGGTAGACGATGCCGACGATGTCGTCCTCGTTCTCCCCTGTGACGGGGATGCGGGAGAAGCCGGAGCGCAGGGCCAGGGTCAGCGCCTGCCGGATCGTCTTGTAGCGCTCGATGCAGACCAGGTCGGTGCGCGGCACCATGACCTCGCGCACGAGCGTGTCGCCGAGTTCGAAGACGGAGTGCACCATGCGGCGCTCCTCGTCCTCGATCAGCGACTCCGCCTCGGCGAGGTCGACCATCGCCCGCAGTTCGGCCTCGCTGGCGAACGGTCCCTTGCGGAACCCCTTGCCCGGGGTCAGGGCGTTCCCGATGAGGATCAGCAGCTGCGGGATCGGGCCCATCACCCTGGCCAGCGGCAGCAGCGCGTACGCGGCGGCCGTGGCGGTGTTCAGCGGGTGCTGGCGGCCGATGGTGCGCGGCGAGACACCGATGGCGACGTAGGAGACGAGGACCATCACGGCCACGGCGACGGCCAGCGCCTCCCAGGTCCTCGGGAACTCCTGGAGACAGGCGTACGTGACGAGGACGGCGGCCGACATCTCGCAGGCGACCCGCACCAGCAGGGCGACGTTGAGATAGCGGGTCGGATCCGCCGCGACCTGCTCCAGCTTCTGGGCGCCGCGCCGCCCGGAGCGGACCGCCTCGGCGGCCCGGAAGCTCGACACGCGGGCGATGCCCGCCTCGGCGCAGGCCGCCAGCCAGCCGACGACGACCAGCAGGACGGCGCCCAGGACGAGGGGAACGCTCACGAGATCGTGGGGGCGGGCGAGGGACCGGTGAGACCCCGCTCGGCGCGCCAGCCGTCGACGATCGCGGCCTGCAGGCCGAACATCTCGGCCTTCTCGTCCGGCTCCTCGTGGTCGTACCCGAGAAGGTGCAGGACCCCGTGGACGGTGAGCAGCTGGAGCTCCTCGTCCATGGAGTGCCGGGTCTCCGCCTCCTCGCCCTGCTTCTTCGCGACCTCGGGGCAGAGCACGATGTCGCCGAGGAGCCCCTGCGGGGACTCCTCGGCGTCCTTGGACGGCGGGCGCAGTTCGTCCATCGGGAAGGACATGACGTCCGTCGGGCCCGGCAGGTCCATCCACTGGATGTGGAGCTGCTCCATGGCGTCGGAGTCCACCACGATCACCGAGAGCTCGGAGAGGGGGTGGATCCGCATCCGCGCGAGCGCGTAGCGGGCGATGTCGAGGATCGCCCGCTCGTCGACCTCGGTTCCGGACTCGTTGTTGACGTCGATCGACATGGCGTGCTGCGACTACTTCCCGTGGTGGCTGTTTCGGCTGTCGTACTTCTCGTACGCGTCGACGATACGGCCGACGAGCCTGTGCCGGACCACGTCGTGGGAGGTGAGCCAGGAGAAATGCACGTCCTCGACGCCTTCCAGGATGTCCTGGACCTGGCGCAGACCGCTCTTGGTCCCGTTCGGCAGGTCGACCTGGGTGATGTCACCGGTGATGACGATCTTCGAGTCGAAGCCGAGACGGGTGAGGAACATCTTCATCTGCTCGGGATTGGTGTTCTGAGCCTCGTCGAGAATGATGAAGGCGTCGTTGAGCGTCCGACCGCGCATATAGGCCAGCGGCGCGACCTCGATCGTGCCCGCCGCCATGAGCCGGGGGATCGAGTCGGGGTCGAGCATGTCGTGCAACGCGTCGTACAGCGGGCGCAGGTAGGGGTCGATCTTCTCGTAGAGGGTGCCCGGCAGGAAGCCGAGGCGTTCGCCCGCCTCGACCGCGGGCCGGGTCAGGATGATCCGGTTGACCTGCTTGGACTGGAGTGCCTGGACCGCCTTCGCCATGGCGAGGTAGGTCTTTCCGGTGCCCGCCGGGCCGATGCCGAAGACGACCGTGTGCTTGTCGATGGCGTCGACGTACCGCTTCTGGTTGAGCGTCTTGGGGCGGATCGTGCGACCGCGGCTGGAGAGGATGTTCTGGGTGAGCACCTCCGCCGGCGTCTCCTCCGCCTCGCCGCTCTCGCTCGCCCTGAGCATGGCGATCGAGCGTTCCACTGCGTCCTCCGTCATCGGCTGACCGGTGCGGAGCACCAGCATCATTTCGTTGAACAGGCGCTGGATGAGGGCGACTTCCCTCGCGTCTCCGGCGGCGCTGACCTCATTGCCCCGGACGTGGATGTCGGCCGCGGGGAAGGCTTTCTCGATCACGCGCAACAGGGAGTCGCCGGAGCCCAGAACGGTCACCATCGGGTGCTTGGCCGGGACGGTGAACTGGGCTCGCGCCTGCCCGGGCGCGGGGGTCTGGGCTATGGGTGTCTGCGTCATGGGCCGGCCCTGTGGCCTGCACATACCTCCCGTTGCAGGGTTCTCGCCGATCGACAACCTCTCGAATACCAAGACTACGACTCGCCGCGGACAACGCCGACAGCTTTTTCGTACCCGCCACGAACACGCGTGCCGCCGGTCACGCCGGGTGGCGGAAGCCGATCGTCGGCACGGCCCGGCGCAGCGGCCACGGCCGGGCGGCGGCGGGCAGCAGGTCCTCCAGGAACGCGTACCGCCTCAGCGCCGCCGGGTCCTGGTCGGGGAAGGTGCGCACCCGCTGCCACCAGGCGGCGATCTCGTCCCAGTCCGGGGCCGACAGCGACCCGCCGAACTCCTGCACCGAGAGCGCGGCGGTCAGTCCGGCGAAGGCCAGCCGGTCGGCCAGCGGCCAGTCCGCCAGGGTGCCGGTGACGAATCCGGCGACGAAGACGTCACCGGCGCCGGTCGGGTCCAGGGCCTCGACCTCGATGGCGGGCACCTCGGCGCTCGCCCCGGTCGCCGCGTCCACCGCGTACGCGCCCTCCGCGCCGAGGGTGACCACGGCGAGCGGCACCCGCTCGGCCAGGGCGTGGGCGGCGGCGCGGGGGCAGTCGGTGCGGGTGTAGCGCATGGCCTCCTCGGCGTTGGGCAGGAACGCCCGGCAGTGCTCCAGGTCGACGAGGGCGTCCAGGTCCCAGTGGCCGGTCTCGTCCCAGCCGATGTCGGCGAAGATCCTGGCCCCGTTGCGGGCCGCGGCGGCGACCCACGGCTCGCCGCGTCCGGGGGTGAGCGAGGCGATGGCGGCGCGGGCGCGGGGCGGGCAGCACGGGAACGTGGTTCCCGCGTCGGGCGGCGCGGCGCCGACGGCTCCGGCGGGGCCGGGAGCGCCCGCGGGCCCCCTGGCCCGGGGAGCGCCCGGGACGACCGCGGGGGGCGGGGCCTCGTGACCGTGCGAGACCATCGTGCGCTCGCCCTCGTACGCCATCGACACGGTCACCGGCGAGTGCCAGCCGGGAACGGTGTGCGACATGGACAGATCGATGCCCTCGCCGTGCTCCAGGGCGTCCCAGCAGTACTCCCCGTAGTGGTCGTCGCCGAACGCCGCGGCCAGGGAGGTGTGCAGGCCCAGCCGGGCCAGGGCGGTGGCCATGTTGGCGACCCCGCCGGGGCTGGAGCCCATGCCGCGCGCCCAGGACTCGGTGCCACGCACCGGGGCGCTGTCCAGGCCGGTGAAGATGATGTCGAGGAAGACCGTTCCGGTGAGGAAGACGTCGCAGTCGGGGTCGTGCGGGGCACGCAGCCCGTCCAGCGGGTCGACCCCGTCCGACGGGGCGGTGCCATCGCGCCGGGCGGCCTCGTCCAGCGGGGCGATATCCGGATGGTCCGCGCTCACCTTGCACTCCCCGGTCGTGGCAGATCTGGCCAGTCTGCCCGATCCCGGCCATCAAGCGGAGGGGTCCGCGCCACTTCTCCCCTGAGGCCGCGCCACCACCAGGGCCCCGACCTGCGAAAAAGTCCGCGTCTACCCGGCCAACCGAAACGCAAACCAATTTGTGGCCCAGATCACATCAGGGCGACTTCCTGGGAGCCGGAACCAGTTGATACAAATTGGGCCGCGAGCCCGGTTGGCGACTCTTGCCGACGCGTGCCCCTTATCTCCCCCGCACCACCATCCCCCTGTCTCCCTGCCGTCCTCGGCATGCCCTCGTGTCCTCAGGAACGCCCATGTCCCCGCGCCCGCGCGCCGCGTGGCCCCTGGTCGCCGTCTTCACCGCCGGCTACCTCGCCGCCTACCTGCTCCCCACCGTCGTCGGGCGGCTCTCCGTCCATCTGGGCCTGGGCCCGGCCCGGGCGGGCCTGGTGGGCAGCGCCCTGCTGCTGAGTTCGGCGGTCGCCGGATTCACGCTGGCGGGCCGGGTCGAGTCGTTCGGCCCGCGCAGGGCCGCCCGGACCGGGCTGGTGCTCGCCGCGGCGGGCTACGGCTGCGCGGCGCTGGCGGGCTCCGTGCCGCTGGTGGTCGCCGGTGCGATGGTCGGCGGACTCGGTTCCGGTACGGCGACCGCGGTGGCCGCTGCGGGTATCGCCGCACGGCACGACCCGCACCGGACCTCGTCGCTCGGTCTGCTGAGCGTCTCCGCGACGGCCGGCGCCCTCTATCTGACGATCCCGCACCTCGGCGGCGGCCACCGGCTGCCGTTCGCGTCGATCGCCCTGGTCGCCCTGCTCGTCTGCCCCGCCACCGCCCGGCTCGGCGGGGCCACTCGGGGCGGGACCGCCGCCCCGGTCGCCCGTCGGCTGCCGCACCGCCGCTCCGGGCTGGTGCTGGCGGGCGGCATGCTCGTCTGGTCCATGGCGCAGAACGCGCTGTGGGGCGTCAGCGGCCGGATCGGCACGGTGCAGGTCGGGCTCTCCGAAGTCACCGTCGGGGCGGTGTTCGCCGCCGCGCTCGGTGCGGGCCTGCTCGGGGTGACGGGCGCCGGGGTGCTGGGGGGCCGGCTCGGCCGGGCGGTGCCGGTCGGCCTGGGCACGGTGGTCATCGCGGCGAGCATCGTGCTCAGCTCGTCGGCCGGGGACCTCGGCTCGTTCGCGACCGGCGAGATCCTGTGGAACACCGTCTACCCGGTGGTCCTGTCGTACCTGATCGGTCTGGCCGCGTCCCTGGACGTGCGCGGCCGGTGGGCGGTCCTCGCGGGCTCCGCCTCGTCCGTCGGCGTGGCCTGCGGGCCGGTGCTCGGCAGCGTGCTGTCCGAGCGCGTCGGGTACCCGGTCATGGGCCTGCTGCTCGGCTCCCTCACGCTCCTGGTCGCCGTCCCGTTCACGGCCGTCGCCCTGCACACCGGCGGCCGGCCGCTGCTGCCGGGCGCGGTGCGCCGCAGGGGCGGTGCCCCGGCCGCGCTGCTCGCCGCCAGCAGCGGCGCGGTGCCCGGCCCGGTACCCGAACTGGGCGCGCCGGAGCAGGCCGTCGCGGAGATCAGCCCGCCCGCGCTGCGCGGCGGCCGTCCGGACCGGGACGCGTTCCGGACGGCCGGCCCGTCGGCCGGGGCCGTCCAGAGCCTGTCGGGGAACCCCTGACCGGGCGGCTACGCCGGCGCGCACTCCCCCGAGGCCTTGAGGGCCAGGGGACCCCCGCCGGCGTTGCCGAAATGTCCTGGCGGCTCCTTCCCCCGAGCTCTCAGCTCAGTTCGAGCAGGGGAGACCCCGCCCAAGAACGTCCCGGCGGCTTGGCAAGGCACGCACCGTGCCGTGTCCGCCTTCTGATCACACGCACCGTGCCGTGACCGCTTTCTGATCAAAGGTCGTCCGACAGGCTCTCAGTCGAACACGTACGCCTCGACCTCGGCCAGGTAGCGGGCCCTGCGCTCCTCGTCGTGGTCGAGGAAGGCGGCCTCGAAGGAGTTGCGGGCCAGGGTGCGCAGCTGCTCGCGGTCCAGGCCGAGGGCCTCGTGGACCGCGTGGAAGGTGTCGGCGACGTAGCCGCCGAAGTAGGCCGGGTCGTCCGAGTTCACCGTGCAGAGCAGCCCGGCGGCCATCATCTCCCGCAGCGGGTGCCGCTCCAGGGTGTCGATGGCGCGCAGCCGCACGTTGGACAGCGGGCAGAGGGTGAGCGGAACGCGCTCCGCGACCAGCCGCTCCACCAGCTCCGGGTCCTCCATACAGCGCAGTCCGTGGTCGATGCGCTCGACGCCGAGTACGTCCAGGCTCTCCCGGATGTACGCGGCGGGGCCCTCCTCGCCCGCATGGGCGACCTTGCGCAGCCCGAGCGCCCCGGCCGCCTCGTACACCTCTCGGAACTTGACGGGCGGGTGCCCGACCTCCGCCGAGTCGAGGCCGACGGCGCTGATCCGGTGCAGATACGGCTTCGCGGACTCCAGGGTCTCCATGGCCGACTCGGCGGACTGGTCGCGCAGGAAGCACATGATCAGCTGGGTGGAGATGCCGTGCCTCTCCTCGCTGCGCTCCAGCGCCCGGCCGAGTCCCTCCACGACGGTGCCGATCGGGACGCCGCGGGCGGTGTGCGCCTGCGGGTCGAAGAAGATCTCCGCGTGCCGGACGCCCTGGGCGGCGGCGCGGGCGAGATAGGCATCGGCGAGTTCCTCGAAGTCCCGCTCGGTCCGGAGCACCGTCATCAGCGCGTAGTACAGGTCGAGGAAGCTCTGCAGGTCCTCGAAGCGGTAGGCGGTGCGGAGCTCCTCGGTGTCCGCGTACGGCAGCCGCACGCCGTTGCGCTCGGCGAGCGCGAAGGCCAGCTCGGGTTCGAGGGTCCCCTCGATGTGGAGGTGGAGTTCGGCCTTGGGGAGGTGGTGCACGGGATTCTCGCTCACAGGGGCTGGTGCTCGTGGGGCCGCGGCTGCCGGTTCGCGGCAGGCGGTGCCGGGTCACCACCAGGCTATCGACCTGGGGCGACGGGGCGTGGATCAGGGAGCGACGCCCGATCGCCCCGGGTCCGCCGGGTCACGAAGCGGCCGGCGGGTGGTGCCGGGTGGGCACAGGGATCCGGTCGAGGTCGCGGGCGATGGTCAGCCCGCCCTCGAACCCCGCGGCGCGGGCCTGGACCTCGAAGACGGCCGGGTCGTCGTACCGCTGGGAGAAGTGGGTCAGCACGAGGTGTCGCACGCCCGCGTCCCGGGCGGCCCGGGCGGCCTGTCCGGCGGTCAGATGCCCGTGGTCGGCGGCGAGCCGCTCGTCCTCGTCGAGGAAGGTCGACTCGATGACCAGCAGGTCGCACCCCTCGGCGAGGACGTGGACGCCGTCGCAGAGCCGGGTGTCCATGACGAACGCGAACCGCTGGCCGGGCCGGTGCTCGGAGACGTCGTCGAGCGTGACGCCGCCGAGGGCGCCCTCGCGCTGGATCCGTCCGATGTCGGGGCCCTTGATGCCGTGCGCGGCGAGCCGGTCGGGCAGCATGCGGCGCCCGTCGGGTTCGACGAGCCGGTAGCCGTACGACTCGACGGGGTGCGAGAGGCGGTGGGCGCTGAGCGTGTACGCGTCCGTGACGGCGAGCACGCCGTCGGTGGCGACCGGCGCCTCGGTCAGTTCGACGGACTCGCGGTAGGCGGTGGCGTACCGCAGCCGTTCGAAGAAGCGCCGGCCGCTCGCCGGGTAGTGCGCGGTGACCGGGTGCGGCACCTGGTCGAGGTTGATCCGCTGGATCACCCCGGCCAGGCCGAGCGAGTGGTCGCCGTGGAAGTGCGTCACGCAGATCCGGTCGATGTCGTGCGCGGCGACACCGGCGCGCAGCATCTGGCGCTGGGTGCCCTCACCGGGGTCGAAGAGGATGCCCTCGCCGTCCCAGCGCAGCAGATAGCCGTTGTGGTTGCGGTGTCGGGTCGGGACCTGGCTGGCGGTGCCGAGGGCCACGAATTCGCGTACGGACATGGTGTGTTCTCGCTCGTTCCCGTGTTTCCCGGTGCCGGGAGTGTCAGCCGGGAGGCCACTGCATGCCGCGGCCGCCCAGGATGTGGGCGTGCGCGTGGAACACGGTCTGTCCGGCGCCGGAGCCGGTGTTGAGGACGATCCGGTACCCGGTCTCCACGAGCTTCTCGTCCGCGGCGACGTTCCCCGCCTCGCGGAGTATGTCGGCGGCGACCTCCGGCGCGGCGGCGGCGAGCGAGGCGGCGTCCGGGTAGTGCAGACGCGGGATGACGAGAACGTGGGTGGGTGCCTGCGGGTTTATGTCCCGGAAGGCCACGGTGGTCTCGGTCTCCCGGACGATGGTCGCCGGGACATCACCCGAAACGATCTTGCAGAACAGGCAGTCGGGCTGCGGTTCTCCCGCCATGGGCTCGGCTCCTCGGTCGGTGCTGGTCGCTGTGGGGTGGTGATCGTTGTACGGCATGGTATCCGGGCGGCCGACACCGCCCGCGAGCCCGGGTGGGGCACGGGAGGTCGCCGCCCGGAACGGGTCGGGGGGACCGGGCGGTCCGGGCCGAAGCCGCGGTCCGGACCGCCCGGGGAGGCGCTAGTGCCGTGACCGGCAAGGTTTGCCCGTAAGGAGCGTCGTCCGGTGCGTGCGATCGCAAGGCGGAGGGTCGTCCACGTACTGGGCGTACGTGGACGATCCCGACACCGTGGCGAGGCGCCGTGCCAGGCGTCGCAGGCCGGACGGGACTTTCGGAACACGCCCTACGCCCCCGGCCGCTGCGGCGCGCGCTTGGCCGGGGTCTCGGCCAGCGACGCCAGCGCGATCCTGATCGCCTCGTCCAACTGCGGGTCGCGTCCCGCCGCGTGGTCCTGCGGGGCCATCACGACCTCGACGTCGGGGTCGACCCCGTGGTTCTCCACGCCCCAGCCGTAGTTCTCGAACCAGAACGCGTACTTGGGCTGGGTGACCAGCGTCCCGTCGACGAGCGTGTACCGGCTGTCGATGCCGATCACACCGCCCCAGGTGCGCGTGCCGACGACCGGACCGATGCCCAGTGCCTTGATCGCGGCGTTCACGATGTCGCCGTCCGAGCCGGAGAACTCGTTGGCGACGGCGACCACCGGGCCGCGCGGCGCGTCCCCCGGGTAGCTGTACGGCTGCATGTCGCGCGGCACGTCCCAGCCGACGATGCGTCGGCCGAGCTTCTCCACGACCAGCTGCGAGGTGTGGCCGCCGCGGTTCTCCCGGACGTCCACGATCAGGCCCTCGCGGGCCACCTCGACGCGCAGGTCGCGGTGGAGCTGCGCCCAGCCCGAGCCGACCATGTCGGGGACGTGGAGGTAGCCCAGGCGTCCGCCGGACCGCTCGTGGACGTACGCCCGGCGGTCGGCGACCCAGGCGTGGTAGCGCAGCGCCTCCTCGTCGGCGACGGGCACGACGACGACATGGCGCGGGTCGCCGCCGTCAACGGGCGAGACGGTCAGCTCGACCGGCTTTCCGGCCGATCCGGTGAGCAGCGGTCCCGGCCCGGTCACCGGCTCGACGGGGTATCCGTCGACGGCCAGGATCGTGTCCCCGACGCGCGCCGCCACCCCCGGCGCCGCGAGCGGCGAGCGGGCTTCGGGGTCGGAGGTCTCGGACGGCAGGATGCGGTCGATGCGCCACGCGCCCTCGTCCGTACGGGAGATGTCCGCGCCGAGCAGTCCCTGGCGGGCGATCTCGTCGCGCCACCAGGCGGTGGGCCTCACATAGGCGTGCGAGGCGCCGAGTTCGCCCTGCACCTCCCACAGCAGGTCGACCAGGTCGTCGTGGGTGGCGACGCGGTCCAGCACCGGGCGGTAGCGGTCCAGGACCCCGTCCCAGTCGACGCCGCCCATGTCGGGGCGCCAGAAGTTGTCCCGCATGACGCGCCCGGCCTCGTCGTACATCTGGCGCCATTCGGCCGCCGGGTCGAGGGTGCGGCGGATCCGGGTGAGATCGACGGTGACGCTCGTGTCGCCGTCGTGGTCGTCGTCCCCGGCCGAAACCCGGCTGTCGGACGGCACGACGCGCAGCTTGCCCCCGGTGTGCAGGACGAGGCGCCTGCCGTCGCCGCTGACCGCGAAGGCGCCGACGTCGGAGGCGAGTTCCTCGCAGCGCAGCTTCTCCAGGTCGTACCGCTCCAGGACGGTCTCGGGCTCGCGGGAGTCGGGCGTGGCGCCGCTGGTGCCGAGCACCCCGGTCACCGGGTGGCACAGCCACAGCAGCCCGTCCTTCGCGGCGCGCAGCGTGGAGTACCTGGCGGCCTCGACGGGCACCGGCACGATCCGGTCGGCCAGCCCTTCGAGGTCGATGCGGGTGACGGGCAGCGCGGTCGGGTTGTCCTCGCCCTCCCCGCCGCCCTTCTCCTTCTCGGCCGGGCGGCCGTGGCGCTGCGGCCCGAACGGGGAGGGCGTGGTGGCGGCGAGCGTCAGCAGGTGCGGGCGGCAGGCGCCGATGAACGCCAGGTCGAAGACGTGGGTGTCGTAGATCGGGTCGAAGGACCGCTCGGAGAGGAACGCGAGGTGCTTGCCGTCGGTGGTGAACGCGGGGGCGAAGTCCCGGAAGCGCAGCGGGGTCGCCTCGGCCACCGACAGGTCGGCGAGGTGCGCCAGCTTGAGCTGGCGGAGCGGGTCGGGCCCGGGGTGCGACCAGGCGAGCCAGGCGGAGTCGGGCGAGAAGACCAGACCGGAGACGTCGCCGTGTTCGCTGCGGTCCACCTCGTGGACCTCGCCGCTCTCCCGCTCGACGAGCAGCACCCGCCCGTCGTGGGCGGCGACGGCGAACCTGCTGCCGTCCGGCGCCGCAGCGAGGCCGAGCACCCGGCCCAGGCGTCCCGCGGCGAGGCGGCGCGGCACGGCGCCCGGCGCGATGCCGGTGGCGGGGGCGCACTCCAGGGCGTCGTCGCCCTCGGCGTCGGTGACCCACACGACGTGCTGGTCGCCGTCGGCCTGGAAGGTGCGGGGCAGCCTGGCCCGTACGCCGGGTTCGACGGCGAGCGCGCGGACCGGGCCGTCGCGGTGGGTGACCCAGTGGACGGCGCCGCGCGTGGCGACCGCGCTGCCGCGGCCGGTGCGGTCCGGGGACGCGCTCTCCAGGTGGCCGCCCGCGTGCAGGGGGTGCGGCTGGAGGTCGGCGCGCTGGCCGCCGAGCCGGATGTCGAGGCGGCGGGGCTCGGCCCCGTCGAGGTCGTCCAGCAGCCACAGTTCACCGGCCGACGCGTAGCAGACGCGGGTGCCGTCGGTGGTCGCGTGCCGGGCGTAGAAGCCCTCGACGCCGGTGTGGCGGCGCAGGTCGGAACCGTCGGGGAGGGAGGAGTAGACCGCGCCGACGCCCTCGTAGTCGGAGAGGAACGCGAGACGGCCGCCCACCCACATCGGGGCCTCGATGTTGCCGTCGAGGTCCTCGTGGACGCGTATGAACTCCGCGGCCCCGTCTGCGGTTTCCGGTCGCTCTTCCCGTTCGAGCCACAACTTGCCCGCGGTGCCGCCCCGGTAGCGCTTCCACGCGGCGGCCTCGCGCCCCATGGTGGCCGAGAGCAGCAGGACCCGTCCGCCGGGGCCGTACGCGACGGAGCCGACCGGTCCGTACGGCAGGGTCCGCGCGGGCCCGCCGTCGGCCGGGACGGCCCTGGCCCAACTGCGTCTCAACGACGCCTGATCGTGGGCGCTGATGGCCAGTACGTCGCCCTCCGGCGTCCAGCCGCGTACGGAGGTGGTGGCGTCGCCCCAGTAGGTGAGCCGCCGGGACGGGCCGCCGTCGACGGGCGCGACGTGCACCTCGGGTGCCCCGTCCCGGGTGGACGTCCAGGCGACCCGCGTCCCGTCGGGGGATATCCGCGGGTGGGTGACGGGCCGGTTGTCGGCGCTGACGCGCCAGGCCCGGCCGCCGTCCAGCGGTGCCAGCCAGACGTCGTCCTCGGCGGTGAAGGCGATCACATCGCCCTGGACATGGGGGTATCGGAGATAGGCAGACTGCGTCACACCGATCACCCTAGGCCGCGGGCGTGCCCGGCGGTACCGGGTTGGCCGGAGTACGTCGGGGCCCGCGGCGGCGCACCGCGCCGGTCACCGGGCCCTGTCGTCGAACTGCCGTCGTCCGGCCGGAGGCCGGGCCGTGCGGCGTCCGGTACTTCCCCGAGTTCTCGGCTCCGCTCGAACAGGGGAGACCCCATTGGGCGCGAGGCGGAGGTTCGCCCTCGTACCAGGACCTACGAGGCCGACTGCGACAGCACCGCGAGCGTGCCGGCCAGGCGCCGCACGGCAGACGGCAGTTCGACGACAGGGCCTGACGCCTGTTGCACAACGGCCCGGAGGATCGTGCGGCACCTCATGCGCGGGATCGACACGCACGGTCAGTCGACAGGAAGCCGGACAGGAGCAAGCCCTCGGTGCGTCGGATCACAGCGGGAAACCAGCGCTGAACCCGTTCTGCAACAGGCTTCAGCCCCAGGGTGTGCCGGTCACCGTGACCGTCACGGTGACCGCGGGCCGGGCGCCGCCCTGGCCGCTGTTCCCGGGCGGGTACACCGCCCCGAACGTCGGTCTGGCGTCGCAGTCGCCGAGCACGTCTGTCCGGAACACGTCCCTGCCGTCGGCCCGAGCGGTCAGGTCGCCCCGCACGCACCGCCCGTCGAGGGCCTGGGTCACCTTGCCGCTGATCGAGATGTCCTGTCCGCCCCCGGTCCTTCCGGTGCACTCGACGTGCCCCGTCCGGGGCGGGGAGGCGGCCGGTGAACCGTTCACCGCCCCGCCCCCGTCCAGGCGGTCGACACCGGCCGAGCAGCTCAGCCAGCGCACGTCGACCCCGTTGCGCTCCAGGGCGCTGGTGCCGGTCCGGTCGGTGGTCACGGCAATGGACGCGGAGTTCAGACCGCCCGCCGGGTCACAGGCGACGAGCGCCGCGACCGCCGCGCCCGTGAGTGCGGACGCGGCCAGAAGTCGACGGATTCCGCTACGACACCATGCCCTTGTTGTCCCCATACGGGCAGCTTCCCACCGTTCGATCGCGAGACGGTAGACGGCTCGCGGCCTCTTCAGGGGTGGCACCGGCGCGCGGGAGGGCGCTCACGACCAGCGGCCGGTGCGCCCCATCAGCAGGGCCGTCGCCGCCGTTCCGGCCGTGGAGGTGCGCAGCACGCTCGCGCCGAGACGGCAGGTGCGGGCGCCGGCCTCGGCGAAGAGGCCCAGTTCGTCCGGGGACACGCCGCCTTCGGGGCCGACGACGAGCAAGATCTCGCCCTGGGCGGGGAGTTGAACGGTGGCCAGCGGTTCGCTGTCGTGGTCGCGGTCCTCGTGCAGGACGGCGGCGAAGTCCGCCGCGCCCAGGAGCGCGGCCACCTGTTTGGTCGTCAGCGTGTCCGCCACCTCGGGGAATCGCACCCGGCGCGACTGCTTGCCCGCCTCGCGGGCGGTGTTGCGCCATTTCGCGAGGGACTTGAGGCCGCGCTCGCCCTTCCACTGGGTGATGCAGCGCGATGCCTGCCAGGGCACGATCGCGTCGACGCCGGTCTCCGTCATCGTCTCCACGGCGACCTCGCCCCGGTCACCCTTGGGCAGCGCCTGGACGACGGTGATCCGGGGCGCGGGCGGGGGCTCCTCGTGGATCTCCGTCAGATCCATGACCACGAGCCGGTCCTTGCCCTCGGCGGCCCTGACGACGCCCTCGGTCCAGCGGCCCGCGCCGTCCGTCAGCACGACGTCCTCGCCGGGGCGCAGCCGCTTCACCGAGACGGCGTGCCGCCCTTCGGGCCCTTCCAGCACGAACTCCGGCCCGTCGGGGACCGCTTCGACGACGAAGACCGGTGCGGTCATCGCGTGCCCCCCGCGTTCAGTGCCGCCCGCGCGGCGTCCAGTTCCTCGACGAGGAGGCCGACCAGCCGGCCGGCGGGCACCTCGCGTGCCATCCGGTGTCCCTGCCCCGCCCACAGTGCCATGCCCTGGGCGTCCCCGGACGTGGCCGCCGCCTTGCGCAGTCCGGAGGTCAGGTAGTGGACCTGGGGGTAGGCGGCGGGGGCGTACGGACCGTGTTCGCGCATGAAACGGTTGAGCAGCCCTCGGGCGGGGCGGCCGGAGAACGCCCGGGTCAGGGCGGTCCCCGCGAACAGCGGATTGGTCAGCGCCTGCTTGTGCAGCGGGGTCGCGCCGGACTCGGGGCAGACGAGGAACGCCGTGCCGAGCTGCGCCGCCTGGGCGCCCGCGGCGAGCACCGCGGCGATCTGGGAGCCGCGCATCAGTCCGCCCGCGGCGACGATCGGCAGCTCCACGGTCTCGCGGACCTGCGCGACCAGGGAGAGCAGGCCGATGCCGGTGCCGTCGTTCAGCGGGTCGTCGCGGTGGGTGGACTGGTGGCCGCCCGCCTCCACGCCCTGCGCGCAGACCGCGTCGGCGCCCGCCCACTGGGCCGCCTGGGCCTCCTCCGGCGTGGTCACCGTCACGACGGTGTACGTGCCGACGTTCGCGAGCGCGTCGAGGGTGTCGCGGGTCGGGCAGCCGAAGGTGAACGAGACGGCCGGGACGGGGTCGTCCAGAAGGATGGCGAGCTTGGCCTCGTAGCCGTCGTCGCCCCCGTCGGCGTCCGGGTCGCCGAGCGGGGTCTCGTACCAGGCACCCTCGCCCGCGAGCTGATGCCGGTACACGTCGACGGCGCTCGGGTCGGCGAGGTCGGGCTGCGGCATGAAGAGATTGACGCCGAAGGGCCGGCCGGTGAGCGTGCGCAGCCGCTTGATCTCGTTGTACATGCCGTCGGCCGTCTTGTACCCGGCGGCGAGGAAGCCCAGCCCGCCCGCTTCCGAGACGGCTGCGGCGAGCTCCGGACGGGACGTACCGCCCGCCATGGGGGCCTGCACGATCGGATACCGGCAGAGATCGGTCAACACGGATGACATGACCGCATCGTGTCACGTCCGGTGCACCCAGGCGCGCGCGGGACGCGACCGTGGGCCGTTCTCCGTCGGACGGAGAACGGCCCACAAGGTCCGCGTCAGCCCGCGCGGGGCCGCTCGACGACCCGCGCGAGGCCCGTCAGCGGCCGTTGAAGGCGTCCTTCAGCCGGGAGAACAGCCCCTGCTGCCCCGGCTGGAACTGGCCGGTGGGCCGCTCCTCGCCCCGCATCTTCGCCAGTTCGCGCAGCAGTCGTTCCTGCTCCGGGTCGAGCTTCGTCGGGGTCATCACCTCGACGTGCACGACCAGGTCGCCGCGTCCGCCGCCCCTCAGATGAGTGATGCCGCGTCCGTGCAGCGGGACCGACTGGCCGGACTGGGTGCCGGGCCTGATGTCGACCTCCTCCAGGCCGTCGAGCGTCTCCAGCGGCACCTTCGTGCCGAGCGCGCCCGCCGTCATGGGGATCGTGACGGTGCAGTGCAGGTCGTCACCGCGGCGCTGGAACACCGGGTGCGGCAGTTCATGGATCTCCACGTACAGGTCGCCGGCCGGGCCGCCGCCGGGGCCGACCTCGCCCTCGCCCGCGAGCTGGATGCGGGTGCCGTTGTCGACACCCGCCGGGATCTTCACGGTGAGCGTGCGGCGCGACCGGACGCGGCCGTCCCCGGCGCACTCCGGGCACGGGGTCGGCACGACCGTGCCGAAGCCCTGGCACTGCGGGCAGGGCCGCGAGGTCATGACCTGGCCCAGGAAGGACCGGGTGACCTGGGAGACCTCGCCGCGTCCGCGGCACATGTCACAGGTCTGGGCGGAGGTGCCGGGAGCGGCACCCTCGCCGCTGCACGTGGTGCAGACGACGGCGGTGTCGACCTGGATGTCCTTGGTGGTGCCGAACGCCGCCTCGGCGAGATCGACCTCCAGCCGGATCATCGCGTCCTGGCCGCGCCGGGTGCGCGAGCGGGGCCCGCGCTGCGACGACGTACCGAAGAACGCGTCCATGATGTCGGAGAAGTTGCCGAAGCCGCCCTGTCCGAAGCCGCCCGCGCCGCCACCGCCGCCGGAAGCGGACAGCGGGTCGCCGCCGAGGTCGTAGACCTGCTTCTTCTGCGGGTCCGACAGCACTTCGTAGGCGGCGTTGATCTCCTTGAACCGCTCCTGTGTCTTCGGATCGGGATTCACATCCGGGTGCAGCTCGCGGGCGAGCCTCCGGAATGCCTTCTTGATCTCGTCCTGGGACGCGTCGCGGCGCACGCCGAGTACGGCGTAGTAGTCCGTGGCCACTTACGACTCCGCCAGGATCTGTCCGACGTAACGTGCCACTGCGCGTACCGCTCCCATCGTTCCGGGGTAGTCCATGCGGGTCGGTCCGACCACGCCGAGTTTGGCGACTGCCTCGCCGCCCGAACCGTAGCCGACTGTGACGACGGACGTGGAGTTCAGTCCCTCGTAGTCGTTCTCGTGCCCGATGCGTACGGTCATGCCCGAGTCCTTGGCCTCACCGAGCAGCTTCAGCAGCACGACCTGCTCCTCCAACGCCTCCAGCACCGGCCGGATCATCACGGGGAAGTCGTGTCCGAAGCGGGTGAGGTTGGAGGTGCCGCCGATCATCAGGCGCTCCTCCGTGTCCTCGACCAGGGTTTCGAGCAGGGTGGAGAGCACGGTGGACACGGTCCCCCGGTCCTCGCTCTCGAAGGATTCCGGCAGGTCCTGCACCAGCTGCGGGACGTCCGAGAAACGGCGCCCGACGACCCGGCTGTTGAGACGGGCCCGCAGATCGGCCAGCGAGGTCTCGCCCATCGGGGCGGGGCAGTCGATCATGCGCTGTTCGACCCGGCCGGTGTCCGTGATCAGCACGAGCATCAGCCGGGCGGGGGCCAGCGACAGCAGTTCCACGTGCCGCACCGTCGACCGGGTCAGCGAGGGGTACTGCACGATGGCGACCTGCCGGGTCAGCTGCGCGAGCAGCCGGACGGTGCGGCTCACGACGTCGTCGAGGTCGACCGCACCGTCGAGGAAATTGTGGATGGCGCGGCGCTCCGGCGACGAGAGGGGCTTGACGCCCGCCAGCCTGTCGACGAAGAGCCGGTAACCCTTGTCCGTCGGGATGCGCCCGGCACTGGTGTGGGGCTGGGCGATGAAGCCCTCGTCCTCCAGCACCGCCATGTCGTTGCGGACGGTGGCCGGGGAAACCCCGAGCTTGTGCCGCTCGGTGAGCGCCTTGGAGCCGACCGGCTCCTCGGTGCCCACGTAGTCCTGAACGATGGCGCGCAGCACTTCGAGTCTGCGTTCGCTGAGCATCGCGCGCACCTCCAGGTAGCTGGTTCAGCGGTGGTTCCCGGGCCGTACCCGACTTCTTTCCCCAGGGATCCGCCTGGCACTCTGTCAGCGCGAGTGCCAGCCATCCCCCGGTCAGTGTACGGCGGCCGACTGGGGACCTAGCAAGGGCGACCGGCCACGCGGTCGCGAGACCGTACCGGTCCGCTGCCGATAGCGTCCCGGTATGGACACCTCTTGGGAAGAGTTCGGCTGGGAGCGGATCGGTCACGGTACGGGACGGCGCCGCCTGCCCGGCTGGGACGCGACGACCGCGCTGGTGGCCGGGGCGGAGGGCGTGCTGCTCGTCGACACCGGGTCCACGCTCCGCGAGGGGGCCGGGATCCGGGACGGGGCACGAGCCCTGCTCGGCCGTGAGGTGACGCATATCGCACTCACCCACCCCCATTTCGATCACGTTCTGGGCACCGCGGCGTTCCCGGGTGTCCGGGCGGCCGGGGGCGTCCGGGTCTACGGGGCGGCCGGTACGGCGGACCTGCTGAGGAGCGCGGGCGGGGCTGCGGATCTGCGCTCCGACGCGGTACGCCACGGGGTGCCCGAGCACGAGGCGACCGAGGCCGTCGCCGCGCTGGTGGCGCCGGATCACGAGGTGCGCGATGAACGGACAGTCGATCTGGGCGGCGGCCGGCGGGTGCTGCTGGCGAATCTGGGCCCCGCGCACAGCGGCCACGATCTGGTGGCGGTCGTGCCGGGTTCCCCCGCCGTGGTGTTCTGCGGCGATCTGGTCGAGGAGTCCGGTGAACCTCAGGCGGGCCCGGACGCGGCCTTGGCCCGCTGGCCGGCCGCGCTGGACCGGCTGCTGGCGCTGGGGGGCGAGGACGCGGTGTACGTCCCCGGGCACGGAGCGGTCGTGGACGCCGCGTTCGTCAGGGACCAGCGCGACCGGCTGGCGGCGCTGTACGGGGGACTCACGGGCCCCTGAAAGGCAGCGGGAGGACGGGGGGCCTCGTCGGCGTGCGAGGCGGGCTCCTCGGCGTGCGGGCCGGCCCCTCGGCGTGTCGTGGGCCGTTCCCGTCCTATCGTCGTCCGATGCGCAGCTACCAGCCGGACCTGACCCCGCCGTGGAAGAGGTCCGCCCCCGTTCCCGAGGTCCCCGCCGAAGCCGATCTGGTCGTGGAGGAGGTCTCCACCGGGTTCTGCGGTGCGGTGATCCGCTGCGAGAAGACGGCCCAAGGACCGACAGTGACCCTGGAGGACCGTTTCGGCAAGCACCGGGTGTTTCCGATGGAGCCGCGCGGCTTCCTGCTGGAGGGCAGGGTGGTCACGCTGGTGCGGCCGTCGGCGGCTTCACCGGCGCGCCCCGCGCGCACGGCCTCGGGATCGATCGCGGTCCCCGGGGCGCGTGCCCGGGTCGCACGGGCGGGGCGGATCTATGTGGAGGGCCGGCACGACGCGGAACTGGTCGAGCGGGTCTGGGGCGACGACCTGCGGATCGAGGGCGTGGTCGTCGAGTACCTGGAGGGTGTCGACGACCTTCCGGCCGTCGTGCGCGAGTTCTCCCCCGGCCCGGACGCCCGGCTCGGCGTCCTGGTGGACCACCTGGTACCGGGGTCCAAGGAGTCCCGGATCGCGGAGCGGGTGTCGGACGCGAACGTGCTGGTGGTCGGCCATCCCTACATCGACGTGTGGGAGGCCGTGAAGCCGTCGTCCGTGGGCATCGCCGGCTGGCCGGTGGTGCCGCGCGGCCAGGACTGGAAGACGGGCGTGTGCCGGGCGCTGGGCTGGGAGGAGAACACCGGCGCCGCCTGGCAGCGCATTCTGTCCTCGGTGCGCTCGTACCGGGACCTGGAGCCGACACTTCTGGGTTCAGTGGAACACCTGATCGATTTTGTGACGGCGCCCGAATGAGTGCGTGACGGCCCCCGGATCCGGTCCCTCCGGCGGCTGAGGAGCGGGGTCCTCAGTCCACCAGGTCCCGCACCACCGCGTCGGCCAGCAGCCGTCCGCGCAGGGTGAGCACCGCCCTCCCCCGCTCGTACGGCTCCGGCTGCAACAGCCCGTCCTCGACCGCGCGGTCGGCCGCGGCCAGACCCGCCGGCTTCAGCAGGGACAGCGGGCAACCGTCCGCGAGGCGCAGTTCCAGCAGGATCCGCTCGACCCGCCGGTCCTCGGCGGAGAGGATCTCGCGCCCGGCGCCGGGTGAGCGTCCCTCGGCCAGCGCCTGCGCGTACGCCCCGGGGTGCTTCACATTCCACCAGCGCACGCCTCCGACATGGCTGTGCGCCCCCGGTCCAGCGCCCCACCAGTCGGCCCCGCGCCAGTACAGCTCGTTGTGCAGACAGCGGGCCTCGGGCGTGCGGGCCCAGTTCGACACCTCGTACCAGGAGAAGCCCGCCGCGGTCATCGCCTCGTCCGCGATCAGGTACCGGTCCGCGTGGGCGTCGTCGTCGGTCATCGGGATCTCGCCGCGCCGGATGCGTCGGGCCAGCCCGGTGCCCTCCTCGACGATCAGCGCGTACGCGGACACATGGTCCGGACCGGCCCCGATCGCCGCGTCCAGGGAGGCCCGCCAGTCGTCGTCGGACTCGCCGGGCGTGCCGTAGATCAGGTCGAGGTTGACGTGGTCGAAGCCCGCCGCCTGCGCCTCGGCGACACACGCCTCCGGCCGTCCGGGGGTGTGTGTGCGGTCCAGGACCTTCAGCACGTGCTGCCGGGCGCTCTGCATGCCGAACGAGATCCGGTTGAAGCCGCCCTCCCGCAGTTCGGCGAGATACGCCGGACCGACGGATTCCGGGTTCGCCTCGGTGGTGATCTCGGCGTCGTCCGCGAGACCGAACTCGTCGCGGATCGCCCCCAGCATCCGGACCAGGTCGGCGGCGGCCAGCAGGGTCGGCGTCCCGCCTCCGACGAAGACCGTACGGACCCGGCGCGGGTCGTCGCCGAGGACCTCGCGGGCCCGGCGGACCTCGCCGATCAGATGAGTGGCGTAGTTGTCCCGGGAGGCCAGGGCGCCGCCGGAGCCGCGCAGCTCGGTCGCGGTGTAGGTGTTGAAGTCGCAGTAGCCGCAGCGGGTCGCGCAGTAGGGCACGTGCAGGTAGAAGCCGAGCGGACGGTCGGCGGCGCCTTCCAGGGCATGGCGGGGCAGCGCCCCGTCGTCGGGCACGGGTTCACCATCGGGAAGTACGGAAGGCATACCGCCCATTGTCCCCCGTCGAACGGCAACGCCCGGCCATGCCCATGACGCAAGCCCAGAGGCATGCCCATGACGCACGACCGTGACGGCGGGCGCCCGCGCTCACCCCGCCCGGAGCACCAGCAGCGCCAGGTCGTCGTCCGGCGGGCGCTCGGCGAACTCGTGCACGGCCCGTTTGATCCGGTCCGCGATGCCGTCCGCCGACAGGCCCGTGCAGTCGGCCAGCGCCCGGGCCAGACCGTCCCCGTCGTCGAACATCAGCGTTCCGGACCGCCGCTCGGTCACCCCGTCCGTGACACACAGCAGGCTGTCGCCCGGTGTCAGGTCGAAGCTCTGGCTCTCGTACGCGACGTCGTCGAAGAGGCCGAGCAGCATCTGCGGCTCGGCGGCCGGGCGCACCTCGCCGTCGGGCCGCAGCAGCAACGGCAGCGGATGGCCGGCGCTGGCCAGGGTGCAGCGCACGCCGCCCTCCGGCAGCGGGACGAGCTCCCCGTACAGCAGGGAGAGGAAGCGGGACTGCCCGGTGTCCGCGGTCTGCTGGCCGCCCGCCGCGGCCACCATGAGGGCGGCCGCCTCGGCGGCCTCCATCGCGTCGTCGAGGAGCAGCCGGTTGAGCCGGTCCAGCACCTCGCCGACGCCGAAGCCCTCGCGGGCCAGCAGCCGCAGCCAGGGCCGGGCCAGGCCGGTGACGACGGCGGCCTCGGGGCCGCTGCCCTGAACGTCGCCGAGGACGAAGCACCAGCGGTCGCCGGGGCACGGGAAGATGTCGTAGAAGTCGCCGCCGACGACCCCGTCGTCGCTGGGTTCGTACACCAGCGCGCTGGTCACCCCGGGTATGTCGGCGACCTTGCCGGGCAGCAGCGCCCGTTGCAGGATGCGGCTGATCGTGGCCTGCCGGCTGTAGGCGCGGGCGGCGCCGACGGCGAGGCCGACCCGGCGGACGAAGTCCTCGATCAGGGCGGTCACTTCGTCGGGGACGCGCCCCGCGCCCTCCCGGCCGAGGAGCACGGCGCCGAGCGTGCGGCCGCCCGCCGTGATGCGGTAGGCGAGGGCGGCCCGGGCGTGCGCCTCCGGCTCCTCCCCTCCCTCCTCGCCCCAGGGCCAGGGCAGGCAGATGGGACCGGTGCCGACCCGCTCGGGCAGCCGGATGGGGTCCTGTTCGAGCATCGTGCGCAGCGGCGCGGTCTCTGTCTCGTCCCGGTGCCAGACGCTGGCGAGCCGGGGCACGGCCACCGGGCCGCCGTTCTCCGGCTCCAGCCATATCGCGCACCAGTCGGCGAGCCTGGGCACCAGTAACTGTCCGGCGAGCGCCGCGACGATGTCCTCGTCGAGCTGACCGGCGAGCAGGTCCGAGGCCTCGGCGAGGAACGAGAGCGCGCCCCGGCCGGCCCAGTCCGCGTCGTCGCGCAGGGCGCGCCGGGCCGTGGGGGCGAGCAGTTCGGCGGCGCGCAGCCCGTGCTGGAACCCGGTCTCGGCGGACGGTTCGGGGAAGGGGTTCCAGTCGTCGACGGGGAGCCGGGCCCAGACGGTCTTGAGACCGGTGCGGTACGTGATGCCCCAGCGCTCGGCGAGGGTGCCGACGAGCTGGAGCCCGCGGCCGTACTCGGCGGGATCGGTGGGCGCGGCGAAGCCGGTGACGGCCGGGCCGTCCGCCGGGCCGCCGTCCTCCGGGCGTTCGCCGCGCACGGCACGGGCGGGGTGGTGGTCGGAGACCTCCAGCACCAGGGCCGCGGCCTCGTCCTCGGTGGCCTCCTCCAGCCGGCACAGCAGCTCGACGTTGGTCCCGGCGTGCACCACCGCGTTGGTGACCAGTTCGCTGGCGACGACCGAGGCGTCGTCGGCCAGCCGCTCGCTGACGCCCACGGCCGCAGGCAGTCCGCTCCCGGTCCACTCGGTGAGCGCGGCCCGCACGAACCGGCGGCCGGCGGAAGGGGCAAGGAGATTTCCGGGCAGAGATGTACGGGCCACCGGCCGCTCATCCGCACGGCCGACGGTGATACCGGGACGCTGAACGATGTCCCGCTGCAAGGGAATGGACCCCACGGCGCAGCTCCTGACCTGTTCTCGCTCTGGCTGTTCTCGTTGCTGTCTGTTCTCGCTGGAAGCCTCTGACGACACCGACAGACTGACAGATGGACCAGGTCCATAAGCGGCGAGTTGCCGAAGTGAGCGCAGAAGAATTCGGACCGGCCGCACGGCGCGGCCGGTCCGAAAGCCCCTGTCACCGCACTCTGCGGGCCCGGGTACCGGGCCTCACGGGGTGCGGTGAGGGGCGGCTGCGCCGGGCGCCCTGCGGATGCCGCCGCGCCCTGGCGAGATTGCGCGGTTACGACCTGGGGAACAAGAGGGAGTGGATCAGCGAGCGGCGTCATGCGGCTTCGAATCCAAGGCGGAGGAGGGAGCCGGATGGGGCCTCCCCTGCTCGAAAGCAGCTGAGAGCTCGGGGAACGAGCGTCGGTGACCGGCGACAACGCGGGAGGCGGAGTCGCACGGCGTCGGGAGCCCGCCCCCCTATTGCTCCCCAGGTCGTTACACCTCGCGGGCCCCCACGTACATGTCCTCGATGAGGTCCTTGTACTCGCGCTCGACGACGGGCCGCTTCAGCTTCAGACTCGGCGTCAGTTCGCCGTGCTCGATGTCCAGATCGCGGGGCAGCAGCCGGAACGTCTTGATGGTCTGCCAGCGTTGCAGCCTCTCGTTGAGCCGCCGCACATAGCCCTCGATGAGCTCGACGACCTGCGCCGAGGCCACCACCTCGGCGTACGGCTTCCCGTCCAGACCGTTCTCGGCGGCCCAGCCGAGGATGGTCGGCTCGTCGAGTGCGATGAGGGCGGTGCAGTAGTTGCGGTTCGCGCCGTGCACCAGGATGTTCGAGACGAACGGGCAGACCGCCTTGAACCGCCCCTCGATCTCCGCCGGGGCGATGTACTTGCCGCCGGACGTCTTGATCAGGTCCTTCTTGCGGTCGGTGATCCGGAGGTAGCCGTCCACGGACAGTTCACCGATGTCCCCGGTGTGGAACCAGCCGTCCGCCTCCAGCACCTCGGCGGTCTTCTCCGGCTGCCCGTGGTAGCCCTGCATCACGCCGGGGCCGCGCAGCAGGATCTCACCGTCGTCGGCGATCCGTACCTCGGTGCCGGGAAGTGGCTTGCCGACGGTGCCGGTGCGGTACGCCTCGCCCGGGTTGACGAAGGAGGCGGCGCTGGTCTCGGTGAGGCCGTAGCCCTCCAGGATGTGGATGCCGGCGCCCGCGAAGAAGTAGCCGATGTCGGGGGCGAGCGCCGCAGAACCGGAGACGCAGGCGCGCAGCCGGCCGCCGAAGGCCTCGCGGATCTTGGCGAACACGAGGGTGTCGGCGATCTTGTGCCGGGCCCCGAGGGCGAACGGGACGGAGGACGCTCCGGTGCGCCGGAAGTTGTCCTGCGAGACCATCGCGTACTCGCGGGCGACCCCGGCCGCCCACTGGAAGATCTTGTACTTCGCCCCTCCGCCGGCCCGTGCCTTGGCGGCGACACCGTTGTAGACCTTCTCGAAGATGCGGGGCACGGCGGCCATGTACGTCGGCTGGACCACCGGCAGGTTCTCGATGATCTTGTCGACCCGGCCGTCCACGGCGGTGACGTGACCGACCTCGATCTGACCGGAAGTGAGGACCTTGCCGAAGACGTGCGCGAGCGGCAGCCAGAGGTACTGGACGTCGTCCTTGGTGATCAGACCGGTCGCCACGGTGGCCCTGGCCATGTACGACCAGCTGTCGTGCGGCAGCCGCACGCCCTTGGGGCGGCCGGTGGTGCCGGACGTGTAGATCAGGGTGGCCAGTTGGTCGGACGTGATGGAGGCGACCCGCTTCTCGACCGCGTCGGAATGCTCGGCCAGGTACCGCGCGCCCCGGGCCTCCAGATCGGCGAGGGTGAGCACCCAGCCCTCGGGGTCGCCCTCGGCGGTTCCGGCGCCCTCGGGGTCGACGACGACGACATGGGCGAGGTTCGGCAGCCCTTCGCGGCGTTCGCGGGCCTTGGCCAACTGCTCCGCGTTCTCCGCGATCAGCACCCGGCTCTCGGAGTCGGAGAGGATGAACGCGGACTCGTCCGTGTTGGTCGACGGATAGACCGTGGTGGTGGCGGCGCCCGCGCACATCACGCCGAGGTCGGCGAGGATCCACTCCACCCGGGTGCTGGAGGCGAGCGCGACCCTCTCCTCCGGCCGCACGCCCAGGTCGATGAGTCCCGCCGCGATCGCGTACACCCGCTCGGCGGCCTCGGCCCAGCTCAGCGACTTCCACTCATCGGGCCCCTCGCCGGTGGCCGAGGGGACCGGGTAGCGGTACGCCTCCCCGTTCGGAGTCGCCGCCACGCGGTCGATGAAGAGGTTCGCCACGGAGGGCGGTCGGTTCTCGATCTGGGTCTGTGTGTCGCTCACGACATCCTCCGGGCCTGCGGCAGTACTTCACGACCGGCTGCTGGTCGCTGCTGGTGGCTATGTGTGGCTGCTTGTTTCCTGCTGAGCTTGTTTCCTGCTGAACTGCTTGTTTCCTGGGGGCTGTTTGTTTCCTGCGGGCTGCTGTTCCGTTCCCTCGGGCCGGTACCGCGTTCCTTCGTGCGTCCGCGTGCTCGCCGTCCCGCCCGGGCCGCACGTCCACGTGGGGCGCACGTCCCGCGCGAGCCGGACGCGTTCCGCGCGGCCGCGACACCCGTCCCGCGCTGCTCACCCCGCGCTACCCGGTCCCACTTGTTTAACTGGTGAGTAACTACGAGGCCGTGATCAGGGTAGAGCGCCCGCGTCCGCCGCGTAAGAGGCAAGGGGCCGCCGCTTCATAACGAACGGGCCCCCGTGTCGCGCGGTGCGCGGCGACACGGGGGCCCGTCGGGACCTCACGGGGTGCCACCCCGGGCGGGGGAAGGGCGGGGGCTACTTCTTGCCCTTGCTCTCCCCGCCGGACTCGTCCGTGGACAGCACCGCGATGAAGGCCTCCTGCGGCACCTCCACGCTGCCGACCATCTTCATCCGCTTCTTGCCTTCCTTCTGCTTCTCCAGCAGCTTCCGCTTACGGGAGATGTCACCGCCGTAGCACTTGGCGAGGACGTCCTTGCGGATGGCGCGGACGGTCTCACGGGCGATCACCCGGGAACCGATGGCCGCCTGGATCGGCACCTCGAAGTTCTGCCGCGGGATCAGCTCACGCAGCTTGGCGACCAGCCGCACGCCGTACGCGTACGCCTTGTCCTTGTGCGTGACGGCGGAGAACGCGTCGACCTTGTCGCCGTGCAGCAGGATGTCGACCTTGACGAGCTGGGCGGTCTGCTCGCCGGTGGGCTCGTAGTCGAGGGAGGCGTAGCCGCGCGTCTTGGACTTCAGCTGGTCGAAGAAGTCGAAGACGATCTCGGCCAGCGGCAGGGTGTAGCGGATCTCGACCCGGTCCTCGGAGAGGTAGTCCATGCCGAGCAGGGTGCCGCGCCGGCTCTGGCAGAGCTCCATGATCGCGCCGATGAACTCGCTGGGCGCGAGGATCGTGGCGCGCACGACGGGCTCGTGCACCTGGTCGATCTTGCCCTCGGGGAATTCGCTCGGGTTGGTGACGGTGTGCTCGGTGCCGTCCTCCATGTCGACGCGGTAGACCACGTTGGGCGCGGTGGCGATGAGTTCGAGCCCGAACTCGCGCTCCAGGCGCTCGCGGATCACGTCGAGGTGGAGCAGGCCGAGGAAGCCGACGCGGAAGCCGAAGCCGAGCGCGGCGGAGGTCTCCGGCTCGTACACGAGGGCGGCGTCGTTGAGCTGGAGCTTGTCGAGCGCCTCGCGCAGGTCCGGGTAGTCCGAGCCGTCCAGCGGGTACAGCCCCGAGAACACCATCGGCTTGGGGTCCTTGTAACCGCCCAGCGGCTCGTCCGCGCCCTTGCTCTGGGAGGTGATCGTGTCACCGACCTTGGACTGCCGGACATCCTTCACACCGGTGATGAGGTATCCCACCTCACCGACGCCGAGGCCGTCGGCCGCGGTCATCTCCGGGGAGGAGACCCCGATCTCCAGCAGCTCGTGGGTGGCGCCGGTGGACATCATCCGGATCCGCTCGCGCTTGTTGAGCTGGCCGTCGACGACACGGACATACGTGACCACGCCGCGGTACGAGTCGTAGACCGAGTCGAAGATCATCGCGCGGGCGGGGGCGTCGGCCCGGCCGACCGGGGCCGGGATGTCCTGGACCACCCGGTCGAGCAGCGCGTCCACGCCGACGCCGGTCTTCGCGGAGACCTTGAGCACGTCCTCCGGCTGGCAGCCGATGAGGTTGGCCAGCTCCTCGGAGAACTTCTCCGGCTGCGCGGCCGGGAGGTCGATCTTGTTGAGCACCGGGACGATGGTGAGGTCGTTCTCCATCGCCAGGTAGAGGTTGGCCAGCGTCTGGGCCTCGATCCCCTGCGCGGCGTCGACCAGCAGGACCGTGCCCTCGCAGGCGGCGAGCGAGCGGGAGACCTCGTAGGTGAAGTCCACGTGGCCCGGGGTGTCGATCATGTTGAGGACGTGGGTGCGGCCCTGGTCCTCGCCCGTGGTCGGGGCCCAGGGCAGACGGACCGCCTGGGACTTGATGGTGATGCCGCGCTCGCGCTCGATGTCCATGCGGTCGAGGTACTGGGCGCGCATCTGCCGCTGGTCGACCACGCCCGTCAGCTGGAGCATCCGGTCGGCAAGGGTCGACTTGCCGTGGTCGATGTGCGCGATGATGCAGAAGTTGCGGATCAGCGCCGGGTCGGTACGGCTCGGCTCGGGCACGTTGGTAGGAGTCGCGGGCACGCAGGGTCCTGATTCTTGAGACGCCGAACGCCGTGTCTCGGGTCGATGTCGGTTCGGTCGGATCGATACGTAGCCTCCATCGTCCCATGGTTGCGGGGCGGAGACCGGTTTGGGCCGGTCGGAGCACGGCTGGTACCGTTGACAGCTGTGCTTCGCGGCTCTCCCGGGCCACGGGGCACGCATCGAAGATCCAACGAACCTGAAAAGGCTCTTTCGTGGCGAACATCAAGTCCCAGATCAAGCGGAACAAGACGAACGAGAAGGCGCGCCTGCGCAACAAGGCCGTCAAGTCCTCGCTCAAGACCGCTATCCGCAAGGCCCGTGAGGCCGTCGCCGCCGGTGACGTCGAGAAGGCCACCACGGCCGCTCGCGACGCCTCCCGTGCGCTCGACAAGGCCGTCTCGAAGGGTGTCATCCACAAGAACGCCGCCGCCAACAAGAAGTCGGCGCTGGCCTCCAAGGTTGCCTCCCTCCAGGGCTGAGCTGTCTGAGATCCACCTGCCGGAACGGATCAGCGGGCCCTCTCTCCCGCCCCTGCCCGGCCCCCGCGCCGCACACCGAACCTGCGTTCGCCACGCGGGTGCGGCGCACCAGATGTGACCCGAGGGCCCCGGTCCCGCTCTTCCCCGGAGCGGGACCGGGGCCCTCGGTGTTTCCGTGCTTCTCTGCTTTTCGGCGTTACTTCTGCGCTTCTTCCCTTCTGCGCTTCTGCGCTTCTGCGCTTCTTCCCTTCTGCGCTTCTGCGCTTCTGCGCTTCTGCGCTTCTGCGCTTCGGACTTTCTGAGCGCCCGGTGGTACGGCCTTTCGCGTGCCCGGGGGGGGGCCGCTCCCGCGCTCCACTCCCCGCAAGGTTCTGGTCCCGCTCACTCGGAGGCTCCGCCCTCCCCCGCCCGGGCCCGGCGTCGTCGAGGCGCGGCCCGGGGCCACGCCCCGGCCCGCCCCCGGTCCCTTGTGTGCCGTCAGCCGGCCCGGTTCCGGTGTTCGCTCCGGTCAGCGCCTCGTGCCCGGCCCCGCGAACGGCCGGCCGTCCCGTACCCGGCGGCGCCTCGAACCGGGCCCCGCGAGCGACCGGCCCGTGTCGGCGTCTGTCGGCGCGTCCGTACCGGTCAGCGCCTCGACCGCGCCGCCCTGGCGACTGCCACGACGGCCTTCTCCAACGCGTACTCCGGGTCGTCGCCGCCGCCCTTTACCCCGGCGTCCGCGTCCGCGACCGCCCGCAGCGCCACTGCCACGCCGTCCGGCGTCCATCCCCGCATCTGCTGGCGCACCCGGTCGATCTTCCACGGCGGCATGCCCAGCTCACGGGCGAGGTCCGCGGGCCGCCCGCCCCGCGCCGAGGAGAGCTTGCCGATGGCCCGCACACCCTGCGCCAGCGCGCTGGTGATCAGCACGGGCGCCACACCGGTCGACAGCGACCAGCGCAACGCCTCCAGCGCCTCCGCCGCCCGCCCCTCCACCGCGCGGTCGGCGACGGTGAAGCTCGACGCCTCCGCGCGGCCCGTGTAGTAGCGCGCGACGACCGACTCGTCGATCGTGTCCTCGACGTCCGCGACGAGCTGCGAGACCGCGCTGGCCAGCTCCCGCAGATCGCTGCCGATCGAGTCGACCAGCGCCTGGCACGCCTCGGGGGTCGCGGACCGCCCCAGCGTCCGGAACTCCGACCGGACGAAGGAGAGCCGCTCGGCGGGCTTGGTCGTCCTGGGGCACGCGACCTCCCGCGCCCCTGCCTTGCGTGCCGCGTCCAGCAGGCCCTTGCCCTTGGCTCCGCCCGCGTGCAGCAGAACGAGGGTGATCTCCTCGACCGGATCACCCAGATACGCCTTGACGTCCTTGACCGTGTCGGCGGAGAGGTCCTGCGCGTTGCGCACGATCACCACCTTGCGCTCCGCGAAGAGCGACGGGCTCGTCAGCTCGGCGAGAGTGCCGGGCTGGAGCTGGTCGGGCGTGAGGTCGCGGACATCGGTGTCGGCGTCCGCGGCACGGGCCGCCGACACCACCTGCTGCACGGCACGGTCGAGGAGCAGGTCCTCCTGTCCCACGGCGAGCGTGAGGGGAGCGAGCGGGTCGTCGGTGGAATTCCTTCTGGTGGCCATCGCCATCCAGCATCCCACGCACCACGGACACCGCTCGGCCTCCCTCCCCCGAAGCCGCCGCGCGACGGACGCACGCCTCCGAGGTGTACGTCGCGCCCGGGTGCGAGGCGCCCCGCGCGGGTCCCGCTCGCCCGGCTGCCGCACCCGGGCGACGACATCGTGCCGGCCCCGGGCACGAAGCACAGGACACGTGAACGGTCGTTGGGGCCGCCCGCCGGAGCTGCCGGACGGGACAGCGTGGCGCACTCCGTACGGGAGAATGGGCAGGTGAGTGATGTGAGACATGTGCTGGTCCTGCCGGATCGCGACGCCGCGGAAGAAGTGACCGAGGAACTCGGCGACCGTTTCGAGGTGGACGAGGAACCCCGGCTCGTACGCGACGCGCTGGCCGGCGAGGACGATGCCGAGGACGCCCAGTGGCTGGTGGTCGTGGAAGATCCCTCGGGGCGGCTGGACGCTTCGGCTCTCGACGCGCTCGCCGCGGAGCACGAGGGCTGGCTCGAGACCCCGTAGTGGCGGTGGGGTGTGCCCCTCCTGATTCAGCGCCCCTGTCCGGTCTTGGGGACGATCTGGATGTCCAGGTCGATGGAGATGCTGGAGCCGACGGCGGCGATGCCCCGGGCCAGCATGGTCTGCCAGGTGAGGGTGAAGTCCTCGCGGTGCAGATCCGTGGTGGCCCGGCAGGCGGCACGGGTCTCGCCCTCCAGGCCATTGCCCAGGCCGAGGTACTGGGTGTCCAGGGTGATCGTGCGGCTGACGCCGTGCAGCGTGAGGGCACCGGTCACGCCCCAGCGGGTGCCGCCGCGGTGGACGAAGCGTTCACTGTAGAACTCCATCGTCGGGTAGCGGCCGATGTCCAGGAAGTCGTTGGACCGCAGGTGGTTGTCACGCATCTGGACGTTCGTGTCGATCGACGCGGCGTCGATGACGACGTGCATGGCGGATTCCTCCATGCGGTCGGCGATCCGGACGGCACCCGCGAAGGTGTTGAACCGGCCGTGGATGCGCGCCATGCCGATGTGCCGGACCGTGAAGCCGATCTGCGAATGCGTCGGTTCCACCTCCCACTCGCCCGGTGCGGGGAGCTGCGGGGGCGCGACGATCTGCAGGGTGATGTCGCCCAGTCGCGTGTGGCCGCCCTCGACGACCGTGGTCGCGCCGTGGAACGGGGTGAAGCCCTCGGCCGTGACGGCCAGTCGGTACTCACCGGCCGGGACGGTGGCGAGGATGTTGCCGTACGGATCCGTCTCACCGCCGACGACCTTCCGGCCCGCGCTGTCCGTGACGACGAACTCGGCCTGCTGGACGGCGTCGTCGACCGGGTCGAGTACGCGGCAGCTGAGCACTCCGGCGGTATGCGGCACATCCAGCCCGGTGAGGGCGTTGCCACGCGGAACGTTCGCCGTTTCCCTGCTTCGCAGCCAGCGACCGAACATCTCTTGCCTACCCCCTCGGGGTGAATCACCTTGGGGCCTGACGACTGGACATACGCGTCGGAGCACCGGCCCACTGACGAGCATGCATTCGACCACTCTTGTGGCGTTCGAGGCAAACGGAGCAGCTCGCAGGTGCTTGCGTAGAGGTGTTACCGAAGGTCCGAATTGGCCGTTCCGTCTACGCCGCGGTCGGCGGCGCGGCACACCGGCTCCCCGCTGACGAACTGCCCGGCCCACCGCTCCCTGCAGTCGCTGTCACACCGCCCGGGTGCCCCGCAACCACCCCCACCCGCGCCCGACGCCGCTCTCGCCAGGACGACGGACCGCCACGGACCGCCGCCAGCCGTCCGCGGCGGCCGGCGGCGGTCCGCGTGGCCGTGGCCACAGAGCGGTCCGCGGCGGCCGGCGGCGGTCCGAGGCAGCCCGACGGCCGTCCGCGTGGCCGTGGCCACGGAGCGGTCCACGGCCACGATCGCGGCCGATCGCGGCCACGACGACATGCCCATGCGGGCAATCCGCATGACGGTACGTCGCGGTGGCGTTCACGAGCGGCCGACCGCCCGCAGTCCCGCCCCGGCTCCCGACACGGCGACCGCGCCGTCCGTATCCGTGCGCAGCACCACCGCGCCGCCCGCCCTGAGCGCGTCGACGGTGCGTGGGGAGGGGTGCCCGTACGGGTTGTCCCTGCCCACGCTCACCAGGGCGAGCCTCGGGCGCACGCCGCGTATCAGAGCGGGGTCCTGATGAGCGGAACCATGATGGGCGACCTTGAGCACGTCCACGTGCGGCAGCTGCGGGTGTCTTCGCAACAGCCCCTGCTGGGCCGGGGGTTCGAGGTCGCCGAGGAGCAACAGCGTCGGCCCGCCGGTCCGGACGTACAGCGTGATGCTGGAGTTGTTGGGCTCCCTCGGCAGGAACTCCCCCGGCAGCACGGAGGCACCGCCCGCCGCTCCGCCCGGCCCCGCACCACCCGCAGGCCAGAGAACCTGCCAGTCGAGCGGGCCGAGCCGTCGCCGTTCACCGGGGACGGCCCGGATCAGGGGTACGCCCGAGGCGGCGGCCGTTCTCCGTACGAACGCGGCCTGGTCCGGAGGTTCGTCCAGACTCGTCGTCTGGATCGCCCCCACCGCTCTGCCGCGGAGTACCCCCGGCAGTCCCCGGACGTGGTCCGCGTGGAAGTGTGTGAGCACCAGGAGCGGCACCTCGGAGATGCTCAGGTCGTCCAAACACCGGTCGACGAGCCCCGGGTCGGGCCCGGTGTCGACGACCACGCCCCTGGCACCCCCCGCGGCCAGCACCAGCGCATCCCCCTGCCCCACGTCGCACATCGCGAACGCCCAGTCGGGAGACGGCCATCCGGTCAGCACCCGGGTGAGCGGCACCGGGCGGAGCACCGCGAGGACCAGCAGCAGCGCGGCCGCCGCACAGACCCATGGGTGGCGCACAGCACGACGCATGAACAGCACGACCAGGACCGTCAGCGCGGCGAGCAGCAGCGCCCCCTTCCCGCCGTCGGGCCAGTCGATCGCCGCACCGGGCAGCGCCGCCCCGGTGCGGGCCACCGAGCCGATCCACCCGGCGGGCCATCCGGCGACCCGGGCGAGCCCCTCTGCCACTGGCATGGCCACCGGCGCGACGGCGAGCGCGGCGAACCCCAGGATTGTGGCCGGGGCCACCGCGAACTCGGCCAGCAGATTGCACGGGACCGCCACCAAACTGACCCGCGAGGCGAGCAGCACGACGACCGGCGCGCACACCGCCTGCGCAGCTGCGGCCGCGGCCAGCGCCTCGGAGACCCGGGGCGGGAATCCGCGCCGCCGCAGCGCGCCGCTCCAGTGGGGCGCGATGGTGAGCAGGGCTCCGGTGGCGAGCACGGAGAGGACGAAGCCGTAACTGCGCGCCATCCACGGGTCGTACAGCACGAGCAGCAGAACCGCTGCGGCCAGCGCCGGGATCAGCGATCTGCGGCGACCCGTGCCGATGGCGAGCAGGGTGATCAGTCCGCAGGCCGCGGCCCGCAGCACGCTCGGCTCGGGCCGGCAGACGATGACGAAGGCGAGCGTGAGCCCTCCGCCGAGCAACGCTGTCAGCCGCAGCGGGATGCCCAACCGGGGAGCCAGGCCACGACGTTCTGCGCGCAGCGCGGTGCCCGGCGGCCCGATCAGGAGGGCCAGCAGAATGGCCAGGTTGGCACCCGAGACCGCCATCAGGTGGGTGAGATCGGTCGCCCGGAAGGCCTCGTGCAGTTCCGGCGAGATCCGGGACGTGTCGCCGACCACCAGGGCGGGCAGCAGCGCCCGGGCGTCGGGACCGAGCCGCTCGGTCGCCCGCCGCAGGCCGCCCCGCAGCGCACCCGCCGTGCGCTGGACGAAGGAGGGCGGCCCGATGATGCGGGGTGGGCCCTTGCCCTCCGGCCGCAGCACGGCGGCGCTGCGCTCCCCCTCGTGCAGGGGCGGCGCCAGCCGGCCGCCGATGCGCAGTCGGGTGGAGGGGAGCAACTGCTCCCACCGGGCCGTCGATCCGCCGGGCGGGACGATCAGCAGCACCGGCGTGCTCAGCCGCGTGACCGCGCCGTCGGGCCCGGTCAGCCGCGTGATCTCGGCGTCGATGAGGAGCGAGACGGGTGTGCTGTGGTCCCCGCGCACCCGCGGCACGGTCCGCCGTGCGTCGGAGGTCACGGTCACCTCCGCCTCGACGTTCTCGAAGCGCTGCGCCAGGTCGTGCACCGGCCCCTTCCGCACGTCCGCGCTGTGCAGTCCGGCCGACGCGGCACCGACGGCGGCACAGAGCAGCGCCGCCGCGATGGCGGTCGCGGTGGTGTACGGCCGCCGTCCGCCCGCCGTGCTCCCGCCGTCGGCCACCTCTCCCCCGGTGCCGGCTCCGGGCCCGCGGGGCCCACCGGGCGTCGAGGCCCTCGGCAGCGCCAGGAGCATCAGGGCCGTGCCGACACAGAGCATCGCGCCTGTCGCCGTCCACCACCCGGGCGCGCTCAGTGCGAGTGCCGCCCCGGCCCACGCCGCGATCGCCGGTGGGACCAGCCTCAGATCCGCCGGCCCCTCCCGCCGAGGGTCTGACGCCCCGGGCCGACCGCTCGACACCGGCCGACTGTCCGGCACCGCGTGGGTCTGCGCCGGATTCATGGCCCCACCAATGGCCGCAGGTCGGCGAACCGCCGGTCGCCGATGCCGTTGACCTCGCGGAGCTCGTCGACCGACCGGAAGCCGCCGTGCCGCATGCGGTAGTCGATGATGTGCTGAGCGAGCACCGGTCCGACGCCCGGCAGTGCGTCGAGTTGCTCGACGGTCGCGCTGTTGAGACTGACCGGCCCGGTCGCGGAGCCGGAACCGCCACCCGTGCCGCCGACGGATGCCCCGCCGTCGACGACGGGAGTGCCCGGCGGGACACCCACCACGATCTGCTCCCCGTCCACGAGAACCCGTGCCCGATTGAGCCCGGTGAGGTCGACGCCCGACCGGGCTCCGCCTGCTGCCCGTAGCGCGTCGGCGACCCTGGCACCGGACGGCAGTCGCTGGATCCCCGGCCGCCGCACCTTCCCGCTCACGTCCACGACGACGTGAGCGGCCTCCTCTGCGACGGGCTTTGCTCCGGGCGACGGCCCGGGGACCGCGGCGTCACCGGGCGCCGGGCGCGCCGCCCCGGCCCGTGCGGCCTCGCCGACCAGGTCGGGGGGCCGCACGGAATGCGGACGTGCCGACCAGAAATGTGCCGCCGCGAAGCCCACGGCCACGACAAGGACAACGGCCAGTGCGGCAAGGGTCTTGGGCTCCACCCCGCATCTGAGCTGAAGCCATACCGGAATCCGCTCCCGCAGCGCGGGCCCCAGCCGCGCCCCCAGGCCCGGCAGGGCGGAGCCGTTCCCCGGGGCCGGTGGGGGCATCGTGCTCGAGCGAGGGGGCGGTGTGGGGGCGGCGTCCGGTGCCGTCGCCGGTAACGGGCCCGGCGCCACGAGCGGGTCGGGGTCCGGACCAGTGGGCGCCCCAGGCACGGACCGCGTGCCCGGCACGCCGTCCGCCCCTCCTATGAGCGCGTCCGCGCGACGGCGCGCGGCCGCAGCCACACTGTCCCTGCTCCCACGCGACGCTCGCCGTCGTCCGGGGCCGAGACCGGAGCCGCCACGACCACGCCCCGGTCCGCTGCCACTGCCGCTGCCGCTGCCGCCATCGGTCGCGTGAAGTGTGCTGGTCGTACGGAGTGTTCGCAGAGTCATGCCTCACGACGGTAGGCACATTCACCCGAACCTGCTGAGCCGACCCGATTTCGGTGGACAACGGGCCAGTTGTGAATAACTCGGCCACACCGAGGAGTGAAATCCGGGGACCTGCCGGAACGCGGGCCGGAGGTCCCGAGGCCCACCGGTCGCAGACCACGAGCCGGACATCGAACCCGAGGGCTGCGGCTCCGAGCCGAAGACAGGATCCGCGGACCGCGACTCCGAGCCGAAGGCGGGATCCAAGGGCCGAGGGCCGAAAGCCGACGGGGGGGCGGGCCCAGTGCCAACGGGTGCGGGCCCGGGGTCGAAGGCCGGGAGCGGTCCGGCTTCAGCGTGGCGAGACAACCGCTCCGAGCAGACCGGGTCCGGTGTGCGCGCCGATCACCGCACCCACCTCGCTGACGTGCAGATCGACCAGGCCGGGCACCCGCTCGCGCAACCGTTCGGCGAGCCGTTCTGCCCGCTCCGACGCCGCCAGGTGGTGCACGGCGACATCCACCCGCGTGCTGCCCGCCGCCTCCGCGACGATCTCCTCCAGACGCGCGATCGCCTTCGACGCCGTCCGTACCTTCTCCAGCGGTTCGATACGGCCGCTCTCCAGCCGGAGCAGCGGCTTCACCGCGAGCGCCGATCCCAACAGCGCCTGAGCGGCGCCGATACGGCCGCCCCGGCGCAGATAGTCCAGCGTGTCGACGTAGAAGTATGCGGACGTGCCCGCGGCCCGCTTCTCCGCAGCCGCGACGGCCTCGTCAAGACTTCCGCCCTCCTCCACCGTCTCCGCCGCCTCCAGCGCGCAGAACCCGAGGGCCATGGCGACCATTCCGGTGTCCACCACACGTACCGGAACCGGCGCGTCCTTCGACGCGAGCAGCGCGGCGTCGTAGGTGCCCGACATCTCGGCGGAGAGGTGGAGCGAGACGATGCCGGAGGCCCCGGCGTCGGCCGCCGCCCGGTACGCGGCCGAGAAGACCTCCGGGCCGGGCCGGGACGTCGTCACGGGGCGGCGCTTCTGGAGCGCCGAGGCGAGCTCGCGGGCGGAGAGCTCCGTGCCGTCCTCCAGGGCCTGATCGCCGAGGACGACGGTCAGAGGCACCGCGGTGATGCCGTGCCGCTCCATCGCCTCGGGCGGCAGATAGGCCGTGGAATCGGTGACGATCGCGACATGGCGGGACATGAGCGGGAGGTTACCTGGCGGGCCCGCCACTCGGCAGTCCGACCCCGACCGCTGGACCGCTCCCGCTCACTTCGGGCCACATCCTGGCGCTTTCGGCCACCGAACGGTTCAGGTGGTCGTTTCCGGCCGAGCTGTCTTCTGCCACGGGTATTCGGGCTGGATACGGTGGTCCGGAGCCGGTATGGCCCGCTCCCGGCCGTCGGCCGTCCCGCGCTCCTGCCGCTGGTTCCCCTCCCCCTGCCCACCGCGGTCGGCCTGCCCCCGGTCCTCTGCCCGTGCGCGACCGTCGGCCTGTGTGTGAGCGTCGGGCCGCGGGTCGTGGCTCCGCTCCCGGACGGGCTCGTTCGGCTCGACCGTCCAGTGCCGCAACGCTCCGGCCTCCATGTCGATCTGCGCGTTCAGCGCCTCCAGATCGTCGTCGACGAACCGCCGTGCCCGGTCCCGGGCGGCCCAGCGCAGCGAGTCCGCCGAGTGCGTGATCCGCTCCGTGCGCTCCTTCAGCTCCGGCAGCAGCGCGGCGACCGTCGCCCGGTCGGGCTCGCGCTCCAGCCTCCTCAGATCCTCGTCGAGCTCGCGTCCGTGCACACTGAGCCGCCGGAAGAGGTCCAGTGACTCCGAGAGCGAGGCGTCCTCGACGGCTCCCGCCCGCAGCGCCTCCTGCGTGGCCCGCATCGACGTGCGCAGCGAGAGGCGCAGCTGCGCGAGCTCTCCGCCCACGCCCGTCTGGCCGTAGCTCTTCGCTCGCAGCGTGGTGTCCTCGACCGCGCGGCGTGCCTGGACGATCGTCCGGTCCACACCCCGCTTCGCCGCGCCGATGGCCTTGACGCTCGCGTACACCCCCAGGGCGATGAACGCGAAAAAGAGCAATCCCAGGATCAGGATCACGGCTTCCATGAGCGCCCCTCGGGTGTCGTATCGATGCCGGCCACTCCACCGTAAACGCTACGGGCAGGCCAAGGGTTCCTTCGGAACCCCCAACCTGCCCGTAGGGGAACGCCCCCGGTCACACGGGGCGGCCTGCCGGTCGCCCGTCCGTGCCCCTCACGCGGGGACGATCACCGCCGTTCACGCGGGAACGATGTTGACCAGCTTCGGCGCTCGGACGATCACCTTCCGGATGCCCGCACCGCCCAGGGCGGCGACCACGGCCGGGTCCGCCAGGGCCTGGGCCTCCAGGTCCTCGTCCGAGATCGTCGGCGGGATCTCCAGGCGCGCCTTGACCTTGCCCTTGACCTGCACCACACAGGTCACGGTCTCGTCCACGACGTACGCGGGGTCGGCGACGGGGAAGTCCTGGTGCACCACGGACCCGGTGTGGCCCAGACGCCGCCACAGCTCCTCCGCGATGTGCGGGGCCAGCGGCGCCACCAGCAGCACCAGCGACTCGGCGACGCTCCGGGACACCGGGCCGCCCGCCTTCGTCAGGTGGTTGTTCAGCTCGGTGACCTTGGCGATGGCGGTGTTGAAACGCATGCCGGCCATGTCCCGGCCGACCCCGTCGATCGCCTTGTGCAGCGCGCGCAGCGTCTCCTCGTCCGGGTCCGCGGCGACGACCGTGACCGCGCCGGTCTCCTCGTCGACGATGTTGCGCCACAGCCGCTGCAGCAGTCGGAACTGGCCGACGACCGCGCGCGTGTCCCACGGCCGCGACACGTCCAGGGGGCCCATGGCCATCTCGTACAGGCGCAGCGTGTCCGCCCCGTACTCGGCGCAGATCTCGTCCGGCGTGACGGCGTTCTTCAGGGACTTGCCCATCTTGCCCAGGACGCGGCTGACCTTCTCGCCCTGGTGGAAGAACTTCCCGTCCCGCTCCTCGACCTCGGCCGCCGGGACCGCGATGCCGCGGCTGTCCCGGTAGACGTACGCCTGGATCATGCCCTGGTTGTACAGCTTGTGGAACGGCTCGGAGGACGAGATGTGCCCCAGGTCGTGCAGCACCTTGGACCAGAAGCGGGCGTACAGCAGGTGCAGCACGGCGTGCTCCTGGCCGCCGACGTACAGGTCGACGCCCCCGGTCGGCTGCCCCTCGCGCGGGCCCATCCAGTACTGCTCGATCGCCGGGTCGACCAGCTTCGAGTCGTTGTTCGGGTCCAGATAGCGCAGCTCGTACCAGCAGGAGCCCGCCCAGTTGGGCATGGTGTTGGTCTCGCGGCGGTACTTCTTGGGGCCGTCGCCCAGGTCCAGGGTGACGTTGACCCACTCGGCGTTCCGGGACAGCGGCGTCTCGGGCTGGGTGTCCGCGTCGTCGGGGTCGAAGGTGCGCGGCGAGTAGTCGTCGACCTCCGGCAGCTCCAGGGGCAGCATCGACTCGGGCAGCGCGTGGGCCACGCCGTCCTCGTCGTAGACGATGGGGAACGGCTCGCCCCAGTAGCGCTGCCGGCTGAACAGCCAGTCGCGCAGTCGGAAATTGACGGTGCCCTCGCCGACGCCGTGCTCCTTCAGCCACTCGGTGATCTCCGCCTTGGCGTCGACGACACCCAGCCCGTCCAGCGAGATCTCGTCGCTGGCGGAGTTGACCAGCTTCGCGTCGTACGAGGCGAAGGCGTCGTCCCAGGTCGAGGGGTCCGTGCCGCGGTCGTCCGACGGCTCGACGACACAGCGCATCGGCAGCTCGAAGGCGCGCGCGAAGGCGAAGTCGCGCGCGTCGTGCGCCGGAACGGCCATGATCGCGCCGGTGCCGTACCCCATCAGGACGTAGTCGGCGATGAAGACCGGGACCTTCTCGCCGCTGACCGGGTTGGTCGCGTACGCGCCGGTGAAGACGCCGGTCTTGTCCTTGGCCTCGGCCTGCCGCTCCACGTCGGACTTGGCGGCGGCCAGCTTGCGGTACGCGGCGACGGCCTCGGCCGGGGTGGCGTGTCCACCGGTCCATACCGGGTGGGTGCCCTCCGGCCAGGCGTCCGGAACGATCCGCTCCACCAGCTCGTGCTCCGGCGCCAGCACCATGTAGGTGGCCCCGAACAGGGTGTCCTGCCGGGTGGTGAAGACGGTGATGGCGTCCGCGCCGTCGACCGGGAAGTCGACCCGCGCGCCTTCGGAACGCCCGATCCAGTTGCGCTGCTGCAGCTTGATGGCCTCGGGCCAGTCCAGCCCGTCCAGATCGTTCAGCAGCCGGTCGGCGTAGGCCGTGATACGCATGTTCCACTGGCGCAGCTTGGCCTTGAAGACCGGGAAGTTCCCGCGCTCGGAGCGCCCGTCGGCCGTCACCTCCTCGTTGGCCAGCACGGTGCCCAGGCCGGGCGACCAGTTGACCGGCGCGTCGGAGGCGTACGCCAGGCGGTACTCGCTCAGGATGTCCGCGCGCTCGACGGCGCTCAGCACGCTCCAGTCACGGCCGTCCGGGGTGGGGCGGGCACCGCTCTCGAACTGTGCGACCAGCTCGTCGATCGGACGGGCCCGGTCGGCCTCGGTGTCGTACCAGGAGTTGAAGATCTGCAGGAAGATCCACTGGGTCCACTTGTAGTACTCCGACTCGATCGTGGCGAACGAGCGGCGCTTGTCGTGGCCCAGACCCAGCCGTCGCAGCTGGGCCGTCATGTTCTCGATGTTGGCCTCGGTGGAGACCCGCGGGTGTGTGCCGGTCTGCACGGCGTACTGCTCCGCGGGCAGGCCGAAGGCGTCGAAACCCAGGGTGTGCAGCACGTTGTGCCCGGTCATCCGCTGGTGACGCGCGAAGACGTCGGTGGCGATGTAGCCCAGGGGGTGTCCGACGTGCAGCCCCGCACCCGAGGGGTACGGGAACATGTCCATGATGAACTTTTTCGGTTTGGCGGCCAGCTCCGAGTCGCCCGCCAGGTCACCGGTCGGGTTCGGCGCCTCGTAGGTGCCCTCGGCGTCCCAGAAGTCCTGCCAGCGTGCCTCGATGTCGGCGGCCAGCGCCGCCGTGTAGCGGTGCGGCGCAGCCGCCTCGGCTGCGGAATTCGTCTCGCTCATGGTCCTCAAAGCTCCATCGATCGTCATCTGCCGGCGCCCATGTCTACGGACACGCGTCTACGGAAACGAAAAATCCCCTCGCACAGGAGGGGACGCCGCGCCGATTCCGACCAGGCATTCTCACCGGTCGGGACTGATCAGCGCGGCTCGCTAAGCAGAAGGCGTACGGCACGCATGGCGCCAGGGTACCGCACGGTCCCGGAACCGGTCCGGGCGTGACCGGCCCTCGGACAAGTGGCAGGGCCTGCTCCGCACAGCTCGCCTCCCACCGCCCGGGAGAGCCCGCTTCGGGACGCGCTTCCGCGCACGGCGCCGACCGACTCGCCCGGGCCGATGCGCCGGATCGACCGCCCCGCGCGTGAGCCGACGCGCGGACCGGGGCGCACAAGCCCGGCTCTGGTGGCCGATGTGCCCGATGCGCCGGCCCGACACACTCGACGCGCCCGGCGCTTCCGACATACACATACGAGAAGCGGGTCACTCCTTGAAGGATGACCCGCTTCTCGTTCTTCACTGTGGAGCTAAGGAGAATTGAACTCCTGACCTCCTGCATGCCATGCAGGCGCTCTACCAACTGAGCTATAGCCCCGCGTTGTCCACCTTCTGGTTCCCCGTGGCGACATCGAGAACATTACCGGTGACCCCGCCACTCCACCAAATCGTTTCGCGCCCGACCGGATCCGACCTGCTTCGTCGGCGTCATGAGCGCACCTGTCACGCGGTCTCAGGCGGTGGCGAAGGAGTAGAAGCGCTTGAGTGTGCAGTGCTCGTCCAGCAGCCGTCCGTAGATCGGCTCCCCCTCCAGCTCCCGGTAGGTCTCGATGGGGTCGCCTTTTATGATCAGCGCCCGCGCGCACTCCTCGCACCAGTACTGGTACTCGGGATTGACCGGGTCCATGTCCCTGACGATGGGCGTACCGCTGCCGCACCAGTCGCACTTCCGCCTGTGAGCACCCATGGGTCAGCTCCGGCTTCGCTCGCCGACGACGGACACGTGAAGGTTCCGGCCGCCGTCGCCGAGCGCGTGAGGTCGGCCACCCGCGGGCCGGTCGGCACGCGTGCCGTGGGTACGGATGCGAAGTCCGGGGACGAGGGGCAGGTCCGGGACCTCGTGGCGGCTCGCAGGCATCGCGCGCTCCCTCCCGTTCGGTCCGTAGCCCCCTCCGGCGTTCCGATTCTGCCATGAGCCTGCAAGAGGGGCAGCCCACCGCGGATCCGGCCGGTCACCACCGCCTCCCAAGCGCCGGCCGAGCCCCCGCCTCCCGGGATCCGCCGGGGCGAATCCACCGGTGAGCAGAGCCTCTTGGTATCGCACGGGTCGCGATCCGCCCCGCCCGGACCACCGTCGAGCGACACGGCCGCGCCGCACGGAGCGGCCCGGCCGGAACGGGAGTGAGCGGCCACGCGGCGCCAACTCCCTTGGAGGACCACCGATGACGAGGAACGTGGACGGTGACGGCACGTCAACAGGACCGACACCAAAGGCGTCTCGCCCCCCGGACGGCACCGGCAGAGGAACGAGGGACAGAAGAGAACGGGCGGCCGTCGTCGCGACGGATGCCGCAGAACCTGGCGCCGAGCGGCTGAGCAGCGCAGCCGTACGGAGCCAAGGACTCCTTTATCGACGGGAACGCAAGGATCCCGCCCCCTGACAGGGACGGGATCCTTGATTGTGGAGCTAAGGAGAATTGAACTCCTGACCTCCTGCATGCCATGCAGGCGCTCTACCAACTGAGCTATAGCCCCGCTGTTCGCTTTGTTTCTTGCGTTTCCGCCCCGCGAACAAGAAGAACTCTAGCCTGTGACCAGCCAGAAAGTGAAATCCGGCAGCTGCCGCCCCACGGGAGACCCTCCTGGGGCTCCGCAGGGACCTTCTTACGGCGCCGACCCCGGCGAGAGCCCTGCCACGAGAGCCCGGCTATGTGTCGTCGCCCAGCACCGGCTCGGGGAGCGTGCCCGCGTTGTGCTCCAGCAGTCGCCAGCCGCGCGCGCCCTCGCCGAGCACCGACCAGCAGCAGTTGGAGAGCCCACCGAGCCCTTCCCAGTGGTGCGACTCCAGGCCCAGCAGCCGACCGATGGTGGTGCGGATGGTGCCGCCGTGGCTGACCACGACGAGTGTGCCGCTGTCGGGCAGCTTGTCGGCGTGTTCGAGTACGACCGGGGCGGCCCGGTCGGCGACCTCGGTCTCCAACTCGCCGCCGCCGCGTCGCACCGGCTCGCCGCGCTTCCACGCGGCGTACTCCTCGCCGTACCGTCCGACGATCTCCTCGTGGGTGAGCCCCTGCCAGGCGCCGGCATAGGTCTCGCGCAGTCCCGCGTCGTGCGCGACCTCCATGCCGGCGAGCACGGCGAGCTCGGCGGCCGTGGCGGTCGCCCGGCGCAGATCGGACGCGACGATCGCGTGCGGATTCAGCGAGGCGAGCAGCCGGGCGGCCCGTCGGGCCTGTCCGACGCCCGTCTCGGTGAGCGGGATGTCCGTGGAGCCCTGAAACCGGTGTTCCAGGTTCCACGCTGTCTGGCCGTGTCGCCAGAGGACGATTTTGCGGCCCCTGCCGCTCCTGCTGCCGTTCAGCTCCGCTCGCCTTCCGTGCCGCCGGTGAGCTGGGCGTGCTCCTCGGCCTTGCCCCGGGTCTTGACGGCGTCCTCGGGGAGCTCGATCTCGGGGCAGTCCTTCCAGAGGCGCTCCAGCGCGTAGAAGACCCGCTCCTCGTTGTGCTGGACGTGGATGACGATGTCGACGTAGTCGAGGAGGATCCAGCGGGCGTCGCGGTCGCCCTCGCGGCGCACCGGCTTGGCGCCGAGCTCCTTCAGGAGCCGCTCCTCGATCTCGTCGACGATGGACTTGACCTGGCGGTCGTTGGGCGCCGAGGCCAGCAGGAAGGCGTCCGTGATCGACAGCACATCGCTGACGTCGTACGCGATGATGTCGTGCGCGAGCCGGTCGGCGGCCGCCTGGGCGGCGGTGTTGATGAGCTCGATGGAGCGGTCCGTGGCGGTCACAAGCAGGCTTTCGTCGGCGGTCGGTTCACCCTCGCGGGGGTCGCTGAGAACCTCCCGGAGGCTGCTGCTCGTCCCGGCCGTGTCGGCACGCGGCCGTCCGGTACGCACGACTGCGGTCCCCCGGGGCGGCCTCCTGGCGGAGCAGTCGGGCCGTTTCGGCGGCGCCGCAGACGCACGCGCCGGGCGTCGGAGGCCCGGCCGAGATCTTCAGCACCCTCCTAGGGTCTCACGGACCACCGACAGCCCACACAACAAACGTTCGGAGAGCTTCCGGCATCGGCGGGGGTGGGCCCGCCCGGCCCGGTTCCGGGACCGGCCGGGCCCCGGTCCCGGAACCCTGGCCGAGTGGCCGAGGTCCGACACCGGGGCCCGGGGCCCGGCTCAGGTCATTTGGCCGGGTAGTCCTGCCCGAGCAGGACGGACACGACCGCGTTGGAGAAGGGGTTCCCCTGCTTGACCGCGCTCGTCGGCAGCCCCAGGGTCTTGGCGACCTGCGTCGCCGTCTCCTTGTCCTCGGGCTTCTTGTAGATCACCTCGGACGACGCCGCGGTCTCGGTCGCACTGCTGCCGGCGAAGACGTACCCGCCGTTGACCAGCTTGATCCGGGCGGACTCCGAACTGTCCTTGTCACCGGTGGCGTTCTTGATGGCGACACGCACCGCCGCACCGGCCTCCGGGGCCTTCACCGTGCCGCCCAGGATGTCCTCGACGACACCCTCGGCGGCTGTGTCACTGAGCGTGCCGTCGGCCTGCGCCGCCAGCAGCGTCGTCTTGTAGTCACCCATCTTGGCGTGCCGGGCGAGCTTCGCCAGGGAGGCGCCGAGGTCCTTCTCGGGGAGCGAGGGATCGAGGATCTGCGCCAGGGTCTGCACGGTCACGGTGGCGGCCTTCGGGTCGTCCGAGATCTTCCGCAGCACGCCCCGCAGCACCTCGCCGAACCGCATGAGCTGCTTCGCCTCGTCCTCGCCGGGCGCCCGGTAGGTGGCGTACGCGACGGCCATCCGGCCGCTCAGGGTCTGCGCCTCCCCCTTCTTCACCAATGGAGAGGCGTCCTTCTTCGTGTCGGGCACGTCGGTGTCGGTGTCGATGTCGATGTTGCCGACGAGATCGACGAGGGTCTCCAGGTAAGGAGTGTCGAGCCGCCAGGTGCCGCTGATCCTGGTGCCGAGCAGCGTGTCGATCGACTCTCGGGTGCCAGTGGTGCCGTCGTCCTCGACGGACTTGCCGAGGGTGGTCATGGCCCCCTCGTCGTCGGCGACCGCGAGGGAGTTGGGGAGCAGGACGGTGCTCCCCTTCTTGGTCGTCACGTTGTCGACGAGCAGCGCCGTGGAGGTACCGCCCTTCTTGGTGTCGTGGAGGTGGACCACGATGACGTCCCGCTGCTGCGGGCCCGTCGCCGCGGTGCTGCCCTTCTCCGAGTCGGAGAGGCCGGGGAGCATCCCGGCGGACCACAGATAGCCGACACCGCCGACGATCACGAGAGCCGCCACGACTATCAGCGCGACCATGCGGTTGCGGCCGCGGCGTCGCGCCTCCTCGCGCCGCTCGCTGCGGCTCTCGGTGAACTTGAGCCAGTCGATGACGTCTTCGGAGTCCTCGTCGGGCTCCTCGATGAAGGAGAACTGCTCGGTGCGGTAGTCCGGACGGCGCTGCCCCGGAACCGTCGAATCCGATTCGGCCCCGGACTCCGACCGCTGTTCCGGCTCGGCCCGGTCGGGAGCCGGTGTCCCTGGCGCGGTCGGCGCCGAGGCCGCGGACGGCACCGCTTGCGCGGCGGACCGCTGCTGCGGATATGCCTCGGCCTCCTGCGGGGGAGCCGCCGCCTGTTGCGGGATGTTCCACTGCTGCGCGGTGTCGACGGCGGCGGGCTGCCGACCGGTGTCGTAACCGTAGCCGTCGTAGCCGCCGTACGCCTGCTGTTCAGGCTGCTGCTGGTGGGATTGGGTCTGATGTGCCTGCTGGGGCGCCTGGGCGGCATACGGGTCGTACGTCTGCGGCTGAGCCGGATGCGCCTGCTGGGGCTGAGCGTAGGGGTCGTATCCGTACACCTGACCCGTTCCGTAGCCGCTCTGATCAGTGCCGTTGCCGATCTCGCCGGTTCCGTAGCCACCCTGGTCGGCCGGGTACGAGTGCTGCTGGGGCTGCTGCGGGTGCTGAATGTGCTGGGACGCGTACGGGTCGTATGTGTCGTACGCCTGCGGTCCGGCCTGCTGGTACACCGGCTGCCCGTACTCGTCGTAGCCGACGATCTGCGGCTGCTGGTAATACGGGTCGTACGGGTTCTGTCGGTCGTTCACCGGTGCCCCTCTGGCTCATTCGCCGCGGTACAGCTGGCGCTTGTCGATGTAGCGAACCACGCCGTCCGGCACCAGGTACCAGACCGGTTCCCCCTGCGCGACCCTCTCGCGGCAGTCCGTGGACGAGATCGCGAGCGCGGGCACCTCCACGAGGGAGACGCCGCCCTCCGGCAGTCCGGGGTCGGTGAGCGTGTGGCCCGGTCGTGTCACACCGATGAAGTGGGCGAGCGAGAAGAGTTCGTCGGCGTCCCGCCAGGTGAGGATCTGGGCGAGCGCGTCGGCACCGGTGATGAAGAAGAGATCCGCGTCGCCGTGGATCGCGCGCAGATCCCGCAGCGTGTCGATGGTGTACGTCGGTCCGCTGCGGTCGATGTCGCTCCGGCTGACCGAGAACTGCGGGTTGGAAGCCGTCGCGATGACCGTCATCAGATAGCGGTCCTCGGCCGGGGAGACGCGCTTGTGGCTCTTCTGCCAGGGCTGCCCGGTCGGAACGAAGATCACCTCGTCGAGGCGGAACTGGGCGGCCACTTCGCTGGCCGCCACCAGGTGTCCATGATGGATCGGGTCGAACGTCCCGCCCATCACGCCGATACGGCGCTTTCCGCTGCCGGTAGGCATTTCCTGCTCTTCCATGCGTGCAGAGCCTACTGGCACAGTTGTTCGCCTTCGCTTCAGCGGTCGCGGTTGAAGCGGGTGGTGATCCACAGCAGGAGCATCAACCCGATGAACGCGCCGCCGCCGACGATGTACGGGTTGAGGCTCGGATGGTTGCCACCGTGCTCGCCGCCCTCGGCGGCAAGGGTGACCAGCTGGTGCGCGGCGCTCGTGAGGCTCATCTTCGACAGGACCTTCGATCGGGGGTCGGAAGCAGGATGTCGCGCACATCGTATGCGGGCGCCCCCGGCGTGCTCACGCCGACTCAGTCGTTGTCGCCGTCATCACCGTTGCCGCGGTACCCGCGGAGCAGGAACCAGGCGAGCAGCACGGCTCCGACGAGCGCGGCGAGCAGCACGAGACGGAACGTGCCGCCGAGCCCCTGGTCCTCGGAAGCGGCGGCGAGCAGGGCAACGGTGTATGGCATCTCGGGCGTCTCCTCAGTTGTCCACAGCCCCCCGCACACCGTAGCCCCAGCGCCTACGCTGGGATCCGTCAGGGGGCGGGCGACGTCTCGTACGAACAGGGGGCCCATTCATGACCGAACACAACTATGAGAGCGGCGAGAACGTGCCGAGCAGGCAGCGCCGGCGCTTCGCGGGGATCTCGTCCCGGGCCTACGAACACCCGGCGGACCGCTCGGCCCTGGTGGCCCTGCGCAAGCTGAGCGGTTTCGACACCGTCTTCAGGACACTGAGCGGTCTGCTGCCCGAGCGCAGCCTGCGACTGCTCTTCCTCTCCGACTCCGTCCGGGTGAGCGACGCGCAGTTCGTCCATCTCAATGACATGCTGCGGGACGCCTGTTACATCCTGGACCTGGAGAAGGTCCCGCCGATGTACGTCAGCCAGGATCCGCAGCCCAATGCCATGTGCATCGGTCTCGACGAGCCGATCATCGTGGTGACCACGGGGCTGGTGGAGCTGCTCGACGAGGAGGAGATGCGGGCCGTCATCGGCCACGAGGTGGGGCACGCCCTCTCCGGCCATGCCGTGTACCGCACGATTCTGCTGTTCCTCACGAACATCGCGCTGAAGGTCGCCTGGATCCCGCTCGGCAATGTGGCGATCATGGCGATCGTGACGGCACTGCGCGAGTGGTTCCGCAAGTCGGAGCTGTCCGCCGACCGCGCGGGGCTGCTGGTCGGACAGGATCTGCGCGCGTCGATGCGCGGACTGATGAAGATCGCGGGCGGCAACCATCTCCACGAGATGAACGTGGACGCCTTCCTCGCGCAGGCCGACGAGTACGAGAAGGGCGGCGACCTGCGCGACTCCGTGCTCAAGATCCTCAACCTGCTGCCCCGCTCACACCCGTTCACCACCGTGCGCGCGGCCGAGCTGAAGAAGTGGTCCGAGAGCCGCGACTACCAGCGGATCATGGACGGTCACTACCCGCGGCGGGACGAGGACAAGGACACCTCGGTCACGGATTCCTTCCGGCAGTCCGCGGCGCACTACGCGGACGCGGTGCGGACCAGCAAGGATCCGCTGATGAAGCTCGTCGGCGACATAGCGGGCGGTGCCGGGGACCTGGGGGGAAGGCTCCGCGACAAGTTCACCGGTCAGGGCGGGGGCGCGGCCGGGAAGGGCGGTGCTACGGGTGACTCCCCGGGCTCGGCGCGGCCGGATGAGCCCCGGGACCCCGAGGGGCCGGAGCCGACGGGGAACTGACCACGAGCGTTCCGCAGAGCGCCCCTGTGGGCCGGCCCGTGTCGTACGGGTCGGTGCCCGCGGGACCGCGGGAGGCGGCGCGCTCACCGGCGAGCAGGGGCCGCAGGACACCCGTGGTGTCCGACGGGCACGTCTGCGGCCCGGCCTGGACGTAGCTGGTGCGCAGCTCCAGCCGGTGCAGGCGCAGGTCCTCACGGTCGAAGCGGAAGTGCAGCTCGCGCCGCACGGTGAAGAGCGAGGCACCGCCCATTCGCTGGGGTCCGGAGGCGGCGGGGCGGAGCGTGTACGTGAAGGTGTGGTCCGACACCACCTCCAGCGTGTCGGCCCCCGCCTCGCTGTAGCTCAACGTGCCCCGGACCCGGATGTCGGGACTGGCCAGGGCCACCTTCGCCGGGTCGAAGCGGACCAGCCAGCCGGCGGGTGCGTGCTGCCCGTCGTCTTCCGGCCGGTGCATGCTGCGCTCGAACTGAGCCATCTGGTCGGGGTCGAGCAGCATCTCCACCGGCCGCAGCGCGTGCCCGGTGAGGACGTCGGGGTCGAGCGAGGACGCGACCAGGTAGTCCTTGACGGTGGCCAGCGCCGTCGCCACCTGGTTGTCCGAGAAGTTGTCGGTGGCCCTGACCGGCGGCGAGTTGATGCCCGCCGCGCCCTTCGCGAACTGTGCGGCGGGGCTCCGGGAGAGGAGGCCGGAGGCCGTTCCGCCGGGTACGGGCTCGCGCGGGGCCAGCGGGACGACAGTCGATCTCAGCACTTCGGCCTTTCGGCCGACGGGCATCTGGTAGGGGTGGCGAAGGCCCATGTAAACGGCCGTTCCGAAGGCCAGCGCGATCAGGAGGACCAGGGCGATGGCGGCGCGGGAACCGGCCTTGAATCTTCGGGGAGGGAGACTGCGCACGGCAGGAGTGTGATCGGCGATGCGTTCCTGTGCGGAGAATTCCTTCAGCCGGGCAGCCCGAACGAACGACTCGTCGAAGACGAGTGACCTGTACTCGTCCTCACTGCCGCCCGGTGTGTTCTCGGACGGGCCTTCCGGTGGTTCTCCGCGGTGTGCCATGACTTCTCCCGACTCCACGTCACCGACCGAGGTCGAAACGCATCGCTCTGTCTCGGCCGATGGCTTCGGACAGGGCCCGCCCGTCATGGCGCGTATCGGTGCCCCATGACCACCCGTGTGCGGACGAGTGAGAAGCCCCCTCGGAGAGAGGGGTCACACCTTCAGGGTAGGTCGATTGCGGCCGCGGTAAACGCAGAGGCGAGAGAGAGCCGCCCCGGGGCGTGAGGGGGCCGTCCGGGCAGCCCGGTAAGGCCCGGACCCGGGAGCGGCCCGGGGACGGCCCCGGGCACACGACCCGAGCGCGGCACGGGGCCCGCCCCACGAAGCCGGACAGGGGCCGGGAGCGGCCCGGGAAGGTCCGGCACACGAACCGGGCGCGGTGAGCGAGGACCGGGCCGCGCGGGAAGCGATCCGGAGCCGGGGAGGAAGGCCCGAGCCGAACGGGGAGAGCAGCACCGGGAGAGCAGCACGGGGTACGGAGGGCGTTGGCCGAGCGGTGCGGAGGACGGCCCGGGGCGCGGGCAGCGAGCCCCGAGGGGGCTCGGCCGGTGGTCCGGCGGGTTAGCCGCTGCTGGGGATCGCGGAGGCTGTGAGGCGCGGCTGGCCGACCGGTGCCGAAGGCAGGGCGGTGGGGGCCGGCCCGGGGGCCGTGTCCACGCCCGTGGTGGCGGGTGGCGGGACGGGGTTCTGCCGGTTGCCCGACGCATTGCGGTAGACCGCCCCGAAGGCCAGCGCGACCATGCCGATGCCCATCAGCACGGCGAGGATCCAGGCCACGGGCCGGTGCCAGCGCGCCGACCCACGGTAGGGGCGCAGCGCCCCTCCGTGGCGGCCGTAGGGGTCGCCGTCGGGATCGAGCGGGTCGTAGGAGACGCCCTCGCCGCCGTACGGGCCGCCGCGGCCGTGGCCGTATCCCTCGCCGGAGAAGTCGTCGTCGTCCAGCGGGCCGCCGCCCGCCCTGGAGCGGGTCGCCTCGGCCTCCGCCCGTGCCTGCGCGGCCGCGAGCAGCCGTTCCACGGCAGTGGGTTCATGGATCTCGGCGGCCCGTACGAAGTCCTCGTCGAACACCACGGAGGCGAAGTCCTCGTCCGCGCCCCCGCGGTCGTCGTCGGGCTCCCAGCCGTCCGGGGACGGCCTGCCCCCCACGTCGTCCGGCACAGCTCCAGACTAGCCCCGGCGGGTCGTTCTGGGCAGGGAGCCCGCGTGACATTCACCGAACCCGGACGGTCGTCCGGTCACCGCACGTGGCCGTCGCCCGTGACGATGTACTTCGTCGAGGTCAGCTCGGGCAGCCCCATCGGGCCCCTGGCGTGCAGCTTCTGTGTGGAGATGCCGATCTCGGCGCCGAAGCCGAACTGCCCGCCGTCGGTGAAGCGCGTCGAGGCGTTCACGGCCACCGTCGTGGAGTCGACCAGTTGGGTGAAGCGGCGTGCGGCGGCCTGGGACGTGGTCACGATCGCCTCGGTGTGGCCGGAGGACCAGAGCCGGATGTGTGCGACGGCCGCGTCCAGGGAGTCCACGACTGCCGCGGCGATGTCGTAGGAGAGGTACTCGGTCTCCCAGTCCTCCGGGGTCGCCGGCACCACGGTGGCCTTGGAACCGGCGGCGTGTTCGAGAACCCGCTCGTCGCCGTGCACGGTCACCCCGGCCTCGGCCAGCGCGTCCAGGGCACGCGGCAGGAACTCCGCGGCCACGTCCTTGTGTACCAGGAGGGTCTCGGCGGCGTTGCAGACGCTCGGGCGCTGTGCCTTGGAGTTGACCAGGATGTCGACGGCCATGTCGATGTCGGTCCGCGCGTCCACGTAGACGTGGCAGTTGCCGGTGCCGGTCTCGATGACCGGAACGGTGGACTCCTCGACCACCGTGCGGATCAGCGAGGCGCCGCCGCGCGGGATGAGGACGTCGACGAGACCGCGGGCCCGCATCAGCTCGCGCACCGAGTCGCGGCTCTCGCCCGGCACCAGCTGCACCGCGTCGGCCGGGAGGCCCGAGCCGCCGACCGCGTCGCGGATCACCCGTACGAGTGCGGCGTTGGACGCGTATGCCGAGGACGAGCCGCGCAACAGCACGGCGTTGCCGGACTTGAGGCAGAGCGCGGCGGCGTCGACCGTGACGTTCGGGCGGGCCTCGTAGATGATGCCGACCACTCCGAGCGGCACCCGGACCTGCCGCAGATCGATGCCGTTGGGCAGGGTGGAGCCCCGGACGACCTCGCCGACCGGGTCGGGCAGCGCCGCCACGTCGCGTACGTCGGTGGCGATGGCGCGGATCCGCTCCGGAGTGAGGGTGAGGCGGTCGACGATCGCCTCGCTGGTCCCGGCTTCGCGGGCGCGGGCGACATCCTCGGCGTTGGCCTCGACGATCTCGCCCGTCCGCACCTCCAGCGCGTCCGCGATCGCGAGCAGCGCGTCGTCCTTCGCCGCGCGCGGCGAAGGCGCGATGTCGGCGGCGGCGGCGCGCGCCCGGTAGGCGGCCTGGGCGACCGGGGACATGTTGTCGTACGGCGAGAACGTGGTCATGCCCGCAGCGTAGTGCGCACACTGCGGGCATCCGCCACGTATCCCGTGATGCGAGACAACTGCCCCGCGGCCGGTCGTGCCCGGAACCCGTGCCGGATCGCCCGTGGCGGGGCATCCGCGGAATCCGTACCGCGCACCCGCGCGACGCTCCGTGCGCGAACCCGTGACCGGCCGCGCGCGGGACCCGTGCCGAACACCCGTGACCGGCCGCGCCCGGGGATGCGTGCCGACGCCCCCGGCCCATCGTGCCGGGGCCCCGGGCAGTCGCGCCCGGGGCCCTTGGCCGGTGGGACGGGTGCTCAGAAGGGGTGCACTCCGACCGGGGCCGCCGGGGGCGGCCCGTATCCTTCGGCGACGCGCTGGTGATACGTCTCGCGGTCGATGACCTCCAGACCGACGATCTCCCAGGGCGGAAGCCCGGCGGTGGAGCGGTGCTCTCCCCAGAGCCGCAGCGCGACAGCCGCGGCGTCGTGCAGGTCGCGGGCCTCCTCCCAGTAGCGGATCTCCGCGTGGTCGTTGGCATACCGGCTGGTCAGCAGGAAGGGATGGTCGTGCGCGAGCTGTTCGAGGCCGCGTCTGACCTCCCTGAGCGGGATCTCGACGCCCGAGACGCTCAACGTGACGTGCCAGAGCCTCGACGGGGTGCGCTCCGGGGCACGCCCCTCGGCCATCGGCCCCGGTCTCACCGCTGCGGGCCCGAACCCGGTGGTCCGGTCGTCCGTACGGTCCGCGGACCGGCTCCCGTCGAAGTCGGCACCTGCTCCGACACTGGTCAGGGCCCGGCCACCCGTTCCTCGGGGCGGCGCCCCCGGGCGCGCTCGTCTCACCGGCGGCCTCCTGTGTATGCGTTTACTGTGCGGTACCCCGCTGTGTCCCCATTACAAAGTTGACCAGTCCGCGGCCGGGGATGGGGTGGTTTTCATGAAGGTCTCCGTCCTGGGACGGGACTTTCAACCGTTTCAGGGGGTCTGTCAGCGGTGCAGAACGACAAGATCGTCCCTGTGTACGATCTCGCGCTCGTACGCCGGACCGAGTTCCCGTGCCAGGTCGCGGGTGGAGCGGCCGAGCAGTTGCGGGATCTCCTTCGCGTCGAAGTTGACGAGCCCGCGGGCCACGGGACGCCCTTCGGCATCGCGCAGTTCCACCGGATCACCGGCGTTGAACTCGCCCTCGACCGCCACGATCCCGGCGGGCAGCAGCGAGCCGTGCCGCTCGACGAGCGCGCGGACTGCCCCGTCGTCGATGGTCAGCGAGCCCTGCGGGGTGGAGGCGTGGGCGAGCCAGAGGTGCCGGTCGGCGGACCGCCGCCCGGTGCGGTGGAAGTACGTGCCGGTGTCGCGTCCGGCCAAGGCGTCTGCGGCCCGGCTCGCCGAGGTGAGGACGACGGGGACTCCGGCGGCGGTGGCGATCCGGGCGGCCTCGACCTTGGTGACCATGCCGCCGGTGCCGACACCCGCCTTCCCCGCGCTGCCGATGACGACCCCCGCCAGATCCTCGGGACCGGCCACCTCGGCGACGCGCGAGGCGCCCGGGATGCTCGGATCGCCGTCGTAGAGACCGTCCACGTCCGAGAGGAGGACCAGCAGGTCGGCGCGGACCAGGTGGGCGACGAGGGCCGCGAGCCGGTCGTTGTCGCCGAACCGGATCTCGTCCGTGGCCACGGTGTCGTTCTCGTTGACGATCGGGAACGCGCCCATGTCCAGGAGTTGGTCGAGGGTGCGGCAGGCGTTGCGGTAGTGGGCGCGGCGGCTGGTGTCGTTGCTGGTCAGCAGCACCTGCCCGACGCGTACGCCGTACCGCGCGAAGGAGGCGGTGTAGCGGGCTACGAGCAGCCCCTGCCCGACGCTGGCCGCGGCCTGCTGCCTGGCCAGGTCCTTGGGCCGCCGGTGCAGGCCGAGCGGGGCGAGCCCGGCGGCGATGGCGCCGCTGGAGACGAGCACGATCTCGCGCTCCCCGCCGCTGCGCACCTTGGCGAGCACGTCGACGAGCGCGTCGACCCGGTCGGCGTCGAGACCGCCCGCCGCCGTGGTGAGCGAGGAGGAACCGACCTTGACCACGATCCTGCGGGCCTCTGTGACGCCCTGCCTTGCCCCTGACACGTCCATCCCCAATGATTCGACCTCGCCCAGCCCCCGCAATCTACGTGAGAGAGGGGAACGGGCGCCCACGCGTTTCGCCCCGTGGACGCACAGGCCCTGGTTCTCCCGTTTCCGAACGATCCCAGCGCATTCGCGTATACGTCGTTCGTACATATGTCGGTACGCACACAGTGCGACCATCCCGGAACAGGCCGCCGTACCCCCTACGGATGTCGTAGCCCTGTCGCCCCGCCCCGCGCCCTTACATCATCACCCCCGGCGCCATGGGCCCTTTCCTCCGCATGCGCGCACCCCCGCCCGCACACCTGTGCGCTTTGCCCGATGCCCGTACGGAACTGCGGAAACGCATTCGGAACGGCCATCCTCCCGGCGGCGTGCGTCCGAGCCGAGGGGGAACGGAAGAATGCCGACGCATGCCAAAATCCGCGCAACCATCGGGTCACTTCGTTCATCCAAGAGCCGATAGGGTGCAATGCGGCGGCCCTCCCCCGTTCGCTTCGGCAGTGGCAGTGTCGGCCCCGCATCCGCCGCCATCTCCAGAGACCTACCAGACATGGGACAGCAGCGATGCCAGTCAAAGTTAGTGTCGTCATTCCGGTGTACAACCCGGGCAAGTACATCGACCCCTGCATCGAATCGCTCCTGCGGCAGTCATTGCCCCCGGAGGAATTCGAAGTTCTGTTCGTGAACGACGGGTCGACGGACGACACCCCTGCGCGACTGGAGAAACTTTCGGCGGAGCACCCCCATTTCCGGCTGATCACCATCCCCAATTCCGGCTGGCCGGGAAAGCCCCGCAACATCGGCGTGGACGAGGCGAAGGGCGAGTACGTCCAGTTCGTCGACCAGGACGACCACCTCGCCTCGGACGCCCTGCGCCGTCTGTACGAGATGGGGCACCGCAACGGCTCGGACATCGTCATCGGCAAGGTGGCCAGCAACTTCCGCGGTGTGCCGCACGGCGTGTTCAAGAAGGACCGTGAGAAGTGCACGCTCCACGACGCGCCCCTGTACGACAGCCTCACGCCGCACAAGATGTTCCGTACGGCGTTCCTCCGCGAGAACGGCATCGCCTATCCCGAGGGCAGGCGCCGGCTGGAGGACCAGCTCTACATGATGCAGGCGTACTTCCCCGCGAAGGCCGTCTCGATCCTCGGGAGCTACACCTGCTACTACTACTCCCGGCGCGACGACGGCAAGAACGCGGGATCCGCCAAGATCGTCCCGTCCCAGTACTACGGGAACCTCCGTGAGGTCCTGGACGTCGTCGTGGCCAACACCGAGCCCGGCCCCTTCCGGGATCTGCTGCTCCGCCGCTTCTACCGGGTCGAGATGCTGAGCCGGCTGAGCGAACCCGCGGTCGTCAAGTACCAGCCCGACTTCTTCCAGGAGATGGTCGACGCGATCAGGCCCCTGGCGCTCGACTTCATGGGCGACGGCGTGCACGACGGCCTCGGCCCGCTGCTGCGGGTGCGGTCGACGTTCCTGCGCAAGGACGACCGGGAGGGCCTGCTCCGGATCGCCCGGTTCGCCGGCGGCGTCAAGGCGGCGGCCCGGCTGGAGGAGTTCGCCTGGCAGCCGGACGGCCGTGTCGCCGTCACCGTGACCGCCCGGCTGGTCCAGGGCGACGGCCAGGAGCCGGTGAGACTGCTGCGCCGCGACGGCCGCTACTTCCTGCACCCGGACACCGGGAATGGTCTGCTCCCGTGCGACGAACCGCTGGACGTCACCGACGACATCGACGGCTTCTCCGCCGAACTGTCGCTGCGCAACCGCGAGACGGCCGTCGAATGGCCCTGCCCCGCCTCGTTCACCACCGAGATCGACGATCTCGGCGACGGCGTCTGCGAGGTCGTGCTGCGAGGCGGCGGCCATGTCTCCTCGGAGGCCGTCAAGGGCCGCGGCCGGGTCTCCCGCGGCTTCTGGGACATCTGGGTACCGCTGCGCGGCCTCGGTCTGGTCCGCAAGGCACGGCTCGGCGCCGACCGCGCGCCGGAGGTGGACGCCGCATGCCTGCCCGCGTCGCTCGGTTCACCGGCGCGCGCCGTCATCCCGTACTTCACCGACCCGCACGGCAATCTCACGCTCGATGTGAGCCGCCGCGGCAAGAAGCTCGCCGCCTATCTGGACGGGCGTCCGGTGCTGCGGGCCCCGGGCCGCCGGACCGAACTCCGGCTGGACCTCTTCACCACCGATACCACCGCGACGTCCGAGGCCTGCCTGGTCCTGACCCCGGCCGACGGGAACGGCACGTCCGCGCACACGCTGCGCACCACGCTGCACCCGACGAAGGGCCGGGCCCACCTCGTCCTCCCGGACCGCGCGCCCGGCCTCGCGGCGGGCGACTGGAACCTCTCCGTCCGGCTGGACGGGGAGAAGAACCCCGCGCTTCCCCTGTGTTCCGTCACGATCGGAGCGGGCGGGCGGATCCAGCTGGCCCCGGAACTGGCCGAGGCCCCGGCCTCCGTCATGGCGGGCGTCGCCGCACAGCGCCGGAAGGCGACACTGCGGCGGGCGCTGCGCACCATCGGCGGCCCCGTCGTGCGCAGGCTCCCTCCGCAGGGCCGGAAGCGGGCGCGCCGCCTCGCCGAGCGGCTCCTCGCCGGCTGACCCCTCGGCCGCCCCGCACGCCGGTGGGCGCCGTCGGCCGATCCCCCCGGGGCCGGTCGACACCTACCGGTCGGGCCCCCATCACCACCGCACCATGAGAATCACCAGAAGCACCAGAACGCACGGAACAAGGACGTGATCGCATGCGGCAGCTCTCCATCGCAGGGGCCTGGGTTCACGAACCCAAGGTCTTTCCGGACGGCCGCGGCAGCTTCCACGAGTGGTTCAAGGCCGCGGACCTCGGCGAGGCCGTCGGGCACACGCTGAGCCTCGCGCAGGCCAACTTCTCCGTCTCCGGTCGCGGAACACTGCGCGGTGTCCACTTCGCCGACGTGCCGCCGAGCCAGGCGAAGTACGTCAAGTGCGTGCGCGGCGCGGTGCTGGACGTCATCGTGGACATCCGGGTCGGCTCCCCCACGTACAAGCGGTGGGAGGCCGTCCGGCTCGACGACGTGGACCATCACGCCGTCTACGTCTCCGAGGGGCTCGGTCACGCCTTCATGGCCCTGACCGACGACGCGTCGGTGGTGTACCTGTGCTCCGAGGGCTACGCGCCCACCCGAGAGCACGGCGTCGACCCGCTCGATCCGGAGCTGGGCATCGAGTGGCCGGAGGGCATCACGCCCCTGCTGTCCGACAAGGACGCCGCGGCCCCCTCACTGGCCGAGGCCGAGAAGCAGGGGCTGCTGCCGTCGTACGCCGCGTGCGAGGCGTACTACGCGGAGCTGCGCGCCCGGGGCTGAACCTGGCGGGAACGGCGAAAGCCTCGTGATCCGCCCCCTTGGATCACGGGGCTTTCGCACGGCCTGTCCCCCTCCACTGTCCTGGCGGGACGGGTCCGTCACGGCCGTGCTCCGTTGCGGACCTGTCGCGGGAACAGCGCGGCGGCGGTCAGGGCAGCACACCTGTCGAAGTCGCACGCCGGCAATGCCGCGTGCCGGTCACCGCCGCGTGCCGGTCACGGACTCGATGCTCCGGCGCAGGGGCGCGAACGCCGAGCGCGGGCGGCGCAGGTTGCGGGCACGCACCAGAGCGGGCCAGAAGTCTGCGCGCAGCAGCGCCTCGGGCTGGACGGCGTTCTTCCGTATCAGCACCTCGTCGGGCACGTCCTGCGGATCGGGTACGACGTACTCCTCGATGATCCGGTCGTACTCGTTCTTCAGGATCCGGTTCTCCGGGTCGGCACCGAACACGACGACCACGCCGGTCGGGGCCGTGTCCACCTCCACGACGACCAGGTCGGGTCGGAAGCGGCGGAGCACCTGCACCACCTTGTAGACGTCACCGGTCCAGAACTTGGTGTGGCGGTCGCGGGCCGCCTCGTCGACGTCGCGCGGCAGCATGTCGTCCAGCACGATCAGGCTCGACCAGCGGGAGTGCTTCTCGACGTTCATGAAGTCGCGCAGGGCGTACTCGAAAAGGTGCATGCCGTCGATGAAGGAGAGTTCCAGCTTCGGGTCCCCGCCGAACAGATTGAGCGGATCGCGGCGGGCGAGGGCGCGGAACGGATTGCGGCCGTTGCGCAGGTGCAGGAGCGGGTCCTTACGGGCGAAGAACTTGTCGCTCGTCGCCTTGACCAGGTGAACATCGCAGCTGATGTCCGTGATCACCCGGAAAGCGGGGTCGACGGCGACGGAAGGCACTCGTGAAAGAGCCAGACTCCTGCCATCGTTGACCCCGATTTCCAGATAGTTCCGGGGACGGCAGATGCGGTGCAAATGACGCAGAAAGTCATGGCGGTTCACGTGGGAGCAGCCCTTCGGAGGCACCTATGGGTCCAGTCCCGGTGAAATTAGCGTATGAACGTACTGCGCCGTAAGCGTTTCCCCGTTTCAAACACTTGTTTTCACGCATTTGAAATTCGGCCGGAATTAGACCATCGGAACACGCATCCGAAACTCGCCTGAAAGCTCACGCGAAGTCCGTTCGGGGCTCCTCACGGCCTCTCCGCCGCGACGAGTGCAGGAAAGGCCGCCTCCAGCGCCTCCCGCCAGTCCCGGATCGGTTCGATTCCGGCCACCGACCAGCAATCGTGCCCCAGCACGCTGTACGCGGGCCGCGGGGCCGGCCGTGCGAAGGCGGCACTGGTCGTGGGACGGACGCGCTCCGGATCGGCGCCGAGCAGCCGGAAGATCTCGCGGGTGAGGCCGAACCACGTGGTCTCGCCGCCGCCGGTGCCGTGGTAGACGCCTGCGGGGGCGGTGCCCGCGAGAGCCGCCTGCCCGAGCCGGACCAGCCGGTCGGCCAGATCGACGGTCCAGGTGGGCTGTCCGCGCTGGTCGTCCACCACGTCGAGGGTGTCCTTCACCCCCTCCAGCCTGATCATGGTCCGGACGAAGTTGCCGCCCCCCGCGCCGTACAGCCAGGCGGTGCGAACCACGTAGCCGGTGTCCGGCAGGGTGCCGAGCACGGCCCGCTCACCGGCCAGCTTCGTGCGGCCGTAGGCGCTGCGCGGCCCGGTGGGGTCGTCCTCGGCGTACGGCTTCTCGGCGTCGCCGGCGAAGACGTAGTCCGTGGAGACCTGGAGAAGAACGGCGCCGTGCTCGCGGCAGGCCGCGGCGAGGATCTCGGGCCCCGTGCCGTTGACCAGCAGTGCGGAGCACTCCATGGTCTCGGCGTCGTCGACCGCGGTCCAGGCGGCGCAGTTCACCACGACGGCCGGGCGGTGCTTCTCGAAGGCCGCCCGCACCGATCCGGGGTCGGCGACGTCGACGACCTTCCGGTCCGCGGCGACCACGGTGACGTCCTCGTCGGCGAGCCGGGCCAGGAGGTCCCGGCCCAGCATCCCGGCGGCTCCGGTGACCAGCCAGACGGCGCTCACAGGGCGGCCCTCTCCTTCAGCGGCTCCCACCAGGCACGGTTGTCGCGGTACCACCGCACGGTCTCGGCGAGACCGGTACGGAAGTCCTTGCGGGGCTCGTAGCCCAGCTCCTCGCGGATCTTGGTGCAGTCGACCGAGTACCGGCGGTCGTGGCCCTTGCGGTCCTCGACAAAGGTGACGCTGCTCCAGTCGGCGCTGCATGCCTCCAGCAGCAGGGCGGTCAGCTCCTTGTTGGACAGCTCCGTGCCGCCGCCGATGTTGTAGATCTCGCCTGCGCGGCCCTTCGTACGGACCAGTTCGATGCCCTGGACGTGGTCGTCGATGTGCAGCCAGTCGCGAACGTTGCCTCCGTCGCCGTAGAGCGGGACCGTCCCGCCGTCCAACAGGTTGGTGACGAAGAGCGGGATGACCTTCTCGGGGAAGTGGTGGTGCCCGTAGTTGTTGGAGCAGCGGGTCACGCGCACGTCGAGGCCGTGGGTGCGGTGGTACGAGAGCGCGATCAGATCGCTGGACGCCTTGGCGGCGGAGTACGGCGAGTTGGGCGCGAGCGGGTCGGTCTCGGGCCAGGAGCCCTCGTCGATCGAGCCGTAGACCTCGTCCGTGGAGATGTGCACGAAGGTCCTGACGCCGGCCAGGTGCGCGGCGTGGATCAGGGTGTGGGTGCCCACGACGTTCGTACGGACGAACTCGGCGCCGCCGTCGATGGAGCGGTCCACATGGGACTCGGCGGCGAAGTGCACCACCTGGTCGTGCTCGGCCATCAGTCCGGCGACCAGCTCGGCGTCGCAGATGTCGCCCCGCACGAACCGGAAGCCGGGATGGTCGCGCACCTCGTCGAGATTGGCGGGATTGCCCGCGTAGGTGAGCTTGTCGAGCACGGTGACGGCGACGTCACCGGGGCCTTCGGGTCCGAGCACCGTACGGACGTAGTGCGAGCCGATGAATCCGGCGCCGCCGGTCACCAGGATGTGGGTGGTCATGAGGAGATCTGCACCTTGCTGTGGTCGCCGAGCACGAGTCGGTGGGCGGAGGGAGAACGGGGCGCGGGGGTCACCTCGACATCGCGGCCGATGAGCGACGCCTCGACGCGGCGGACGCCCGCGACGGAGGCGCCCCGCAGGACGATGGAGTACTCGATCTCGCTGTCCTCGATCCGGACGTCCTCCGAGATCGAGGTGAACGGGCCCACGTACGCGCCGCTGATCACCGAGCGCGCGCCGATGATCGCCGGGCCGACGATGCGGCTGCCGCTGACCTTGGCGCCGGGTTCGATCCGCACCCGGCCGATGATCTCGGTGTCGTCGTCGACCTCGGCCCCCTCCTGGGCGGGCTCGACGGTCTCCAGGACCGTGCGGTTGACCTCCAGCATGTCGGTGACGTTGCCGGTGTCCTTCCAGTACCCGCGGATCGTGGTGGAGCGGACGTCGCGCTCCTGGTCGATCAGCCACTGGATGGCGTGGGTGATCTCCAGCTCGCCCCGCCAGGAGGGCTCGATCGAACGGACCGCCTCGTGGATGGCGGGGGTGAACAGGTAGACGCCGACGAGCGCCAGGTCGCTCTTGGGCTCCCTCGGCTTCTCCTCCAGGCCCACCACCCGGCCCTCGGCGTCGAGTTCCGCGACGCCGAAGGAGGTCGGGTCGGGCACCCGGGTCAGCAGGATCTGCGCGTCGGGCCGCTCCTTTCGGAAGCCGTCCACCAGACCGGTGATCCCGCCGACGATGAAGTTGTCGCCGAGGTACATGACGAAGTCGTCGTCCCCCAGGAAGTCGCGGGCGATCAGCACCGCGTGGGCGAGGCCGAGCGGCTGTTCCTGCGGGATGTACGTGACGTCGGCGCCGAGCCGGGAGCCGTCGCCGACCGCCTCACGGATCTCGTCCGCGGTCTCGCCGACGATGATGCCGACCTCGGTGATGCCCGCTTCCGCGATGGCTTCCAGGCCGTAGAACAGCACGGGCTTGTTCGCCACCGGCACCAGCTGTTTGGCCGAGGTGTGCGTGATGGGACGCAGGCGTGTGCCGGCCCCTCCGGACAGTACGAGAGCCTTCACGTGACCAGTCCTCACGGTTGGGATATCCGACGTGCCGCGGCCGCGACCCAGTGAGCGACTTTACTGAGAATCGCCGCGCGCTTCCCGATGCGTCAACTTCATGAACAAAATCCGTCAACTTCATGAACGAGATACAGAAAACGCGCCCGGAATCGAATCGGCCATATGTCCGGGGTCGGAACTGTCATATGCCCGAGGTCGGAATGGCCGCCCGGGACCGGGCCGGACGCATCGCCGGATTCGGGTCGGACGCACGTGCGGACCGGACCGGCCATCGCTCAGCGCGCGACGATCCGCGACTTCCAGCGCCGTACGTCCCGCCGCACGCGTCGGGCGAGGCGCCGGGACAGCGACGCCCTGCGCGCCGCCGCCGCGGGCCGCTCGATGCGCTTGCCGTCGTGCCAGTCGGGCACGGTGACCTCGAAGTCCGCGTCGGAGAGCCCGCTCGACCGGTCCCGGAAGTGCGGGTACGCCAGGAAGAGCTTGTCCCCCTTACGCGAACGCACCACATCCGGAACGGACTTGTCCCGCACGAAGGTCAGCACATCCGTCAGGACGTCGGACCTGCCGTGCGCCACGGCGGCGAGCCGCAGCCGCTCGGCGACCTTGATCAGGCGCGCCACCCCGGCGTCCCAGTAGGCGTCCATGAGCGGGGCGGCGAGCTCCAGTTTGTGCCGCCGGACCTCCTCCGAGTCACGGAGGAAGACCGGGCCGAACTGCTGCAGCATCCCGACCGTGAAGGGGCGGACCATCAGGAAATCGCGCTTCGGCCCGGCGGGTTCGAGACGGTGGATGAGCCGCATCATGGCGCGCATGGAATCGAAACGCCATTCGTAGGTGCCGCTCTTGGTGACATGCTTTCCGTCGTCCCGGCCGACGAGGTAATAACAGGTGTAATCGGAGACGACGGAAATTCCGGCGCCCCGCAGATACGTCTCCATGGTGAAAAGCGCATCCTCGCCCGTCTTGAGTCCCTCGTCGAATCTCAGACCGAGACGCTCCAGCAATGCACGCCGGAAAAGTTTCTGCGCACTGAGCGTGTATATGACCTTGGAGTTGTAGACGTCGACACGTTCCTTGGTGGCCGTCCACATCGACTTCGGCGCGCCTCTGTTCACACCGACGACCTTGCCCAGCACCACATCGGTGCCCGCCCGGTCGGCCATCGCGACCATGCGCTCCAGGGCCTCCTCGCCGAAATAGTCGTCGGCGTCGAGGAAGAAGACGTAACGGCCGCGGGCCAGCCCGAGGCCCACGTTGCGCGGCCCGCTGGGACCGCCGGAATTCGCCTGTCTGACCACCCGGGTCGGCACCGCGGACCGGGCCGCGAACTCCTCCAGGTACTCACCGGTGCCGTCGGTCGAGCCGTCGTCGACCGCCACGATCTCGATCCGGTGGGCGCCGATGGTCTGCGCCTCCACCGATTCGAGGCAGCGCACGAGGTAGGGCATGGCCTCGTAGGCACCGACGACCACGGTCACGTCAGGGGTTGGCATGTCGTTCACATCAACAGAAGACAGGCGACATCACGCGTTGGTTGCGTCACACCCTCCCCCCAAAGTGTGGCGCTCATCACAAAAGCCCGGCACAACCCTTTTCGGGCTATGCCGGGCATGATGATGTGTGTTATTGAGACACGCCGTTTTCAGCCACTCACGGGCTCGCCGACGTTCCTCGCCACCCGAGCGTTCCGGGCCGCCGACCTGGCCGCGAGCGCCTCGACAGCCCTGTTGAACTGCACGATCGAGGTGGGCTCGTCCGGACCGAGGAGGTATTCCTTCAGCTCGCGCCGGTCGGTGGCCAGGGTGTCCGTCGCGGGGTCCGAAACCGCCGCGAGCAGGGCGTCCACCTCGGTCGCCTCGTTGGACAGGATGACCGCGGCACGCACTGCGGTGTTCTGCCGCCGGAACTCGTCCTCGCCCAGAGCCGCCGAGTCGGTGACCGCGTACGGCTTCCCGCTGGCGATGAAGTCCGACACCACGCTGGAGATGTCCGAGACCATGGCGTCCGACTCGTTGAAGCAGTCGTACAGCCGCATCCGGGCGCCCGTGACGACCTTGTGCTCCCACCAGCCGAGCGCGCGCCAGGACGCCGCGTTCCACTCGTCCCTGAGCCGTGCGATCTCGGCCTCGCGCGCCGGGTCGGCCAGCGAGTCGCGGGACAGTTCGGCCTCGTCCCCGGAGGTCTGCCCGCCGCTCGTCAGCACGTCGAGGCGCGCCTCGATACGGGTCAGTTCGGCCCGCGCCTCGGTCTGTGCCGACCGGAACGCCGCGGCCTCGTCCGCCCAACGGGGGTCGGTGGCGCGCTCGGCGGCGGCCTTCTCGATCAGCGCGGTGATCCGCTGGTGCGCGGCCCTGGCCTTGGCGCTGCGGGTGCCCGTGAAGGGGTGCGGCTTGTAGAGCAGCCGGACCGGCTTCTCGGCGTTCAGCAGACGCCGGACGATGTTCTCGCCGGCCAGCAGCAGCGAGGTGTTGCCCGGGTTGTCGTCCCAGCCCTCCCAGGTGGGGGCGTACAGCACGGTCGGGATCGGGTTCTTCGGCGCGCCGGACCACGGCCGGATGGGGGCCAGCTGCGGGCGGCCCACCTCGACGATGTCCTCGTCGCGCACCCCGACGTCCGCCAGTGCGTAGCGGTCGCGGCCGGCCCGGCCCGCGGTCCACACCTCGTCGTACGCCTTGCTGTACGGGTTGACACTGGCGATCTTGTCGCTGTCGCCGTGGCCGATGAAGACGTGCTTCATCGTCGGCACCCGGAGCAGGTGGATGTTCTTGCCGACGTTGGCCGCGTACAGCGCGACCCGCACCGACGAGAGGTCCAGGTTCATCAGGTGCACGCCGCCGGGCACGCAGAGCACCGGCACCGATGTCGTGTTCAGCTGGGGCACGATGAAGCGCTCGCGCAGCAGGATCAGCGGGCGGCCCTCGACCTGCGCCATGGTCTCCAGCCACATGTTGACCTGGTAGGCCGAGTCCTTGGAACCGGAGAAGTAGAGCACCACGGTCGGCTGGTACTCACGCAGCCAGGTGCTCACCGCGCCGAGCACCTTGGCGTCGGGCCCCACGATCCGCTTCGGCCGGAGGTACGGGACCAGCGCCGCCAGGTAGCAGGCCGCGAGCACCAGGGTCACGGCCAGGCCCGCGTAGGCGATGACGTGCACGCCGGTCCCCACCGCGACCAGGACGCCCACCATCGCGAAGACGTCCAGGTGGAGCATCTTCTCCGCGGCCCGGTTCATCAGCAGCGGCCGCGGGGCGTCGGGGATCCGCACCCGCTCCAGGTCGATGTTGCGCGTGACGACCGGGAGCCTGCGACGGTTCTTGATCAACGCCACTATGGCGCTCTGCGGTGCCTGGAGGGCGTAGAAGGCCAGCAGGCAGGCAACGGTCGTGTAGAACAGCGTCGCCTCGCCGTACCCCATGCGGGTGAGCAGCAGGATGAGCAGGAGCTGACGGACCAGGAAGCGGATCGAGAGCCCCGCGCGGACCGCGGACAGCCGGTTGATCAGATAGCTGCCGCGCCGGTGCAGGTACCGGTCGGCCAGATAGGTCACCGCGGCGGCGCCGGCGAAGAACCAGAGATCGGGGAGCAGGGCCGCGAGCATTATGCATGGGAAACCCAGAGCCATGAGAAGAGCTGCGGCCAGCTCCGAACCGCTGCCCACCCTGGCCAAGCGCATGGCTTTCGAAATCACGAAGTACCGCTCCCGAGGGTGCCGACTGGTTGCCTTGCGAGGAAATTGTGAAGCCGGAGCTTCACGAATTCGGACCCCTGGAATTCGCACGCGGGCGACTTCAGGGGTCCGAATGGTGGATTGTCAAGCAGTATTACACATCGGCCTGTCGGTCCAGGACGGCGGCCAGCGCCTGTTCGAAGCCCGATGCCTCGGAGGCACCGCGGGTCGGGTCCTGCTGCCGTACGTCGATGACATGGCCGGTCATCTCGGAAAGCAGGACGTCGAGGGAGGTCCTCGCGACCGCCTCGGAGGAGAGCAGGGTACCCGCGGGCTCCTCGCCGAACGCCTTGGTGCGCATCGGCGTGGCGGTGCGCTCGGGGTTCACGCAGTTCACCCGCACGCCCTCGTTCGCCCACTCGTCCGCGAGGGCCTGGGTCAGGTTGACCATGGCGGCCTTGGTGGACGAGTAGAGGCTGTACTCCGCGCGGCCCCGGGTGTAGCTGCTGGAGGTGTAGAGGAGCAACTGGCCCTTGGTCTCGGCGAGGTACTTGTGGGAGGCGCGGGCGATCTGGACCGGTGCCAGGTAGTTGACGTTCAGCGCTTCCTGGATGGTCGTGTTGTCCGTCTCGGCCAGCTTGCCGATGCGGAGCACGCCCGCGGTGTTGACCACGTAGTCGATGCGGCCGGTGTCGGCGTAGGCCTTGGAGAGCGCGTCGTCGATGTGCTCCGGGTTCTCCACGTGCGTGCCGGTGGTGGAGCGGCCCAGGGCGTAGACGGTGGCGCCGTAGGACTCGGCGAGCGACGCGATGTCCGCGCCGATGCCGTACGAGCCGCCGAAGACGACCAGGGTCTTGCCGGACAGCAGCTCGCGGTAGGCGGCGTCGTCCGTCGGCTGCGGAACGGCCGTGGAGGCCAGCTGGAAGAGCTTGTCCGCGATGAAGACGTCGACCGGCTGGGTGACCTTCATGTTGTACTCGTCGCCCGCGACCACGTAGATCGGCACGTCGGGGAGGTACTTCAGGACCACCGAACAGTCGTCGGTGGCCTGGAAGTTCGGGTCGCCCGCCGCGATCTCGTACGCCCTGCGGATCGTGGACAGCTTGAACGCCTGCGGCGTCTGGCCACGACGCAGCCGGGAACGGTCGGGCACATCGGTGATGAACTCGCCGTCGCCACCGTGGGTACGCGTCACGATGATCGTGTCCGCGGACGGGATGGCGACGTCGACGGCCTCGTAACGGTCGAGGGCGTCGACGCAGTCCTTGATGACCCGCTGCGAGAGCAGCGGGCGCACGGCGTCATGGAACAGGACGTTGCGGTCCTCGCCCTCGGCGAGGCCCTCGCCGAGGGCCGCGATGGCACGCTCGGTGGTCTCGTTGCGGGTGGAACCGCCCTCGATCACCTTGACGACCTTGCCGAGCCCGGCCTTGGCGACGATCTTCTCCACGTCGGGCACGTACCCGGGGGCCATCAGCACGATGATGTCGTCGATGGAGTCGGCCTGCTCGAAGATCGACAGCGTGTGCTCGATGACCGCCTTGCCCGCGATCTTCAGCAGCTGCTTCGGGATCGAAAGACCCACGCGCTGGCCGGTTCCTCCGGCGAGCACGACTGCTGTGGTTCGGGCTTTGGCTATGTGCTGAGCAGACACGGACGACCTACCTTGAGGGCTGGGAGATACAGCGATGGTTGCACTCTCCGTTACCGTCTCGCAAGGTGGACGCAGGCCACCGCACGCCGCGCCGCAACCTTGCGTTGCCTTGCGATCAGGGAAAACACCGGGATTCACGCTTCCTTGACGGGTGATCGACGCCACACGGTCGAGCGGCATGAATCACCCTTGAGCGCGTTCCGTTCGTCGGCCGACTGACGCGGAGTACTCACCGGGCCATCGGACGGTCGTACAGAACAGGCCCGTTCGGCACGTGACGGAACGGCACGTGACGGAACGGCCCGGGACCGTGCGGCCGGGTCGAGACGGTCCCGGGTTCGGGACGGAACCTGGGACCGGGCCGGGCCGGCCCTTCCGGAAACGGCCCGGAGGGAACCGTTCGGGACCAGGCCGGGCGCCGGGGCCGGGAGCCCGGATCGTCTAAGGGCTGTCCCGTAATCCCCGGCGGGCGCGACGACAGCTGCGGCACCTCGCCGCGTTGTCGGAACGTCCGCATACATCCGGTATGCGGACGCCCCTCCGCCTTGCGATGCACCACATCCGACGCCGCACGCTGATCCACCACGGATTACGGGACAGCCCTTAGTGCCGTGACCGGCAAGGTTTGCCCGTAAGGAGCGGCACTAGAACGGGTCGAAGTCGTCGAACTCCCGCTGCGCCTCGTCGCGTTCGGCCTCGCGGTCACGGCGGCGCTGGGCGGCCGGACGGGGTGCCTCGAAGCGGTGGTCCTCGCCGCGCCGGCCGAGCATCTCCGCGCCGGACGCCATGGTCGGTTCCCAGTCGAAGACGACCGCGTCGTCCTCGGCGCCGATGGCCACACCGTCGCCCGCGCGGGCACCGGCCTTCATCAACTCGTCCTCGACACCGAGGCGGTTGAGCCGGTCGGCCAGATAGCCCACGGCCTCGTCGTTGTTGAAGTCGGTCTGCCGCACCCAGCGCTCCGGCTTGCCGCCGCGCACCCGGTAGAGGCCGTCCTCCTCCTTGGTGACGGTGAAACCGGCGTCGTCGACGGCCTTCGGGCGGATGACGATACGGGTCGCCGCCTCCACGGGCCGGGCCGCACGCGCCTCCTCGATGACGCCCGCGAGCGCGTAGGAGAGCTCCTTCAGCCCGGTACGGGCGACGGCCGACACCTCGAAGACGCGGTAACCGCGCGCCTCCAGGTCCGGGCGGATCATGTCCGCGAGGTCCTTGCCGTCCGGGATGTCGATCTTGTTGAGGACGACGATGCGGGGCCGGTCGTCCAGACCGCCGTACTGCTTCAGTTCCTCCTCGATCACGTCGAGGTCGGAGACCGGGTCGCGGTCGGACTCCAGCGTCGCGGTGTCCAGGACGTGCACGAGGACCGAGCAGCGCTCCACGTGCCGCAGGAACTCCAGGCCGAGGCCGCGACCCTGGCTGGCGCCCGGGATCAGACCAGGGACGTCGGCGATGGTGTAGACGGTGCTGCCCGCGGTGACCACGCCGAGGTTCGGCACGAGCGTCGTGAACGGGTAGTCGGCGATCTTGGGCTTGGCCGCCGACAGGACGGAGATGAGCGAGGACTTGCCCGCGCTCGGGTAGCCCACCAGCGCGACATCGGCGACGGTCTTGAGCTCCAGGACGATGTCCCGCGCCTCGCCGGGCTCGCCGAGCAGCGCGAAACCGGGGGCCTTGCGCCGGGCGGAGGCCAGCGCGGCGTTGCCCAGGCCCCCGCGACCGCCCTGGCCCGCCACGAACGTGGTGCCCTGGCCGACGAGGTCCGCCAGGACGTTGCCGTGCTTGTCGAGCACGACCGTGCCGTCGGGCACCGGCAGGACCAGGTCCTGGCCGTCCTTGCCGGAACGGTGGCCGCCCTCGCCGGGCTGCCCGTTGGTGGCCTTGCGGTGCGGGCGGTGGTGATACTCGAGGAGCGTGGTGATCGACTGGTCGACGACCAGGGTCACGTCGCCGCCGCGCCCGCCGTTGCCGCCGTCCGGCCCGCCCAGCGGCTTGAATTTCTCACGGTGTACGGAGGCGCAGCCGTGGCCTCCGTTACCCGCGGCGACATACAGCTCGACGCGGTCCACGAAGGTGGTCATGGTGGGAACCTCCAGTTACATACGTACAGAAATGTCTCACTCGTGCCGTCCCGCGCAGGAGAAGGCCGTCTCTCATGGGAGAAACACGCGAAAGGCGGACCCGCTTCCCGTGGGGGAAGTGAGGTCCGCCTCCGCAGAAATCGCTCGACGAGCGCCGTGAATCAGGCGGCGATCGGAACGATGTTCACGACCTTGCGGCCACGGTGCGTGCCGAACTGGACCGCACCGGCGGTCAGCGCGAACAGCGTGTCGTCGCCACCGCGACCGACACCCGTGCCCGGGTGGAAGTGGGTGCCGCGCTGACGGACCAGGATCTCACCGGCGTTGACGGCCTGGCCGCCGAAGCGCTTCACACCGAGCCGCTGAGCATTGGAATCGCGACCGTTCCGGGTGGACGATGCGCCCTTCTTGTGTGCCATGTCTCCTCAGTCCCTTACTTCGCAGCCGTGGGGATACCGGTGACCTTGATCGCCGTGTACTGCTGACGGTGACCCTGGCGACGGCGGTAGCCGGTCTTGTTCTTGTAGCGAAGGATGTCGATCTTCGCGCCCTTGTGGTGGTCCACGACCTCGGCCTGGACCTTGATCCCGGCCAGCACCCACGGGTCGCTGGTCACGGCGTCGCCGTCGACCACGAGCAGGGTCGAGAGCTCGACCGTGTCGCCAACCTTGGCAGTGGAAATCTTGTCAACCTCAACGATGTCACCGACAGCAACCTTGTGCTGACGGCCACCGCTGCGCACGATGGCGTACACGCGGATCTCTCTCTCGCTCGGAACGGATCCCCTGATGCCAGCCGCTCGCGCGGGCGGAAGCCCACGACGATCCGGAAGGACGAACGGCCTCTCCCGCCGGACGGGTCCACCGGGAGGAATGTGCTCAGGGGGTGGGCGCGCATGGAAACACGCCGAGGGTCAAGATTACGGTCGCCCGGGCAGGGGGTCAAACCGGGCCCTGCCACCTCTTCGCGCCACGCGGTCGAGCGGTGCGGACGCGGCACGAGAAAGCGTCGCGGCCCCGTATCGCCGCAGGCCCGAACCGGACGGCGTCGAAAGCAGGACGAAACAGTCGATCACATCCATACCCCCGTCCGACCCTGCCGCGGAGGAAGCGGTCCGCCCTGGGGCGCCCGGAGCATCCACCCCGGGCACATCGACCACCGAGTTCCCGCGCACGCATGCGCTCGCCCCGGATTCCGGAGCGGGCGCCGTACCGTGAGGAGATCCGGCCCACCACGACCGACGGGCGGGATCAAGGCTCCAACGACCCACCGCCGAAGGAGGTGCGAGCCGGTCGAGGTCGGGCTACGACCGGCAGTTGGCGCCGACCGTCCGACTCGGGCCTCCATCCACTCCATTCATGCACAGCTCGCCCCGTCCGTAGCTGTTATCGGACTTCCCTGACGAACTCTTTCCGCAGCAAGCAGTGAGGGCACCTGCGGAGAGATCGCTGCCATGACAGCAGGAGTACTCATTCGGATTCCGACCGGCACGGATTCGCCCATATACCTGGATTTCCGCACCGGCATTTCCACTCGCCGGGAGAACGGATTGCGCATTCCTTCCGCTCCCGTGGACGATGCATGCCCGAAGAAGAATATTGACGGATTTTTGGTGATGCGTGCCGGGTCCGCACCGATGGTCCGACAGAGGCTCCCATTTCTACCAGTGGAGCACGGCCGCAGCCGGACTCGCCGCCAACAGGAAATCCGTAGCGGTCATCCCGACCACCGTCACCCCTCGGACCGATCTCCACGAAAGCATTGAACGTGCGGACGAGCGAATCGCGCATTTCGACCGCTGCACCCTGCAAGAAATGTTCATGAATGCACCCCTGGAACCCGTTTTGGGGCACTGCGCAAGGGCGAGCGACGTCGACGCCCCTCCCCGGCGAGCGGCATCGGCGGACGCGCAGGCAGAGGAGCCGCCAGTGGGTGCTCTTATGCTTTGCGGTAAATCCGCTCAACGGAAGGCGCACGACGTGAACTACAGGGTCCAGCCCACCGCCCAGGTCGACGACTCTGCCGAGATCGGCGACGGCAGCAGCATCTGGGAACTCGCTCAGATCCGCGAGGGGGCCCGGCTCGGCGAAGGCTGCGTGGTGGGACGCGGCGCCTACGTGGGCACCGGTGTGCGGATCGGTGACAACGTCAAGCTGCAGAACTACGCCCTGGTGTACGAGCCTGCCGAGCTCGGCGACGGCGTGTTCGTCGGCCCGGCCGTGGTGCTCACCAACGACCACAACCCGCGCTCCGTCGACCCCGAGGGCAAGCAGAAGCGCGGCGGCGACTGGGAAGCGGTCGGAGTGAAGGTCGCCGAGGGTGCCTCGCTCGGCGCGCGGTCCGTGTGCGTCGCCCCGGTCCGCGTCGGCCGCTGGGCGATGGTCGCCGCCGGCGCCGTGGTCACCAAGGACGTCCCGGATTACGCACTGGTCGTCGGGGTACCCGCCCGGCAGGTCGGCTGGGTCGGCCGGGCGGGCGTCAAGCTCGTGGAGCGCGCGGGACAGCCGGGTCTCTGGGAGTGCCCGCAGACCGGCGCCATGTACGAGGAGAAGGCCGGCGTCCTGACCGAGCGCACCGCATAAGGGCTGTCCCGTAATCCATGGTGGATCAGTGTGCGGCGTCGGATGTGGTGCATCGCAAGGCGGAGGGGCGTCCGCATACCGAATGTATGCGGGTGTTCCGACAACGCGGCGAGGTGCCGCAGCCGTCGTCGCGCGCCCGCCAGGGATTACGGGACAGCCCTTAGGCAGCCAGCCGCTCCGGCAACAGCGGGAGGCGCTCCGCCGGGGACTGCCTCGATCGCGCCAGTCCCCGGTGGACGGCCTGCCGTGACCCGTCCGACACCACCGTTCGAGCCCCTCCGCCACGCGTGGACCTGCCCCGAGACACGTGGTCGCTTCGGTCGGCCATCGATTGGACCCGTGGCAACACGAATGCATACCGGTTCGCCGCCCCCGGGTCGGCGACCGGTCCCCCTTCGTTCGGCACATCGATCCGAGCACACATGGTGACCGGATTCACCGGCGCCCGCCAAGTGAGGCCTACATGTCCCAGACCGGTGTCCAGATATCCGACCACCCGAGTACGAGCGCCACGAGCGGTGCGCGATCCCCCGAGAAGGTGCCCCCGCCTCGTCTCTACGCGCTCGACGCCCTGCGTGTCCTGGCCGCTCTCTCCGTTCTGCTCTTCCACTTCACCGGAGTCGACGCAGCGACCAAAGCCAATTGGGCGGTAAACCCCGAGAAGCTTTTTCCCTGGCTCTTCCCCGTCACGTCATACGGTTCGTACGGTGTCCAGCTCTTTTTCATCATCAGCGGCTTCGTCATCTGCCTGTCGGCCTGGAGCCGGACCCCCGGACAGTTCGCGCGTGCCCGTTTTCTGCGGCTCTTTCCCGCCTACTGGTTCTCGGCCGTCGTCGCTTTCCTCGTTTGGCGCTTGCTGCCGGACGGTCAGCGTTCCGTTCCCAGTATCAGCGACTCGCTGACCAATCTCACGATGCTCCAGGTACCACTGTCCGCGCAGCACCTGGTCGGCGCCTACTGGACACTCTGGGTGGAACTGACCTTCTACCTGATCTTCCTGGTGGTTCTCTGGAAAGGTCTCGACTACCAACGTGTGTCGGTCTTTTGCTGGTTATGGCTGCTGGCGAGCGTCCTGGCTCAGCAGGACACGGACGTACCGCTGCTCGGGATCTTCGCCCAGCCGCTGAACACCGCGCTGTTCGTCGCCGGTATCGCCATGTATCTGATGTACCGTTTCGGCCCCGACCTGAAGCTGTGGGGCCTGCTGGGCGCAAGCTGGCTGGTGATGCAGAGCGATCTGGTAGAACACGCCGACAATCTGCAGCACACCAAGGGTATGGACCGGGATCCGTACCTCGCGCTGGCCGTGGTCACCGTCTTCTACCTGCTCGTGCTGGCCGTCGCATTACGCAGGACGGACTGGCTCGACTGGAAGTGGCTGTCCACTGCGGGCGCCCTGGTCTACCCGTTGTACCTCCTTCATGAAGAACTGGGCTGGGCCATGATCCGCAAGCTCTACGGGCACCTGGGCGCATGGCCCACACTGGGGGTGACCACGGGTGCCCTGATCGCTCTTGCCTGGCTGATGCACCGGTTCGTGGAGCGGCCTTCGCAGAAGTGGCTACGCGCCGCCCTGGCCCGGGAATCCAGCAATCCGCCGGAGTTGCCGACCAAGTAGTCCCACAGGTTTACGAGGGCCGACGACGGACGTCGTGAAGGGGTCCTCCCGGCAGTGCCGGGAGGACCCCTTCACGATGTCAGCGGACCAGTAACGACCTGGGGAGCAACAGGGAGTGGATCAGCGAGCGGAGTCGCAGGGCGTCGGGAGCCCGCTCCCTATTGCTCCCCAGGTCGCAAGGGCTCAGCCACCGATGACGACGCGGCGGACGCCCTCCCAGCGGGCCGGGTCCGTGGTGCGACGGCCGTCGACCAGGACGCGGACGTCCGGCAGGTCGGCGGCGGACAGCTCGCGGTACTCGGCGTGGTCGGCCTGGAGGATCGCGGCGGTGACGGTCTGGCCCTCGTGCGGGACCAGACCGTGCGCGGCCAGCTCCTCGGCCGTGTACATCGGGTCCGAGACGAATGGAACCGCGCCGCGCGCCTTCAGGGCCTCGACGGTCGGGAAGACGCCGGAGAAGGCCGTCTCCTTCACGCCGCCGCGGTACGCCGCGCCCAGCACCAGCACGCCGACCCCGTCCAAGTCGCCGTAGGCGGCGGCGAGCAGGTCGACCGCGTACTCGGGCATGGCGGCGTTGGCCTCGCGCGCCGAACGGACCACGGTCGCCGAGGGGTCGTTCCACAGGTACATCCGCGGGTAGATCGGGATGCAGTGGCCGCCGACGGCGATGCCCGGCCGGTGGATGTGGCTGTAGGGCTGGGAGTTGCAGGCCTCGATGACCTTGAGGACATCGATGTTCTGCTGGTCGGCGAAGCGGGCGAACTGGTTGGCCAGGCCGATGTTGACGTCCCGGTAGGTCGTCTCGGCGAGCTTGGCCAGCTCGGACGCCTCGGAGGTGCCCAGGTCCCAGACGCCGTTGGGGCGGGGCAGGTCCGTGCGCTCGTCGAAGTCCAGAACCGACTCGTAGAACGAGACGCCGTGCGCGGTCGACGCCTCGTCTATGCCGCCGACCAGCTTCGGGTAGCGGCGCAGGTCCGCGAAGACCCGGCCGGTGAGCACCCGTTCCGGGGAGAACACCAGGTGAAAGTCCTCGCCGGCCTTGAGGCCGGAGCCTTCTTCGAGCATCGGCGCCCAGCGGGTGCGGGTGGTGCCGACCGGCAGCGTGGTCTCGTAGCTGACGAGGGTGCCCGGCTTGAGCCCGGCGGCGATCGCCCGGGTCGCGGAGTCCATCCAGCCGAAGTCGGGGGTGCCCTCGGCGTCCACGAAAAGGGGGACGACGACCACGACGGCCTCGGACTCGGCCACGGCGGCGGCCGTGTCCGTGGTGGCGGTCAGCAGCCCCGCCTCGACGGTCTCCTTGAGCTTGACGTCCAGGTCGTGCTCGCCGGGGAACGGCTCGACACCGGCGTTGACCAGCTCCACGACCTTCTCGTTGACGTCGGCGCCGGTCACCCGGTGGCCCTTGGCCGCGAACTGCACGGCGAGCGGCAGCCCGATCTTGCCCAGGGCGACTACACAGATGTTCATGGTCACTTCCTCTTGGAACGCGTGGCGCGGGTCAGCCGGGATCGCAGCCGCGAGCCCAGCGACTTCTTGGGCGGATGGAGCGGGCCCGTGCTGATCACCACACGCCCCTTGGAGTTGAGCTGTGCCGCGGCCCGGTACGGGTCCTTCTCACCGTGCCAGCGACGGGCCAGCGGCATGGGCCGGCCGTCCCCGCGCACGGGGATCTCGTACGTCTCTCCGGCCACGTCCACGAAGACGCGCACCCCGCGCTTGATCCTGCGCGGCTCCAGCGGGATCACGGCCCGCACCAGGGTGGCATCGCCGTCGGGCGCGACTTCGCGGGTGAACTTCCCCTGGACCGGAGCCAGTTCGCACCCGTCCGGCAGTCGGCGGGCACGTGCCTTGTCGGCGCTCTTGGGCATGGCGCCCTCGACGAGACGGACCACGGCGGAGCCGGTCTCTCCGACGACACCGACACGGACCGTCAGCGCGAGCGCGAGCTCGTCGCCGGTCTGCACCCACTCCGACTCGATCAGCCGGGTCTTGGCGGCCAGACGTCCGGGCACGATCTCCCCGACGAGTTCGAAGCAGCGGTCCGGGAGATCCAGACCCGCGTCGCGAAACCCGGGGTAGCGGGCGAAGGCCCGGCCGTCCTCCAGGTGGAAGGGGGGCGCCCCGTGCTCGGCCTCCTCGCTGATCGCACGGCAGAGTTCGTCGACCGCGCCGCGTTGCGCGAGCCGGAGCCTGGCGCGCAGCTTGACCGGGAGTCCGTCGCTCAGCGGGTCCGTCAGATAGGTGTCCGCGAGCCGGGTGATGCCGACGCAGATGTCGCGCTTCGTCTCGTCGTCCAGCGCCACGAAGTCGTCCTGGATCAGCTTGGAGAGCTCCCAGGTGAAGTGGCGCTTGAGGACGGCGTCCCGGTTCGGCCCCGCCTCGATCAGCCGGGCCGCATGGTCCATGATCGCGGCGGTGCAGCGCAGCCGGGACAGGTGGTTCGCGCGGTAGGTGATGTTGCTGGCGTCCCCGCGCTTCACCGCGTAGTAGCAGGTGTAGTCGGCGACCACGGATATTCTGCGGGCCCGGACGCACGCCTCGATGGTGAAGGGCTGGTCGCTGCCGACCGGCATGTCCTCGGGGAAGCGCAGTTTGTGCTTCTCGACGAGGTCGCGGCGGAAGAGCTTGGTGTTGGCGAGGGCGAACGGCAGCTCGGGGCCGTAGAGGCTGACGTCGGGGTCGTTGGCCTTGTACAGCGACTGGCGCACGTACCGTCCGTTGGTGCCGACCATCTTCCCTATGACGACGTCCGAACCATTGGTGTCGGCGCAGGACACCATCCGCTCCAGCGCCTCCTCGCCGAGGTAGTCGTCGGAGCCGATGAAGTAGACGTACCGGCCGGTGGCGAGCTCCAGCGCCCGGTTGCTCGGCATCGCGGGGCCACCGGAGTTGGGCTGGTGGACGACCTTGACCGTACCGGGGTAACGGGCGGCGAACCGGTCGAGCTCGGCGCCGCTGTCGTCCGTCGAACCGTCGTCGACCGCCACGACCTCCAGCCGGTCGAGGCCGATGGACTGCCCCACCAGAGAGTTCAGGCACTCGGTGAGATAGGGCATGGTGTTGTAGACGGCGACCACCACGCTGACGTCGGGAACCGTTGTCATCGTCTCCTCGCCGCCTTCTCGCCGTCGGAGAGCAGACTGGTGTAGAGACCGTCGAGAACCTCGGCCTGCGCTTCCCAGGTCCAGTTGTCCAGCAGTCCGGGCTTGTCGTAGGCGGCGCGGTAGCGATCCGGATCCGCCAGCACCTGCTTGATCGCACGGACCAGATCGGAGACGTCCTCAGCGGCACACACCTCGCCCTGCCCCGTCGAACGGGTCATCTCGGACATGGTCTTCACATCGCTGACGACCAACGGCAGCCGGGCGTGCGAGTACTCGAAGAACTTGGTGATCAGTGCGATCTCGTGGTTCGGCCAGTGGTGGATCGGAATGCAGCCGACGTTCGCGGCGGACAGGAACGGAACCACCTGCCAGTGGGGTACATACGGCACCGCATGCATCCGGTCCCCCGCGCCCAGCTCCTCCGCCCGGGCGAGCAGACCCTTGATGTACCCGGCGGCCGGGTTGGGCACGACGAGGGCGATGTGCACGCCTTCCAGGTACGGCAGCGCCTCCACCATCTCTCCGAGGCCGCGCTGCGGCCCCGGAGAACCGCTGTAGACCACGAGCGGGACGTCCGGACCGATGCCGCACTGTTCTCGCAGATCCGGCATCGGTTCGGCGTCTTCCCCGCCAACCGGCTCGACCGGCCGGTCGGGGGCGTTGAGCACGACCGTGGGCTGTCCGGCCAGGGAGTGGCGCTCACGAAGCAGATCCGCGAGCCCTTCGGAAACGGTCACCACCGCATCGGCGTAGGGGGCGAATTCGCTCTCGTGCGCCGTGTTGCCGGGGATCCAGTGCGCGTTGTCCTCCCATGGGCGAACCCCCGGCAGAAACTCGTGCGCGTCCCAGACCAGCTTGACCTGACGGCCCGCAGCCCTGGCACGCACAGCGGCACGAGCGCCGACACCGAGCATCCGGAAGTCGTTGGCGTGGATCAGATCCGGCTTGAGGCCGTCGATCACCTTGCCGTACGTCAGCTCGTAGTCCCACAGCGCGGGCTCGAGCCGACGCCAGGCGCGCTTCCCCTTGGCGGTCTTCCAAACTGCGGTGAACGCCCTGTCCAGCGGACCTCGCAGCCGCCGGCCCGCCTGCTGCGCCTCGGTGGACTGCCGCGAACGGAATTCGATCCAGCGCTGCATCACCTTCGACGTCGGCCCGGCCACCACGAGTCGGGCCTGCTCCACTTTCCGGAAGGCCGACGATCCCACCGCCTGCGGTGCCACTCGAAGCGCGGCCCGACGCGTGGCGACATCGGCACGCCACGCCTTGGCCCACTGCCTGCGGTACGCGGCGAGCGGGCCCGGCGGGTACGCCAGGGGACGGCGCAGCGGCGAGCGGTGACGCTCCGCGTGCCGCTTGGCCAGCGGCGCCTTCAACGGAAGCAGCCGCACTTCGGCGTCGCCCAGTTTCCAGCTGCGGCCCTTGCCGGTGCGCACCAGGCCCAGAAGCGTCACGTCCCAGCCGGCCGCTGCCATGGACTCGGCGGCCTTCTGGACCCGTGAATCGCCCTCGACCTTGTTGTCGACCAGCATCACGACCCGGCCCCTGGCGGGCCGCTCGGTGCCGAGTTCCTGCGTCTCCATCAACAACCCTTCCCCCGGACGCGTCACTTGAGGAAACCGCTCAGTACTTGTGCGGTCCAACGTCCGTCGTGATAAGTACGAGCGAATTCCGCCGAAGCACGGCCGATGGCCGCAGTCCCGTCCCGATCGTCGATCAAGCCGCCCAATACCTCGCGCAGGGTGTCCGGCGTGGCGCTGACGACCGGCAGGTCACCGTTCGCAGCGGCCTTCACCGAGTCACTGATGTGGGCGATCACCGGCTTGCCCGCGGCCATCGCCTCCACCGCGAACGTGCCGTAGCTGCCAGTGGTGACCTGGTCCAGGACCAGGTCGCTCTCCTTGACCAGCGCCTGCATCTCGGCCCAGGGGATACCTTCGACGAGCCTGAAGTCGATCACGCCCTTGTCGTGCAGGTCGGTGAGGACCGGCATCACGCGGTCCGTCCCCTTCGTCCAGCGCTTGGACGGCGCGTGCAGCACGATGGGCCGCTTCCGCTCCATCACCGGACGGTCGGCCGCCCACGATTCGACGTCCACCACGAGCGGGGTCCACTTGGCCATCGGCAGGTCGTCCAGCAGATCGGGAGTGGTGACGAAGACCGGCAGGCCGGATTCGTCGGCGATCCGCCGGTTGACCTCGGCCTTGACCTGGAGCCTCTCGGCGATCCCCTCAGGGGCGTCCCTGAACAGCGAGTACTCGTGACGCTCCAGATGCCGGGCGGGGTGACGGATGTCACTGCCGTGCGACAGAAGTGCCACCTTGATACGGGCCTTGCTCAGTGCGGCCAGGTCTCCCGCGATCGTGTCGCCATTGAGCCGTCCGAAGACCGGCATGAAGGCGTCGACGATCAGGTGGCTGTAACGGCCGACGATCCGCTGCACCTGCTGCAACTGGACATCGAGGTCGCCCAACCGCTCGGCGTCGACGTAGACATCAGCCGGGTAGTCGAAGCTCTCGGCTCGCTTGTTCATGACGACCTCGACGGACACGTCGGGGTTCGCCTGCGACAACGCTTGAGCGAAGGCCGCGCCCTGACCGGCGTAGTTGGCCGGCCCGATGCCCAGCTTGACCGGAGTGGAGCCGAGCTCCGTCCAGACCGGGGCACCGGGCTTCCCGCTGCTCGCACCGATCGGTGCGGCCCCGGGCGTCTCCTGGACGTCCCAGGGCACGACGGTGGACGGCACCGGCGGGGTCTTCTTCGACAGGGTGCGGTACAGCTTGAGCAGCCCGGCACTCTGGTGCTCCCAGGACAGCTCCTTGAGTACATCCTCGGAGATGTGCGCGGCGAGTTCGGTGCGCCGCTTCAGAGCGCGGGAGGCGGCGGCAGCGAAGGTGGCCGGATCGTCCCAGGTGAAGACCTCCCCGATCTCCTTCTCCTCCACGTACTCCTTGATCACACGCACGTCACTGGTGACCAGCGGGAGCCCCGCCTGCAGATACTCGGAGACCTTCGTCGGCAGGGAGACCTCGCAGTTGGGCACCCTCCGGAACGGGGTCAGGCCGATATCCGCCGAGGACAGGTAGTCGGCGACCTCGTGCTGCGGCACGTAGGGCGCCAGATGGATGCGGTCACGGACACCGAGCCTCTCGGCGGTCGCCAGCAGTTGCTCGAGCAGCGGCGTCGTCCGGCTGCAGACCAGCGCGAGGTGCACTCCAGGCAGTTCGGGGAGAGCGTTGATCACGGCGTCCACGCCACGTTCCGGTCCCAGCCATCCCGAGTACACCATGAGCGGAACTTCGGGTCCGAGTCCGCACACCTCGCGGACGGACGCTCGCACCGAGCCGGAACCGATCACCTCACGGACCGGGGAGTTGCCCACAACCAGAGGAAGGCCGGAGAGCCCATGGTCGTCTCTCAGCAGCTCGGCAAGCTGCGGAGACACAGTGACGACCGCGTCCGCCCTGCCGATGTGCTCGGCCTCCGCCGCGGGAAGGGCGTACGCCTGCCTTGGGCTGGGCCATTCGACGCCGCGAATGTACTCGTGCGCGTCGTAGAGCCAGACGCACCGGTGGCCGCTTCCCCGGAGTCTCGCCGCACTGCACGCAGCCGTCACGATCGTGGTCGCGTCGTTGGCGTGGATGACGTCCGGCTTGAGTTCCTCGATCACCGGGCCGAACGCCAGGTCCAGATCGACCAGCTGCGGCCAGTCCTGGCGCCAGTCACGGACCGGAACGGTGTTCTTCGGCGTCCGCCGCTGTTCCCACTTGAAGGCACGCACCCGCAGCTTGTAGACGACACGGCGGGCACGCAGCACAGCCTTCAGTGACACCCGCCGGGGCGTCCCGGACCAGGTCGTCTGCGCAGACGTCCGGCGTACCCATGCTTGGTAGGAGACACGGTAGCGGCCCAGCGCCGCCTGGTCCTGGAGACGGAACTGGGTCATGGTGCCGCGCAGCGGATGTGCCCTGCGCGACTTCACCGACTTCAGGTACTCCTTGGCCACGGGGACACGGATCACCTCGATCGGACCCAGCCTCGACCGCTGGACACGCTTGGTGTCGCTCCTGCCGATCAGCGTGACGTCCCAGCCGTCACGCGCAGCGGCCACAGCTGTCTTCTGGACCCGCGAGTCGCCCGTGATGCCGTTGGCGACGATCACGGCAAGCCGCGGTCGACGGGCAGGGGATTTCATTTTGTTCTTCCTCCGGTGCAAGACAAACGAGCCGGTACCGGCTTCGCGTTCCTGGGAGCACGAAGCCGGTCCGATCAGATGAGCGGTATGCCCGCTGCCGGGGATTCAGCTCATCGCGCTGTTGGTGTCCAGGCTGACGGTCGCCCCGCTCGCGGCCGATTCCAGCACCGCGGCCGCCACCTCGACGGTCCGCAGCCCTTGCCGCAGGGTACAGATGTCCTTGGAGACGCCCCGTACGGCGTCACTGAAGAGTTCGTGCTCGACGAGCAGCGGCTCACGCTTCGGTATGGCGTAACGGATCATGTCGCCCTCGGAGACCCCGCGGAACGCCTGGAGGGCCTCCCATTCGGTGGCCACCGCCGCGTTCGAGTGGAAGGTGAGGTCCGCGGTGAGGGTGTCGGCGATGAAGGTGCCTCGTTCGCCGGTGACGGAGGTGAAGCGTTCCTTGAGCGGGCTGAGCCAGTTGACCAGGTGATTGACCATGGTGCCGTCGGAGAGCCGGCCCACGGCGGAGACCATGTCCTCGTGCGGGCGGCCGGACTTCGAGACGGTGTGGGCGGCGATCGACGTGTAGGTGCGGCCGGTCACCCAGCCGGTCAGGTCGATGTCGTGGGTGGCCAGGTCCTTCACCACGCCGACGTCGGCGATGCGGTGCGGGAACGGGCCCTGACGGCGGGTGACGACCTGGTACACGTCGCCGAGCTCGCCGGCCTCCAGACGGGCGCGCATCGAGCGGAGCGCCGGGTTGCAGCGTTCGATGTGGCCGACGCCGGCGACCAGGCCGCGCGTCTCGAACGCCTCGACGAGGCGGCGGGCGCCCTCGACGGTGTCGGCGACCGGCTTCTCGATCAGCGCGCAGACCCCGGCCTCGGCGAGCTGGAGGCCGACCGGTTCGTGCAGGGCGGTCGGGCAGGCCACGACCGCGTAGTCGATTCCGAGCTCGATCAGTTCGTCGACCGAGGAGAGCACGGGGGCGCCCTGCGCCCAGCCGTTCTTGTCCCCCATCGGGTCGACGACGCCGACCAGCTCCACGCCTTCGAGTCCGGCGAGGACGCGTGCGTGGTGGCGGCCCATGGAGCCCAGGCCGATGAGTCCGGCCCTCAGTGTCGCGGCGGTCACAGGTTCTCCCCCAGCGCGTTCACGGCGGCGACGATGCGCTCCAGGTCGTCCGCCCCGAGGGACGGGTGCACGGGCAGCGAGACGACCTCGGCCGCGGCCCGCTCGGTCTCCGGCAGGTCCCAGGTGCGGCCGGCCTTCTGGTCCGGCTCCCAGTACGGCTTGAGCCGGTGGATCGGGGTCGGGTAGTAGACGGCGTTGCCGATGCCCGCCTCGGTGAGCTTCGCCATCGCTGCGTCGCGGTCGCCCCGCACCCGGATCGTGTACTGGTGGTAGACGTGCCGGGCGCCCTCGGAGACCGGCGGCGTCGTGACGCTCGGGGCGGTGATGTGGGCGTCGAGGTAGGCGGCGTTGGCGCGGCGCTGCTCGGTCCAGCCGGCCAGCTTGGTCAGCTGGACGCGGCCTACGGCGGCGGCCACGTCCGTCATGCGCATGTTGGCGCCGACGATCTCGTTGGCGTACCGCTGCTCCATGCCCTGGTTGCGCAGCAGCCTGAGCGTGCGCGCGACTTCGGCGTCGGCCGTGGTGATCATGCCGCCCTCGAGGGAGTGCATGTTCTTGGTCGGGTAGAAGCTGAATGTGCCGCCGGAGCCGAAGGCGCCGACCGGAGTGCCGTTCAGGGACGCGGCGTGCGCCTGGCAGGCGTCCTCGACCACGGCGAGCTTGTGCTTCTCCGCGATGGGCATGAGCTTGTCCATCGCGGCCGGGTGACCGTACAGGTGCACCGGCATGATCGCCGCCGTGCGCGGCGTGACGGCGGCCTCGACGGCGGCCGGGTCCAGGCCGAAGCTGCCGGGCTCGATGTCGGCGAAGACCGCGTCGGCACCGGTCAGCCGGACGGCGTTGGCGGAGGCGGCGAAGGAGAACGACGGGACGATGACCTCGTCGCCCGGGCCGATACCGAGGGCGAGCAGCAACAGATGGAGCGCGGAGGTCCCGGAGTTGACCGCCACGCAGTGGCGTCCGGCGACCAGCTCGGAGAAGCCTTCCTCGAAGGCCGCGACCTCCGGACCCTGCACGACGCGACCGCTGCGCAGTACGCGTACCACGGCCTCGATCTCTTCGTCACCGATCGCCGGTCGGGCAGCAGGGATGGTCTCCCTGTTGTCGCTCGACATGGACATCCTCCTTGAACACCGCAAGAGCTGTGACCGGCGAAGGTTCGAGGGCACGCGAATGCCGGCTGAGGCTCCGCCGCCTCGGCGCACGGCCGATTCGTTGACAATATATTGCGCTCAAATCACCCCTTTCCCCCGAGGGCAGCGCACTTGGGGTTCGGAGGGTGGTCTGTCCTGCCGGAAGTTGACCGACGCGCCGATGAGCATTCTCAGGAATGACATATCTGGCGTCAGCCGCGTCACATTATCAGGCTTTTCATACCGCGTTTCGCTCAGGCTGGGGCTTTCGAGACACGGTCCATGTGATCCGCACCGAGCCGGGACGCGCCGAAGAGGCACGGCCCTCGTGAGGGGGTCGCGCCTCTTCGGCGTCATCCGACGGTCGGCTCGTCCGACGGTCAGCTCTCCGTGTCGGCCGACACCGACGGCTGCGAGGACTGCTCGGCCGCGACGGTCTTCTTGGCCGCCGCCTTCTTCGCCGTCGTCTTCTTGGCCGTCGTCTTCTTGGCCACCGTCTTCTTGGCCACCGTCTTCTTCGCGGCGGTCTTCTTGGCCGTGGTGGTCTTCTTGGCAGCCGTCTTCTTGGTGGCCGCCTTCTTGGCCGTGGCCTTCTTGACCGCCTTGCGGGCCGTCTTCCTGGCCGGAGCCTCGGCCTCCGGGGCCTCGCCGTCCGAGGTCTCGGCGACGCTCTCCGGTGCCTCGGCCGGCACGGTCGCGGGCTCCTCTGACACGGCCGGCACGGCCTCGGGCTCCACCACGACGCTGCCCGTCACCACGACGACCTCCGCCGCGTCCGCTCCCGCGGGCGAGCCCGCGGGGGCGGTGACCTTGCGGGTCACGCGGCGACGGGCGCGCGGCGGAGCAGGCTCGACGGCAGTCTCCACCACTACGGCCTCGGGCTGTGCCGCCTCGGCCGCCGATGCCTCGGCATCGACCGGGGTGACCACAGTCACGACTTCCTCGACCGGCTCGGCCGAGGCCGGCGAGCCCGCCGGAGAGGTCGCCTTACGGGTCGCCCGTCGGCGCGTACGGCCCTTCGGGGCCTCGGCCGCGGGAGCCTCCGCCGCCACCAGGGCCTCGGCGACGGGCTCGGGCTCCGCCACCGGTCCGGCCTCCACGACCACGACCGGCTCCGGTTCCGGCTCGGCCACCGGGGCGACGGGAAGCTTCGCGGCCTTCGGGGCCCCGGCCGGTGCCGTCGCCTTGCGGGTCGTACGGCGCCGGCCTCGGCCGCGCGCCGCGGCCGCCTCGGCCTCGGCGGCGCTGCTGTACAGCTCCTCGTCCGGGGCGAACTCCGGCTCGGGCAGCGCCATGGGAGCGGCCACCTCGGCAGCGACCTCGGCAACGGTCTCGGTCTCCGCCGCCGTCCCGGTCCCGACGGCGGCCTCGGCCGCGGCTTCGGCCGGTGCCTCCGTGACGTGCTCGGGACCGTGCTCGTGGTCATGGCCCACGCCGCCGCGACCGCGCTTCTTGGAGCGCTTGCCGTTGCCGCCGCCGATCGAGGCCGGCTGCGGCATGTGCACGATCACACCGCGCCCGTTGCAGTGGACGCAGGACTCGGAGAACGACTCCAGCAGTCCCTGTCCCACCCGCTTGCGGGTCATCTGGACCAGGCCCAGCGAGGTCACCTCGGCGACCTGGTGCTTCGTACGGTCGCGTCCCAGGCACTCCAGCAGGCGCCGCAGCACCAGGTCCCGGTTGGACTCCAGCACCATGTCGATGAAGTCGACGACGACGATGCCGCCGAGGTCGCGCAGCCGCAGCTGGCGCACGATCTCCTCGGCCGCCTCCAGGTTGTTCTTGGTGACGGTCTCCTCGAGGTTGCCGCCCTGACCGGTGAACTTGCCGGTGTTGACGTCGACCACGACCATCGCCTCGGTCTTGTCGATCACCAGCGAGCCGCCGCTCGGCAGATAGACCTTCCGGTCCAGCGCCTTCATCAGCTGCTCGTCGATCCGGTAGGTCGCGAAGATGTCGACCTCGGAGGTCCACCGCGACAGGCGCTCCGTCAGGTCCGGCGCCACCTGGGAGACGTAGCCGTGGATGGTCTCCCACGCGTCGTCACCGCTGACGATGACCTTGGAGAAGTCCTCGTTGAAGATGTCGCGGACGACCCGGACGGTCATGTCCGGCTCGCCGTAGAGCAGCGTCGGCGCGTTGGAGCCGCTGGTGCCCTTGGCCTTCTTCTGGATGTCGTCCCACTGCTGCTGCAGCCGTTCGACGTCGCGGCGCAGCTCGTCCTCGCTCGCGCCCTCCGCGGCGGTACGGACGATGACGCCCGCGTCCTCGGGGACGATCTTCTTGAGAATGGTCTTCAGCCGGGCCCGCTCGGTGTCGGGCAGCTTGCGGCTGATGCCGGTCATCGAGCCCTCGGGCACGTAGACCAGGTAGCGGCCGGGCAGCGAGACCTGGCTGGTCAGGCGGGCGCCCTTGTGACCGATCGGGTCCTTGGTCACCTGGACGAGGACGGACTGACCGGACTTCAGCGCGGTCTCGATGCGGCGCGGCCCGTGAGCCATGCCGAGTGCCTCGAAGTTCACCTCACCGGCGTACAGGACGGCGTTGCGGCCCTTGCCGATGTCGACGAAGGCGGCCTCCATGGACGGCAGTACATTCTGCACCTTGCCCAGGTAGACGTTGCCGACGTAGCTGGTGGCCTGCTCCTTGTTGACGTAGTGCTCGACGAGCACGTTGTCCTCGAGGACGCCGATCTGGGTGCGCTCGCCGTTCTGGCGGACGACCATCACGCGCTCGACGGCCTCACGGCGGGCCAGGAACTCGGCCTCGGTGATGATCGGGACGCGGCGGCGGCCCTGCTCACGGCCCTCACGGCGGCGCTGCTTCTTCGCCTCCATACGGGTCGAGCCCTTGATGGACTGGACCTCGTCGAAGCCCGTGCCCGGCTCCCGCTCCTCCTTCTTGCGGGGCTCGCGGACCTTGACGACCGTACGCTCCGGGTCGTCCGCGCCGACCTCGACGTCGGCGGCGAGGTCCCCGCTGCGACGGCGACGGCGCCGACGGCGGCGGCTGCTGCTCGTGCCGGAGGCGGCCGCCTCGTGCTCCTCCTCCTCAGCCTCGGTCTCCTGGGCGTGTTCCCGCTCGTCCTCGGCCTGGTCGGCCGCAGCGGCCTCCTCGCCGTGCTGCTCGGGGGTCTCCTCGCCCTCGTGGTTCTCACCACGACGACGACGTCGGCCCCCGCGACGGCGGCGGCGCGTGGGCCGGTCACCGTACTCGTCCGTCTCCTCGCCCTCGGCCTCGGCCTCGTGCTCTTCGTCGCCCGCGTCCTGCGGCTCGTGCTCGTCCTCGACGGGCTCCTCCGCCGCGGGGGCGGTCTGCTCGGGCTCGACGGCCTCGCCGCGACGGCGGCGACGGCGGCGCGAACCGGCCGACGGCGCGGCCTCGGTGGCGGGCTGCTCCTCGGCCGTCGCGGCCTCCTCCTCGGCCTCGATCTCCACGTGGCGCGAAGCGGCAGCGGCGGCGGCCGCGGTCTCCGGGGTCTGGAACATGGGCTCGGTGAAGACCGGGGCCTGGAACACGGCCACGGCGGGACGCGTCGCGCGACGGCTCTTGCGTACGGGCTCCTCGTCCTTGCCCGTGAACTCGGGCCGGCCGGCGGAAGCAGTGACGCGGCGGCGACGGCGGCCGAGCGGCGCGGCGTCCTCGGCGGCCGGTGCCTCGGCCGCGGGCTCGGCCTGGGCGGCGCTCTCGGCCGCCGAGGTCGCGGCCACGGGCTCGGACAGGCTCTCGGCGGTGCCGGCGGCGGGCCCGGTGGCCTTCGGCGCGCCCGCCGGGGCGGTCGCCTTGCGGACGGCACGACGGCGGGTGCGCGCGGGCGGCGCGGCCTCGGCCTGCGGCTCGGTCTCCGCTTCCTCCTCCGCCCCCGGAACGTTGTCGGCCGAGGTCGTGGCGGTGACCCCGACGGGCTCCTCCACGGATACGGGCTCCGCGACGGCCTGGGCGGTCTGCGGGGAACCGGCCGGAGCCGACGCCCTGCGGCGAGTACGTCCCCGCGGCGCGGCGGCGGGCTCGGGCTCGGCCACCGCCTCGGGCGCCGCCTCCTCGATGCTCTCGCCGTTCTCCACGGGCTCGACGATCTCGACAGGCTCGACCGCCTTC